>DASZVD010000116.1:0-2209 GCA_035547375.1 Steroidobacteraceae bacterium
GGGATGACGGTCCAGCGCTGGATCTCCGACAGCTCCTGCAGGTTGCGCGTGTCGGATTCGAGGGTGTAGCGGAAGATCTCACCGCCGGGTCCGGCCACCGGATCGAGCGACGGCGCGGCGCCCGGCGGCAGGGTGGTCTGGTTGATGCGCTCGAGCAGACGTTGGCGGGCCCAATAGTCCTCGTAGCCGTCCCGAAACAACACGGTGATCAGGGAGAGGCCGAATGTGCTCGAGGAGCGCATCAGCAGCAGCCCCGGCGTGCCGTTGATCTCCCGCTCGAGCGGTACGGTGATCAGCTGCTCGACCTCCTCGGCGGCGAGGCCGGGAACTTGGGTCGTGACCTGGGCTGCGACGTCGCCGAGCTCGGGATAGGCCTCCACGGAAAGCGTTTCCCACGCATAGACGCCGAAGCCGAGCAGCAACGCGGCCAGGATGATGACCGCGACCCGCCGGTGCAGGCAGATACCGACGAGCTGGTCAATCATTGAGGAGAATTCCGCCCTTCACCACCACTTGCTCGCCCGGTTGCACACCCGAGTCGAGCGCGATCGTCGTGCCTTCCTCGAGCTGCGCCTCGATCGTGCGGCGCTCGAAGGTCCAGGGTGCCGTGGCGATGAACACCGAGGTGCGGTCGTTGTTCATCAGCAGGGCCGAGGTCGGCAGGACCACCCGCGAACGCTTCGGCCCGAGGATCGTGACGGTCGCAAACATGTTGGGCTTCAGGCTGGTGTCCGCGTTCGCGAACGCGATGCGCACCTTGTCGCGACGTGAGTCGGGCTCGATGACGTCGCTGACGAACAGCACCTTCCCGTGCAGGACCCGCCCGGGATAGGCGGCCAGCGTGACATCCGCGTCCAGATCCCTGGCAACGACGGCGATATCCTTCTCGGGCACCATGGCCGTGATCCATACCGTGCCCAGGTCGGCGACGGTCATGATCGGCTGCGTCGGGTCGTTGATCATGTTGCCGCGGGCGATGGCGAGCGCGGTGACGCTGCCCGACACGGGAGCGGTGACCGCCAGCAGCGTGGAGTGCGGCCGGCGCTGCTCGGGCACTCCGAGCGTCCGCAACCGCGCCAGGGTGCGGGAATATTCGGCCACGGCCTGCGTGTTGTCGCTGCGTGCCTGATCGAGGTCGCGGGTGGACACGGTGCCGAGCTTGAGCTGCTCCGCCTGGCGCTCGAGGTTTTTCCGGGTCAGCTGCACGGTGTCAGCCGCCTTCTCGTTGTCGTCGTACGCCTGGCCGAGGTCGGGAGAGTCGATGAGGGCCAACACCTGCCCCTGGCGCACGCGATCGCCCAGCGCCACCTTGATCTCCAGGACGCGTCCGCCGAGCGGAGTCAGGACGGCCGCGGTGCGCGCCGGGTCCGACTCGACGACACCCGGCAACACCAACTTCGCGCCGACTTCCTCCGCCCGGGCGGGCTCGACCGCCACGCGCTTGCGCAGCGGCGAGCTCGCCGGGATGACGATCTTGTCGCCCTGGCGCAGCAGCATGACCGGCTCGGGAGCCGGCGCGGCCGCGGGCATCAGCCCGAAGCCGTGGGTGAGGAAGGCCGCGACCAGGAGCAGACCGAGCACCAGTCCGCCCCAAAGAAAAGAACGGCCCCAGGCGTTGGGGACATGGTCGTGGATCTGCATGACAGTCCTGTTACAGCCCTCGCGGGCCTGGTGGCAATGACGCGCCGGTGATTTTGCTACATTCTCGCGGGCAGCGGCGTATAGTCAAAACCTTGAAGCAACTTCAAGGTCAAGCCTCGTGAGCCAGAGTTTGAAGATCGGCGAGCTCGCGCGCCGCACGCAATGCCCGGCGGAGACGATTCGTTACTACGAGCGCGAAGGCTTGTTGCCGGAGCCCACGCGCACGGCCGGCAATTACCGCCTCTACGGGCGCGCGCACGTGGAGCGCCTCGCGTTCATCCGCAATTGCCGCTCGCTGGACATGACTCTGGAGGAGATCCGGCACCTGCTGCGCGTCCGCGACCTGCCGCAGGAGCGTTGTGAGGCCACGCATCGACTCATCGACGAGCACATCGCGCACGTCGCCACGCGCGTGGCGGAGTTGCAGAGCCTTGAAAGGCAGTTGAAAGTCTTGCGCCGGCAGTGCAATCCCGCGCGCGAGGAAAAGGAGTGCGGCATCCTCGACGGCCTGGGCCGCCGGGCGGTGGCGCCCGGGAAGAAAGCGGCCGCCCACATTCGCGGCACGCAT
>DASZVD010000117.1:0-3809 GCA_035547375.1 Steroidobacteraceae bacterium
GCATCGCCGCGCAGGTGGCCAGCGGCAAGGTCTTCACTACAGCCACTTCCGGCCCCCGCACGCGCGTAAGTGCCTGAATCGTCGTCACCTGCACCGCCGGCCACCCTCAAATCCGGGGGCGAATCCGCGAAGTCGGGCTAGGGTCTCGCCTCGAGCACGATGTTGAACGGCGTCTCGGTGGCTCGCCGGAATCGGGTGAAGCCTCCCTCATCCACGACGACTTGCCGCAGGCGTTTCTCGCCCGCCTGCGCTCCGAGCGCGGGGCCTTCGCGCGCAAGCGAAACCGGCACGCAGATCAGTGAGGAGGCGGCGTAGTAAACCCGCCCCACGGGATTCAGGTTGTCGTCGACGCGGTCACCGGCAAAAGGCTCCACGATCATGCAGTTTCCGTCCGGCTTGAGCGCTTCGCGCGCGTGACGGGCCGCGCCGGTGGGATCGGCCATGTCGTGCAGACAGTCGAAGAACGCGATGAAATCCAGGTCCTTCTCGCCGTAGGAGGTGGCGTCGGCCGTCTCAAACCTGGCGTTCCGCACTCCCGCTTCCGCGGCGCGTTCGCGCGCGGTCCGGATCGACGGCTCGTGATAGTCGATGCCGACGAATTCCGAGCGCGGAAACGCCTTCGCCATGAGGATGGTGCTCGCGCCGTGGCCGCAGCCGACATCGGCTGCTTTACCTCCACGTGTCAGCTTGTCAGTGACGCCGTCCAGTGCCGGCAGCCACGCGGACAACAGGTTGGCGTTGTAGCCCGCACGGAAGAAACGTTCGGTGCCGTGAAACAGGCAAGGATGGTGCTCACCCCATTCCATGCCCTTGCCGCTGCGGAAATTCTCGCGCGCCCGCTCTTTGACGTGATAGAGGTCCTGCACGATGTTGTAAGCGCCGGGCAGGTCGACGGGGCCTTGCGGGTCGGCCAGGCAGAGCGCCTGCTCAGGGCTCATCGAGTACTTGCCCTGCGCGGCGTCGTATTCGACGTAGCCGCCGGCAGCCTGATTCGCGAGCCATTCCCGGATGTAGCGCTCGTTGGTCCGCGTGCGTGTCGCCAGCTCGGCCGCAGTCAGGGGCCCCTGGGCCAGCTCCCGGTAAAGCCCAAGCTCGTCGCCCAGGGAAATGAGCACGGCGCTCAGGGCCGCACCCAGGTCGCCGACCGCCTTGCCGAGAAACTCATGGAGCTTCGCTTCGTCGATGGTCGCCATGGCGAGTCCCCCACTGAAAGCGTTTGGAAAGGTTTGTACGCCTCAAACAGGGGAACATCAAACCGGGAGACCCGGCAAGGGGCCGTATCCGCTCACGGCGGGGCGGGGCCCTCGCTCACGCGCACGAGGTCGTCCGGACGCAACCATTTCCTGAACGCGGCCTGCACGTCCGCCGGGCCAAGCCCGATATAACGGCGTGCGGCGTCAGTCGGCTCATCCAGGGGCAGGCCGAGGTCCACCCGGCCGAGGAGGCCATGGGCGATGTCGTCGACGCTCGACTCGCTCAACGGGATTTGCCGCAACAGCAGAGCTTTCACCCGGACGAGCTCATCCGCCGTGGGTGGTGCGGTTTGCATGGATTTGATCTCGGCCACCACCATGTTGGCGGCCTTCACCACATTCCGAGGATCGCTCGCGTATTGGATGAGGTAGGCGCCGCGCGTGCGGCCGGCCTGCAGCGTCGAGCCTACCGAGTACACCAGGCCGGAGTTCTTGCGCAGGTCGATGCTCAGGCGGGTGGAGTAGAAGCTTCCCCCCAGGACGGCATTGCCCAACTGCAGGGGATAGTAGTCAGGATCCGAGCGGGTGAGGGCGAGGTTTTGCGCCAGGACCACCATGTCCTGCACGCGGCTCGCATCCGGCACCGCAATGACTCCCGAGCGGTTCGGCGGTGCCGCCGGAAGGTCCACGTCCGGTTTCGGCCCGGCTGCCGCCCAGGCGCTGAAATACTTTTCGACGGTCGCGCGCGCTTGCGCCGGCGTGACATTGCCGATGACGACGATGGTGGCGAGGTCCGGCCTGAAAACGCTCTCGTAATAAGAGCGCACCGCCTCCGGCGTCAGGCCCTTCACACTCTCGGGCGTTGCCATGCGCAAGCTGGGGTCGCTCTGCGGATAGAGCGCGGCGCGCAATGAGTGTTGGGTGAGGAACCCGGGGCTCTGGTTGCGTGCGGCGACGCCGTGCGCAAGCTGCACTTTGATGACATTCAGTGCCTGCTCCGGCAGCGCGGGATGGAGCTCATTGTCCGCGAGCAGCGCCATGCTGCGATCGAAATGCTCCGCGAGCGCCGCAACACCGAAGTCGGTGCCGGCGCTCTCGCGGGCGCCGATGGCGTCGAGCTGCTGTTGGAATGCCACGCGATCGAGCTTCTCGCTGCCGTACGTGAGCAGCTCCTCGAGCACCTGCGCGACGCCTTCTTTGCCGTGCGGCTCCTGGGTCTCGGGACGGTTGCGGATGTGTCCCAATACCGTAACCGTGTCGCTGACGTTCTCGGTTTGCACGATCAGCCTCAGTCCATTGGGGAGCGTGGTGACGACCGGGTGCAGGGTCGAGGGGGGTACGACCAGCCGGTGCAGTGCGGCGTCGGCCCATTGCGGCAGCCTGGTGGGCTTGGCCTCACCGAGAGAGATCGATTCCTGGCCGCCGAATCCGCCGCCGCGCGAGGCCACCGGCGCACCGGAGCCGCGCGGCAACATCACTCCGGTAATCGCGTGGTCCAGGTCGAGATACTGGCGTGCGACGCGGTTGACGTCCGACACCGTGACCTTCTCGATGCGCGCGAGGTCTTCGTCGGGCGACTGCAGCCCGTAAAGAGTCAACGCTTCGGACCAGATGGAAGCGAGCTCCGCGATGGAGTTGCGTTGGAACTGAGCGGCACTGCGCTCCTGGATCTTGGCCGCCTCCACGAGCTCGGGTGGTACGCCGTCGCGGGCGACCTTCGTCAGGATGGCGCGAACCTCGGCCTCGAGTCTCTTCGGGTCGTCACCCGGCGTGAAGGCCACCGACGCATAGGCGAGTCCCGCCTGGGGCAGGGGGTCGAGCGCGAAGCCCGCGTCCAGGGCTTTCCCCTGCGGTACGAGTCCGAAGAGATCGAAGCGCCGGCTGCTCAACACGTCGGCCAGCACCTCGAGCGCCGGAAAGTCGGCGCTCGTCGGCCCCACCGTGCGGGTGGCGATCATCAAGGTGCCGCTGGGCTGGTCGGTGTCGACACTGAACGATGTGCCCTTGACGGGGCGGAGCTCGACCGGTTTGCGGGCCGGAAGAGACTTCGACTCGATGTCGCCGAAGAGCTGCTTGACCTCGGTGAGGGTGGCCTGCGGGTCGACGTCACCGGCGATCACGAGAATGGCATTGTTGGGTGCGTACCAGGTGTCGTGGAAGCTCTTCAAGGCCTGCGCCGTGGTTTTTTCGAACGACGGGCGGGTTCCCAGCGCGTCGTGCGCGTAAGGCGTTCCCGCGAACATGGCGGCGCGGATCTTTTCGTAGAGGATATATCCAGGCTCGGAGAGATCCTGGGCGACTTCCTGCTCGATGGCGCCGCGCTCGTGATCCCATTCCTCCTTCGAATCGAGGACCGCCCGCATCCGGATGGCCTCGATGCGCAGCGCGACGTCGAGGTCATCAGCGGGCACCGTATAGAGATACTGGGTGAGCCCTTCACGCGTGTTGGCGTTGAAATTGCCCCCGATGACGCTGCCGATGTTGGCCAACTGGTCGGCGGTAAGGCCGGGGCTCCCGCGGAACATCATGTGCTCTTGCGCGTGCGCCGTACCGGGAAAGCCGGGCGGGGTCTCGTCCGACCCCACCAGGTAGTTCACCGAGGTCGCGGCTACCGGG
>DASZVD010000118.1:0-15516 GCA_035547375.1 Steroidobacteraceae bacterium
CTTCGCGCCCGGAACGTAGCTGGCCTCACCGAAGCAATCGCCGGTCTCCAGCGTGCCGAGGCGTCTCCCGTGACGTTCGACGGCGCAATTACCGGTGACGAGGATATAGAACCGATCGTCCATCTCGCCTTCCTTGACGATCTCCTCGCCTTCGCCGTAGTCCTGCCAGTTGCTCGCCCGCAAAACCTCCCAGATCTCCGCATGCGAGAACTCGTGGAAGAACTTCAACCGGCGCAGCACGCCAAACTGCTCCTGCCGGTCGATGCGCGAATTGGCTTCTCGCAGGCGCTGGTGCACCCGCGTCAGCTCCGCCGCGAAATCCAGGCCGCTCTTGTAGCGCTTGGCGGGATCCTTCTGGAGCGCCATGGCGACGACGGTCTCCAGCTCTTCAGGGATGTCCTTGCGCAGCGTGTGGATGGGAGGGGGCGTCGCATAGACGATCTGGTGCAGGAGCTTCTGCAGGTTGCCGGCCCGGAAAGGCCGCGACCCCGTGAGCAGCTCGTACATGACCGCGCCGAGCGAATACAGATCCGAGCGATTGGTGAGATCGAGGCTCTGCACCTGCTCGGGTGACATATAGGAGGGGCTGCCCGCAATGCCCTCGATGCGCGAGATGTCGGAGTCGGACACGAGCGCGATGCCGAAGTCGATGATGCGCACGTCGCTTTCTTGCGTGAGCATGATGTTCGACGGCTTGATGTCCCGATGGATCACGCCGCGCGAATGGGCGTAGTGCAACGCTTTCGCACATTTGAAGATGATTTCGACGGTATCGTCGATGCGCAGCAGGTTATCCGGGCGACAGTAGGCGGCGAGCGTGCGCGCGCCGTGCACGTGCTCGGTCACGATGTAACAGTGACCGTTCTCTTCGCCGGCATCGAAGATAGGCAGGATGTGCGGATGCTGCAGCATGCCGACCAGATGCGCCTCGGAGAGGAACATCTTGCGAGCGATACGCGCGCGCTCTTCGTCACCACCGTCGTTGCTGTTGTAGACCTTGATCGCGACGTCACGCCCATAGTAGGCGTCATGCGATAAGTAAACTATGCCGGTGCTGCCGCGGCCGACTTCTTTGATGACCACGTATTTACCGATCTTCTCCGGTATTTTGCGTGGACTCGCCTTCGGCGGCGTGCTGGCCTTGGGAACCGGTGCTGACATGACTCGCGGCAATAGCGAAAGCGCGCGACAGCATACTGTCAGCGTCCGCGGCGCGACTGTGATGCACGCCTCACCGGCTCCGGCACCGCCCGGCCCCCCGGGGGATCGCGGTTCTAGCGATCCGGCTTCGCGAAGTGGTCGTAGCCGGAATGCGAGAACTCCATCACGTTCCCGTCATTCAGAACGGTCGCCCCGGAACCCTCGCGCAGGACCCCTATGCGACGATAGCCCCAGCGCTCGGGAGGCAGCTCCCGCTGCAGCCTGTCGGCGTTGGTCGGACTGACAGTGAAGCACAGCTCGTAATCGTCGCCGCCGGTCAGGGCGAGCTCGCGCGCCCGCTCGTCGCCGACTCCCTTCACCAGCTCGTCGGACACCGGCAGATCTTCGTACAGAAGCTCCACCGCACAACCGCTCGCGTGAGCCAGCTTTCCCGCATCCCCGAGCAGGCCATCCGAGACATCGATACACGCAGTGGCATACCCACGCAGAGACTTCCCCAGCGCCAGGCGAGGCGTAGGGTAGAGGAACCGGCGCCGCAGATATGTAATGACATCCGCAGCCCCGATGAGCTCACCTTGCTCGACCGCCAGCCCCGCTGCCGCATCGCCCGGCGTGCCCGAGACAAACACGAGGTCGCCCGGACGGCCGCCGGAGCGCAACAAGGCCTGCCCGCGGGGGACGTGCCCCAGGATCTGAACGCTCACACAGAGCGGACCCGATGTTGTATCGCCGCCGACGAGCGCGACATCGTGCGCGCGCGCAAGGTCCGAGAAACCGGCGGCAAACTCTTCCAGCCACGCCTCGTCGAGCCTGGGGAGCGTCAGCGCCAGGAGTGCCCAGCTCGGGCGGGCCCCCATCGCCGCCATGTCGCTCAGATTCACAGCCAGCGCGCGATGCCCCACCGAGGCCGCGGGACAACCCCGAGGAAAGTGCACGCCGTCGACCAGCGTGTCGATTGCCGCGACCAGATCGCAGCCGGGGGGAGAGTCGAGGAGCGCCGCGTCATCGCCGATGCCCAGGCGCACGTCCGTCCGCCTCATGCCGCTGTTGCGGAAGTACTTGTCGATGAGCCCGAATTCGGACAGCGGCATGCTCAGTGCTCGTGCGGACGCAATTCCTTCGCGGCCCGGTCCAACACCGCGTTGACGAACTTGTGGCCGTCCGTGGCGCCGAAGCGCTTGGAGAGGCTCACGGCTTCATTGATGGCGACACGGTAGGGGATCTCCGGCTTCGAGGCCAGCTCGAACAGCCCGATGAGCAGCACCGCGTGCTCCACCGGGTCGAGCAGCTCCGGCTTGCGGTCGAGCCAGCCCGACAGTTGCGCATCGAGCGCCTGACGTCCGTGCCAGACCCCTTCCACCAGCTCGCGGAAATACTCTCGGTCGGCCTTGGGCATGTCCTCGGCGTCCCCGAACTCCAGGATCAGGTCCTGCCAGGGGCTGTCGTTCAACTGCCAGCGATACAGCGCCTGCAGCGCGAGCTTGCGGGAGACGGAGCGCTGGCCGGCAAAAAAGTGCGCGGCCTCGGGCGGTGATGACTTGCTCACAGGCGCGCCAACAGGTCAGCCATCTCGATCGCGGTATCCATCGCCTCCCCGCCCTTGTTATCGGCGGTAGTCGCGGCGCGTTGCAACGCCTGCTCCACGGTCTCGACGGTCAGCACGCCGAAGATGACCGGCACACCGGTTTCCAGCGCGGCGAGATTCAGGCCGCGCGCGCACTCGCCCGCGACGTACTCGAAGTGCGGCGTGTCGCCGCGGATGACGCAACCGAGCGCCACAACCGCATCCCAACGGCCGCTGGCGGCGAGCTTGCGCGCCACCACCGGCAACTCGAATGCTCCAGGCACACGCGTCACCAGGAGATCCTCCTCCGCGCCGCCCCGCTCGACCCACGAAGCAGTGGCCCCCTTCAACAAACTTGAAACGATGAAGTCGTTAAAGCGCGCGGCCACGATGGCCACCTTACGATCCCGCGCGCTCAGCTCGCCCTCAATGAACCTGGGAGCCATCAACCCTCTTCCCCAACATAACCTTCGACCTCCAGGTCGAATGCCGAAATGCCGTGCATTTGCTTCGGAGCCGACAACACACGCATCCGGCGAACGCCGAGGTCTTTCAATATCTGCGCGCCAACACCGAACGTTCGCAGGACGGCCCCCTCACCAGCCGTCGCCGCGTTGCGCTCGTTCTGCAAAGCCGCCGTTTGGGCTGCGGAAGCGAGGGCACGAACCGACTCCGTCAGATCATGAGGTGACTCCTGCTGGCGCAGGATGACGACGACACCGTTGCCAGCCTCGACGATACGCTCCATTACCGCGCGCAAGGTCCATGCACGCGGCGCGCTACGCACCCCCACAAGATCGCGAAGCGTATCGGGGAGATGCACACGCACTAACGGCACGTCGGGACCGTCGAGACGCCCACGCGCCAAAGCAAGGTGCACATCCTGATTGACGCGATCCTCATACGCATAGAGCCGAAACTCACCGAGATCGGTCTCGACCGTGTGCTCGCCGATCCGCTCCACGGAGCGCTCGGTCCGCAAGCGATGCCGGATCAGGTCGGAAATCGTGCCGATCTTCAGGTTGTGCCGCTTCGCGAAGGCCTCCAGCTGCGGCCGGCGCGCCATGGTGCCGTCGTCGTTCATGACCTCGCACAACACGCCCACCGGCTTCAGGCCGGCCAGCCGGCACAGATCCACGGCGGCCTCCGTGTGTCCGGCTCTCACGAGAACCCCGCCCTTGCGCGAACGGAGGGGGAAGATATGACCCGGGCGGGCGAAGTCATTCGCTGCAGCGCCCGAATCGGCCAGGGCGCGGATCGTCGCCGCACGGTCGGCGGACGACACCCCGGTGGTCGTACCGGCCTTCAGGTCCACGGAGACCGTGAAAGCCGTCCGGTAGGAGTCACTGTTGGCCATGACCATCTGGGGCAGCTGGAGCCGTAGCAGTCCCTCCTCCTCCATGGGCACGCAAATGATGCCGCTGGTGTGGCGAATCATGAACGCGACCGCCTCGGGCGTCGCGCGCTCGGCGGCCATGATGAGGTCACCTTCGTTCTCGCGATCCTCATCGTCCATGATGACGACCATCCGTCCCGCACGCAGGTCGTCGAGGATCTCATCGATCGAATTCAGGCCGGAGGCGGACGGAGCCTTACCGGACAGGGAGAGGACGTTGGACATGGCGGTCCGCCAGGGGCAGGAAGAGATTCAGGGAGTATACCTTACACTTTCCACCGTCGGCCCCGAGCCGCCGTCAGTCCCGCGCCACCATCGGCGCCGAGCCACCATCGGCGCCGAGCCACCATCGGCACCGAGCCGCGCTCCAGCCACCGGGGCCTCATCGGCCGGGACGGCTGGCTTCCAGCGAAGGTCGTTGAACCGGAGGCGGCGCAGCCGGTGACTGACCTCGAGGCAGCCGGTGTGAGATCAGGGCCGGAATCCCGGACTGAGCGTCCCCTTCAGCGTGGCGATACTCAGCAGTGTTGGATAAAACTGCACGAAGGTCGTGTCCACCGCGGCGTGCTGGCGATGGCACGAATAACAGTCCGCCTGAAACTCGACCGGCTCCGCCGGCTCCGGCCCCCGAAAGGAGAAGAACGCCCAGCCGCCCGGGAAGCGCTTCGTGTCCTTGACGTGCACCTCCACGCCCTGCGGCTCTCCCGTCTGAAACCTGCCGCGCCTGTTGATGGAGCCTTTCCCAGCCGCCCCACGCGACTCCAACACGAGCGCCGCCCCGTCCGGCCATGTGCCGGTGCGCACGAACTCCCGGTAGGCCCCCGGCTCGGCAAACACGTTATCGAACCGGGAGTGCTCCGCCGCATCGGCTTTGTCGCGGTAGCTCATATCGAGACCGGAGCTGAGGAAGATCCACTCGCGATAGTTCCCGGGAAACTTCAGGCGCCCGTCGGCCGTATAGGCCGGCTCCGCGACGTCGGAGGTGGACCATTCCGCGGCGGCGGCCCAACCCGCCACGACACACGACAGCAGGGCCGCCGTGAGCGCCCTATCGAGGTGCCAACAATCTCTCGACATATCGTGCCATTATACTCACTGGATGCGTAACCTGTTATTTTAACAGTATCACATCGGGACCTGATCGGCCGATACCGTCAGGGATACCGTCATTGCGACGTCGCTGACGTCCAGCTCAGTCCCGCTCGCAACCCATGACTCTCTGAGCGCCACTCGGGGCTGCTTGCACCAGGCGCGCGCCAACACCCTCTGTTCTGCCAGCGCCGAGCGCAAGTGCAACTTGGACAAATGGCATGAACACGTGCGTTATCAGCACTCGGCCAGCAACACAGTCGCGCGTTAGAGTGAGCACCTCATTTGACAGGCATACGGAATTTCCGTATGATGATGGGGAGCGGCATGGACTGCGATGACGAGCTTCATTTCTGCTGGGACGATCGCAAGGCCGCTGCCAATCTCGAAAAGCATGGTGTGTCTTTCGAAACCGCGACGTACGTTTTTGATGATCGGAACAGACTCGAGCAAGAGGATGGGTTCTCGGAAGGCGAGTACCGGAACCTTGTGATTGGGTGGGCCGACGACGCGCTGCTAACAGTCGTTTATTCCTGCCCGGAGGAAGACCTGTATCGCATCATCTCTGCTCGCCCGCCACTGCCCATGAGCGCAAAGACTTATGAGCGAAACATTTTTCACCCGTAAGCGCGGCGCCCCATTCCGACTCCCGGACAAGGAACGCGCACGACTCAAAAACGTGAGTGACGCCGAAGCCGAATCCCGAGCGTTGAGCGACCCTGACAATCCACCGGTCAGTGAGGAGCAGCTCAAGCGGATGGCGCTGGCACGCGAAGTCAGGCTCATTCGAGAGAAGACCGGTTTGAGCCAACCGCAGTTCGCCGCCCGCTTCCACATTGGACTCGCCCGCCTGCGTGACTTTGAGCAGGCGCGATCGGAGCCGGACTTTATCGTGCGTGTGTTTCTACGAATGATCCAGGAAGATCCAGCCAAGGCCGACCGTCTGGTCAAGCTTGTCGAGCGGCAGGGTGCCGTTACAGCCTGAAGCATTCGATATCCCGCAGGCAGCCGTCTCCAGGGTTGTGGTGACTTACCGGACGTCGGTAGTCGCCCCTAGAAGCCGCTCGACATACCGGGCCACCTGATCAACCTCGAGGTTCACTCGCGCACCCACGGTCAGCTTGCCCAAAGTGGTGACTGTCTGGGTATGAGGGATGATATTCACGCCGAAGGTGGCGTCCTGCACCTCGTTGACAGTCAGACTCACTCCATCAACGGCAACGGAGCCCTTGCGCGCGATATAGCGCGCGAGATCGACGGGCACGGCGATCTTCAGGCGCGTGGACCGGGCATCGCCGCTGACGGACAGGATTTCGGCGACACCGTCGACATGCCCCGATACGAGGTGTCCGCCGAGCGCATCGCCAGCCTTCAATGAAGGCTCCAGATTCACCGGAGAGCCGACGGCCAGATCGCCGAGCGTGGTCAGCGAAAGGGTTTCACGTGAGACGTCGGCGGTGAACGCGTCGTCGAGGAGCTCGGTCGCCGTGAGGCAGCAGCCCTGCACGCAAATGCTGTCGCCAATCTGGAAATCGCGGGCGCGTAGCCGATCGAACGCAATGATCATGCGAGCGTCACCGCCGCGAAGCACGCGCTCCCGCACTTTCCCCACATCCTGCACGATTCCAGTGAACACCGTCTTACCTCGAGCTACCGCGGCCGCAGCCGCAAGCGTAAATCATCTTCCAGCCGCTGCACGCCGGCCACGGTGAACCCCAGCGCATCCTGCAAGTCATGCAGCTCCGGCAGGTCCACTAACGGCAGCCCCCGCGGGCCGAGCAGTTTCGGCGCCACATAGAGCAACAGCTCGTCAACGAGTCCCTGGCGCAGCAGTTCGCCCGACAGCGTCGGTCCCGCTTCCACCAGCAGCTCGTTCACCTCCAGCTCGCCCAGTCGATCGATCACCGCCGCCAGATCGAGGCGCCCCGCCGCCGCAGGAATCGCCTCGACACCGACGCCCATCTCGGCGAACGCCGCGCCGCGAGTCGCGTCCTCAGTGAAAATCAACACTTCACCGCCGGTAGCGAAAATGCGCGAATCGGTCGGGGTGCGAAGGCGTGTATCCAGCACGACACGCAGCGGCTGCCACGGCTCGTCGTTGGGATTCTCCGGCGTCAAACGAACATTCAACCGCGGGTCGTCCGCCAGAACGGTGCCGACGCCGGTCATGATCGCGGAGCTGCGCGCGCGCCAGTGCTGCACATCAGCTCGGGAGGCCTCGCCCGTGATCCACTGACTCTCACCGTTCGACAGCGCGGTGCGGCCGTCCAGGCTCATCGCGAGCTTGACACGAACCCAGGGTTTTCCGTGGGTCCGCCGCATCATATAGCCGATGTTGAGATCGACGGCCTCCGCTTCCATCAAGCCGGACTCGACGGCGATCCCGGCCGCACGCAACGCTTCTGCGCCGCGGCCGCTCACTTCCGGGTTGGGGTCCTGGACGGCAAATACCACTCGCGCCACACCCGCCGCGATCAGCGCATCGACACAGGGAGGCGTGCGGCCGTAATGACTGCACGGCTCGAGTGTGACGTAAACCGTGGTGCCGCTGGCCGACGAGCCCGCGGCGATCAGGGAATTCAGCGCCGCCACCTCGGCGTGCGCTTCGCCGGCCCGCTCGTGCCAGCCTTCACCGATGATCTTCGTCCCCTGCGCGATCACGCACCCCACGCGCGGATTGGGGTGAGTCGTCTCGAGACCGCGCGCCGCCAGGACCAGCGCCCGATTCATCGCAAAGCGGTCGAAATCCGTGATCATCGTTGCTCAGCGGGTGTTATCCGGCTGCCCGCCTTCCGCGGCGTCCGCCGGATCCGCGGGGGCGGCCGTCGTGTCACTCTTACTCGTAGAGTCCGCGGGAAGCAATGGCAGCTGGTCCCGGTTGGCGTCCCGCCCCGGCTCCCGCTTGCCGCGCCGGACGCCATGAGGCGCGAGCGCGCGCTGGCTGCGCAGGCGCTCGATTTCCTCATGAAACGCTTCGACGTCCTCGAACTGACGATAAACGGAGGCGAAGCGTACGTACGCTACTTCATCCAGCTGCCGCAACTCGTCCATGACGAGATCACCGATCGCGCGCGATTGCACCTCGCGGTCACCCAGGCTGCGCACTTTGTGGATGATCCGGCTCACGGCCTCATCGACCAGCTCGCGCGACACGGGCCGCTTCTCCAGCGCCTTCTCCATGCCCGAGCGCACTTTCGCCTCATCGAAGGTCTCGCGAGTGCGGTCGCCCTTGACGACGACCGGCATGACGAGCTCGGCGGTCTCGAAGGTGGTGAAGCGCTCGCCGCAAGACAGACACTCGCGGCGGCGGCGGATCTGGCGGCCTTCGCCGGCGAGCCGGGAGTCCGTCACCTTCGTTTCGACGTGGCCGCAAAAGGGGCAGTACATACTGCGTCAGTACCTGATGCGTCCTGGAGTCGAACCGGCTCCCGCTTACGGGCCGTACACCGGGAAGCGCCGGCAGAGATCGATGACTTGCGGTTTCACCTTGTCGATTGCAGCCTGCGAGCCTTCCGCGCTCACGACCTCGGTGATGAAGTCGGCCACCTGCTCGATCTCGCTCTCCTTGAACCCGCGAGTGGTCGACGCGGGGGAACCGAGGCGCAGTCCGCTCGTCACCATCGGGGGACGCGGATCGTTCGGCACCGCGTTCTTGTTCACGGTGATATTCGCTTTACCGAGCGCGGCATCGGCGTCCTTACCCGTGATGTTGCGGTCCGCGAGGCTCAGCAGGAACAGGTGATTGTCCGTCCCGCCGGAGACGATCTGGAAGCCGTTCTTGGCAAGGCGCGCGGCCATCGCCCGCGAGTTCGCCAACACCTGACGCTGATACTCCTTGAACTCCGGCTGCAGCGCTTCGAGGAAAGCCACCGCCTTCGCGGCGATGACGTGCATGAGAGGACCGCCCTGCGTGCCGGGGAACACGATGGAATTCAGCTTTTTCGTGATCTCGTCGTTCCGCCGCGCGAGGATCAGCCCGCCGCGTGGCCCGCGCAGGGTCTTGTGCGTCGTGGTCGTCACGACGTCCGCGTGTGGCAAGGGATTCGGATAGAAGCCCGTGGCGACGAGGCCGGCGACGTGCGCCATGTCGACGACGAGATAGGCGCCGACACTCTTGGCGATCGTGGCAAAGCGCGCCCAGTTCACGACCCGCGAGTAGGCGGAGAAGCCCGCCACGATCATTTTCGGCCGATGCTCTTCGGCCAGTCTCTGCACCTGCTCGTAGTCGATCTCGCCGGTATCGGGGCGGATTCCGTACTGCACGGCCTTGAAGAACTTGCCGGAGAAGTTGACCTTGGCGCCGTGCGTGAGATGGCCGCCATGGTCGAGGCTCATGCCAAGAATGGTGTCGCCCGGCTGCACGAGTGCGAAATACGCCGCGGCGTTCGCCTGAGATCCCGAGTGGGGCTGGACGTTCGCATAGTCGGCGCCGAAGAGCTTCTTCGCGCGGTCGATCGCCAGCTGCTCTGCGATGTCGACGTACTCGCAGCCGCCGTAGTAGCGCTTGCCCGGATACCCTTCCGCATACTTGTTGGTCAGCACGGAGCCCTGCGCCTCGAGCACCCGGGGACTCGTATAGTTCTCCGAGGCAATCAGCTCGATATGGTCTTCCTGGCGGCGTCGCTCCCCCTGGAGGGCCTTGAAGAGCTCAGGGTCGAAGCCCTCGATCGTCATCGTCGTCCGGAACATGCGCGCAAGTCCTGGGATAGTCGGAAAGGGAGTTCGCCATTGTACCGGAACGCCGCGCGCCCCGTGGACATCGCGCGACGCGAAGCTGCCAGGGAGCGCCGCCCCCAATCGCCGTCCGGCGCCCCTGACACGGTAGCCGGCAAAAACCACGCTTTTTGCCGGCGGCCGACGTGTAGGGTCTCGCCGAAAGCGCCGCAGGCGACTTTCGGCCCATAGAGATAGAGCTACAGCAGGTTTTCGACCACCGCGTTCCAGGCCTGCGCGATATTGGAGCGGTTGTAGCCGCCCCCGCCCAGCGCAAGGACCCGGCCGTGACCGAGCCGGTCCGCCAGCCCCAGCAGCTCATTGGCGGCAAAGCCATGAGTGTGCGCCGTGAAGCGCAGGTGAGCGATCGGGTCGCCGTCCACGCTGTCGGCGCCGCATTGAAGAATGATGAATTCGGGTGCAAAGCGCTCCAGGTGCGTCATCACATTCGGCCAGACGCTGGCGAAGGCCGCGTCGTCGGAACCGGGCGGCATCGGCACGTTGAGTTTCGTCCCCTGCGCTGCGCCACGGCCGGTTTCATCCGCCGCACCGGTGCCGGGATAGAGGTACCGGCCATCCTCGTGGACGTCGGCAAAGATGACAGCCGCATCGTTCTCGAACGCGTAGAACACGCCGTCGCCATGGTGCGCGTCGATGTCGACGTAGGCGACACGCTTCAGCCCCGACTGCTTACGTAGCAGCTCGATAGCCACGCCACAATCATTAAATACACAAAAACCGGCAGCGCGGTCGCGGGCGGCATGGTGCAACCCCGCGATCGGCACGAATGCACGACGACAGTCGCCTCGCATGATGGCGTCGGCTGCGTTCAGAGTCGCGCCCACGACACAGGCGGCAGCTTCGAACACACCGCGAAACGCGGGCGTGTCGCCTCCATCGAGCATGCCCTGTCCGCTGGCGGACCGCTCTCGCACAAAATCGACGTAAGCCGGCGTGTGAAACGCGAGCAGCTCGTCATCGGTCGCCACGCGGGATTCGAGTATTCGCACGCGGGAGCTCAGGCCACGCGCCTCGAACTCGCGCACGAACGCCGCATGGCGGTCCGTCCCGAAGGGATGGCCGTCACCGAAGCCGTAACGAGCCAGGCGATCGCTCACAACCACCGCCAGGTTGGATTTCAAACGGGGGAGCTCCTGGAGTCTCGCCAAAAATGCCGCGGTTGGCCTCTGTCAGAGTAGCCGGCAAAAACGACGCTTTTTGCCCGGGGCGCGCAGCCGGCGGCCGACGTGTAGGGTTTCGCTCGAAGCGCCGCAGGCGACTTCGAGCCCATAAAATAATAGCCTAGCACGCACCCCGCCCGGCTGTCTGACAAATGAGCACCGCGGCCGCGGGCCATCGCCAAGCGCCGGCGAGTCGATGATAATGCGGCGCCGACTGAACCGATCGATCTGCAAGCATGGCTCAATACATCTACACCATGAACCGGGTGTCCAAGGTGGTCCCGCCCAAGCGGACCATTCTGCGTGACATCAGCCTGTCATTCTTCCCCGGAGCCAAGATCGGCGTGCTGGGTCTGAACGGCTCCGGCAAGTCCTCACTCCTGCGCATCATGGCGGGCACGGATGCGAGCTTCGACGGCGAGGCGCGTCCGCAGAGCGGCATCCGGGTGGGCTACCTGCCGCAGGAACCAGAGCTCGACGACGCCAAGGACGTGCGCAGCACGGTCATGGAAGGCGTCGGTGAGACCTTCAAGCTGTTGGAGCAATTCAACCAGATCAGCGAGAAGTTCAGCGAGCCGATGTCGGATGACGAGATGAGCGCCCTGCTCGAGAAGCAAGCCAAGTTGCAGGACGCCATCGATGCCGCCGGCGGCTGGGAGCTGGAACGCAAGCTGGAGATCGCCGCCGACGCGCTGCGCCTGCCCCCCTGGGAGGCGAAGATCGGCCCCCTCTCGGGCGGCGAGAAGCGCCGCGTGGCCCTGTGCCGCTTGCTGCTGTCGGCGCCGGACATGCTGCTGCTCGATGAGCCCACGAACCACCTGGACGCCCAGTCGATCGCCTGGCTGGAGCGCTATCTCGAGGAATACCCGAGCACCGTCATCGCGGTGACCCACGACCGCTACTTCCTCGACAACGTGGCGGAGTGGATCCTGGAGCTCGACCGCGGACACGGCATCCCTTACCACGGCAACTACTCCTCCTGGCTCGAGCAGAAGGAGCAGCGCCTCGCCCGCGAGGAGCGCGAGCGCGAGGCGCTGCGCAAGACCCTCGAGCGCGAGCTCGAATGGGTGCGGCAAAACCCCAAGGCCCGCCAGGCGAAGAGCAAGGCCCGCCTGCAGCGCTACGAGGAGCTGGCCTCGAAGGAGTTCCAGGAGCGCAACGAGACGAACGAGATCTACATCCCCCCGGGCGAGCGCCTCGGCGATCTCGTCATCGAGGTGAAGAACCTGCGCAAGGCCTACGGTGACCGCCTGCTCATCGACAACCTGACATTCAACCTGCCGCGCGGCGGAATCGTCGGCATCATCGGCCCGAACGGCGCGGGCAAGACAACCCTGTTCCGGATGCTCACCGGCGGCGAGCAGCCCGATTCCGGCGAGGTCCGCGTCGGCCCTACGACGAAGCTCGCCTACGTCGACCAGTCGCGCCAGGCGCTCGACGACAAGAAGACCGTCTGGCAGGAAATCTCCGGCGGCCTGGACATCATCAAGGTCGGCAGCTACGAGACGCCTTCGCGCGGTTACGTCGGACGTTTCAACTTCCGGGGCGCACAGCAACAGCAGGTCATCGGCGAGCTCTCCGGCGGCGAGCGCAACCGCGTCCACCTCGCGAAGGTGTTGAAACAGGGCGGCAACGTGCTGCTCCTCGACGAGCCCACCAACGATCTCGACGTCGAGACACTGCGTGCGCTCGAGGACGCATTGCTCAACTTCCCCGGCTGTGCCGTCGTGATCTCGCACGACCGCTGGTTCCTCGACCGCATCGCCACCCACATCCTCGCGTTCGAGGGCGACTCGCAAGTGGTCTGGTTCGAAGGGAACTACCAGGAATACGTCGAAGACTACAAGCGACGGACCGGCGACGACGCCTCGCAGCCCCACCGCATCAAGTACAAGCCGCTCACGCGCTGAGCGCTGACACGGCGAAGCGTCGCGACCGTGTCATCGACACCGGCAAGACAGGAGATAGACGCGGAGGACCGCAGCGGCTTCCGCTGGGTGGGGCCGATCGCGGCCCTGTTGGTATTTGCCGCCGGCGCCTGGGTGCTGCGCCATCAGATGGCGCACCTGCACATCCGCAGCGTCTGGGCGCACCTCCACGCCATACCCCGCTCACACATCGTCGGCGCCCTCGGGTTCACCGCCCTGAGCTACTGGCTGTTGAGCACGTATGAGCTTCTCGCCCTGCGTTATCTCGGGAGACAGCTGGCGTACGGCCGCATCGTCTTTACTTCGTTCATCGCCTATTCGTTTGGCCACACCCTGGGGTTCGCCGCGTTTACCGGCGCCGCAATCCGCTTCCGCCTGTATGCGACGGCCGGGGTGACAGCGATCGAGGTCGCCACCGTCTCGGCGTTCTGCAGCCTCTCCATCGGAATCGGCCTGCTGTGTGTCTCGGGCGTATCTTTGCTGGTGGCGCCCGAGCAGGCCGAGCTGGTCCTGCATCTGAACCGGCTGTCGTCGATGTTGATCGGCATCCTGCTGCTGGCCATCGTGGTGGCTTACGGGATCTGGGCCTCGCTCTCGAAATCGACCCTGGAGATCCGCGGCTGGGCCCTGCGGGCACCCGGACCTGGCATTGCACTACCCCAGATTACGCTCGCCATGATGGACCTGAGCCTGGCCGGCGCGGTGGTCTGGTGGCTCTTGCCGGCGGACACGAACGTAGATTTCATCACCTTCCTCGGCGCTTACGCCGCAGCCGTCATTGCCGGCATCATCAGCCACGTCCCCGGCGGCATCGGGGTCTTCGAGACCATCATGCTGCTGGCCCTGCCGAACGTTCCCCCGGACGCTCTGCTCGGCTCCCTGGTGGCCTATCGGGCGATCTACTACCTCGTACCCATTCTGTTCGGCGCGCTGCTGTTTGGTGCCAAGGAGCTGAGCGCCGCCAGCACGAGCATCGCCCGGGCGCACCAGCTGGCCTCCGCCTATATCGCGCCGGTGGTGCCCCAGGTCTCCAGCGCGCTCGTGTTCCTGGCGGGGACCGTGCTCCTCATTTCCGGCGCCACCCCGGGCATCAACGAGCGCCTGGCCTTCCTGAACAGCTTCCTGCCCCTGACGGTGCTCGAGGTCTCCCACCTGGCCGGCAGCCTCATCGGCCTGGGCCTCATCGTGCTGGCGCGCGCCCTCTACCGGCGGGTACAGGCGGCCTATCACATCGTCTTCTGGCTGCTGGTGGCCGGCATCTTCGCTTCCCTGCTGAAGGGCCTCGACTTCGAGGAGGCGATCATTCTCGCCCTCACCCTGGGAGTGATGGGGCTCGGCCGGAAGTCGTTCTACCGGCCGACGGCGATCCTGTCGGAGCGGTTCACCCCCGCGTGGATCGCAAGCATCATCGGCGTCATTGCGATGGCCGTCTGGATCGGCTACATGGCCCACCGGCGCGTCATCTATTCGCAGGATCTCTGGTGGACTTTCTCGCTGGACGCACACACGCCACGGATGCTGCGAGCCTCACTCGCCGTCATCATCCTCGCGGCGGCTTATCTCCTGCTGAACATGTTGCGTCCGGCGCGCCCGGAGCCGGCCGTCGCCGGGCCGCGGGATATCGAGCGGGCGCGAAAAATCATCGTGGGCTCGGATCTGACCATGGCGAATGCCGCCCTCGCGGGCGACAAGCGTCTGCTGTTCTCCGAAGCCGGCGACACGTTCGTGATGTATCAGATCTCGGGCCGTAGCTGGATCGCGCTCGGCGATCCGGTCGGCTCCGAAGCCGGTGCCGAGGAGCTGGTCTGGCGCTTCCGCGAGATCTCCGATCACCACGGCGGCGAGACCGTGTTCTATCAGGCCAGCAGCGAGCGACTGTCGCTGTACGTGGACCTTGGGCTGGCGGCCCTGAAGATCGGCGAGGAAGCACGCGTCCCCCTGGAGACGTTCGGGCTCGACGGCTCGGCGCGTGCCGACCTGCGCCAGGCCCAGCGGCGCGCCGAGCGGGACGGCGCGAGCTTCGAGGTGGTGCCGCCGGAGCGGCTGGATGAGATCCTGCCCACGTTGCAGCAGCTGTCCGACTCCTGGCTCTCGAGCAAGTCGACGAGCGAGAAGCGCTTCTCGGTGGGCGCGTTCTCGCCCGAGTACCTGCGGTACTTTCCCATCGCGTTGGTTCATTGCGAAGGCGTGCCGACGGCGTTCGCCAACATCTGGACCACGGGCACGAAGGAGGAGTTGTCCGTCGACCTGATGCGCTTCGGACCGGACGCGCCGCGCGGCGCCATGGACTACCTGTTCATCCAGCTCATGCTGTGGGGGCGCGCCAACGGCTATCGCTGGTTCAACCTCGGCATGGCCCCGCTGGCGGGACTCGAGGTACACCCGCTCGCGCCCGCCTGGCACCGCGTGGGCAACTTCGTGTTCCGCCACGGCGAGCACTTCTACAACTTCGACGGGCTGCGCCGCTACAAGGCGAAATTCGAT
>DASZVD010000119.1:0-14882 GCA_035547375.1 Steroidobacteraceae bacterium
TGATGCTCGACAAGGACGGGGTGTGGGAAGTGCCCTATCTGCCCATCGACCCGACGGACGTGGGCCGCACCTACGAGTCCGTGATCCGGGTGAACAGCCAGTCGGGCAAGGGCGGCGTGGCGTATCTGCTGGAGCGCGATTACCAGCTCGTGTTGCCGCGGCGGCTGCAGATCGAATTCAGCCGCGTCGTGCAGGAGGCCGCGGACACGACGGGCAAGGAGCTGACGTCGAGTCAGCTCTGGGAGCTGTTCGAGGCCGAGTATCTCGCCGGCAAGGGCCCCATGATCTACCGGTCGCACCAGCTGACGACGTCCGGCGACGGCGCGGACCGCGAACGGATGACCCTGCAGTTGAGCGAAGCCGGCGCCTCGGTAGTGCTGCACGGCAGCGGCACCGGCCCGATCGACGCCGCGGTGCGCGCTCTTGGCCTGCCGATCGACGTCGTAGGTTACGATGAGCATTCGTGCGGCTCGGGAAGTGACGCGGTGGCGGTGGCGTACGTGGAAGTCTCGACGTCGAGCGGGGCTGTGTTCTTCGGAGTGGGCAGGCACTCCAACATCATTTCAGCTTCGCTCCTGGCGCTGATCTCGGGGGTGAACCGGGCGTTCCGGGCGGGTGCGCTGACACGCGATGCGGCGGTGACGACGGGGACTTGAGTCCTCGTGCAAAACCGGCATGTGCTTCGGATCGTCATGACAAACCAACACGACAAGGGTAATCATTTCCGCGCGTTGCACCAGGCGGCGGGAGTGTTCGTCATTCCGAACGCATGGGACGGCGGCTCGGCGCGCATCCTCGCTGGATTGGGGTTCAAGGCGTTGGCGACGTCGAGCGGTGCTTGCGCCGCGACGTTGGGGCGGGTCGATGGAAAAGTAACGCGCGACGAAGCGCTGACTCACGCGCGCAACATTGCCGCCGTGACGGAATGCCCCGTGTCCGCCGATCTCGAAAAGGGCTTTGGCGACGCGCCGCAGGCGGTGGCGGAAACCATCCGGCTGGCCGCTGACGCCGGTCTCGTCGGCTGCTCAATTGAGGACGCCACCGGGGACAAGGACAAGCCGTTGTACGACATGTCACACGCGGTGGAGCGGATCGCCGCCGCGGTGGAGGCCGCCCGGGCCTTGCCGTTCCCGTTCACGCTCACCGCAAGGTCGGAAAATTATCTGCGGGGCCGTGCGGACCTCGACGACACCATCCGCCGGCTGCAGGCGTTCGAGCGCGTGGGGGCTGATGTGCTGTTTGCGCCCGCGTTGCCGGATCTCGACGCGGTTCGCGCCGTGTGCCGGTCGCTCACGAAGCCCGTCAACTTCATGGTCGCCATCAAGGGCAAGTCGTTCAGTGTCGCGGAGTTGGCTGCCGCGGGCGTGCGGCGAATCAGTTTGGCGACATCGCTCTACCGGACGGCGGTCGCGGGGCTCGTGACGGCGGCGCGGGAGGTCAGGGATGCCGGGACGTTTGGCTTCCTTGACGGCGCCATCACGACCGCGGAGCTGAATCAATACCTGCAGGCTTGATTCTCAAGGGGCCTTGTCCCCCGGTTGGGCCCGCCGGACCCATTCCAGGAAGGCCGCGGCGGTGGGAGTGCCCTCGGCGGGCGACCAGGCCGCGAATTCCGAGGCGGTCGCGGGGTCGTAGGGCCCTTCCTTCACTTCGAGGAAGGCGGTTCCGTCGGTATCGGCGACCAGGGTGTGCCATGTGGCGCGTGGGGTCTCGTACGCTATGTTGGGCGCGTCTTCACCTATGTCGTACCGACCCGTTACGGTGCCCCGGTCGTCGAACGTGAGCACATGAACCCGTCCGCGCAGGACGGTCGCCAGCTCCGACTTCGTCAGGTGGCGGTGCGGCCGGAAATAGGAGTTGCGATTCGTCACGACAAAAAACCGTTGCACCAGATCCGACGGTGACTCGTGGATGTTCAGGTGCGCTCGCGCGCGAGGGTTGGCGCCGGCGCGGGTGGTGAGATCGTCGAGGAGGGATTGGGCAAATAGCTTCATGCTTCGGTCCCGTGCGCGAGGTCGGCGGGTGGTCGGATAGTTTGACGGAACCGGCTGCCGGCTGCACAGGCGAACGCCAGCCGGGCGCCGGTTGTCCAAAGTGTCAACGGGCGCCGGTGTTTCTGCGTTTCATAGGGAGCTACCGGAGGCAAGGGCTATGAGCAAATCGGTTCCGCTGAGACTGGGATTGCCTGCTGCACTGGGCGCGGCCGTGCTGACCGCGCTGCTCGGGGGTCCGGCATGGGCCGACGACGCAGCCCCTGCTGCCGCGCCCGTCGAGGCGCAGGCCGCGGTCTGGGTGCCCAAGGAAGTGCAGTTCACCTATATGGGGTTCACTACCCACTACAGCTGCGACGGCCTGCGGGACAGCGTGCGGGACATACTGCTGCAGCTCGGCGCCCGCAAGAGCGACCTCAAGGTGTACGAGCAGCCGTGCTCGGGTGACCCGAACCGCCCGAATCCGTTCCCGGGTGTGCGGATCAAGATGAGCGTGCTGCAGCCGGCGCCGGCCGCGGCGAGCGCGGACACGAAAACCGTCCCGGCGCACTGGAAGACCGTGAAGCTGCCCGCCACGCCCAATTCGCTGAACGCGGCCGGACAGTGTGAGCTCATCGAGCAGATCAACCAGAAGATCGTGCCGCTGTTCACGACCCGCAACGTGGACTTCCGCACGACCTGCGTGCCACATCAGCTGACCCCCGGCGGGACCACTTTGACGGCCGAAGTGTTGGTCACCGACCAGAAGAAGCCGGCGAAAGCGGCGTCCGCGGCCGACGCGCGATAGAAGGTCGCGATGGATCCGTCAGAGACTCCTAGGCCTTCCTGGCGCGGTGCTCTACATTCGGCAGGAAAGCGGCCAGCAGGCCGATCAGCGGCAGGAACGCGCACATGTCGTATACGGCGTTGATGCCGTAGGCGTCCGCCAGCTTGCCGAGGACGGCGGCGCCGACGCCACCCATCCCGAAGGCGAACCCGAAGAATAGACCCGCGACAGTGCCCGTCTTCCCGGGCATGAGTTCCTGCGCGTACACGATGATGGCTGGGAAGGCCGACGCCAGGATCATGCCGATCGGCACCGTGAGGACGGCGGTCCAGAAGAGGTTCGCATGGGGCAGGATCAGGGTAAACGGCAGCACACCCAGGATCGACGCCCAGATGACGTACTTACGGCCGAAGCGGTCCCCGAGAGGTCCGCCGGCGATGGTGCCGAGCGCCACTGCAGCGAGGAATATGAACAACAGGAGCTGCGCTCCCTGAACCGACACGTTGAACCGGTCGATGAGATAGAACGTGTAGTAGCTAGTCAGGCTCGCGAGGTAGAAGTACTTCGAGAAAATGAGCGCCAGCAGCACGGTGATCGCGATCGTGACCTGCTTCCCCGCCGGGGCCGCGTCGGCCTTGGGGCCGACGTTCCGCGGCTTCAGGCGCGCGAGACCGTGATTCTTGTACCAATGCCCGACGTTGAACAGGACGAACATGCCCAGCAGGGCGGTGCCGGAGAACCATGCGACACTACTCTGACCGCGGGGCAGGACGATAAAGGCCGCCAGGAGGGGACCCACGGCGGAGCCTACGTTACCACCCACCTGGAATACGGACTGTGCCAGCCCATGCCGGCCACCGGACGCCATGCGCGCGACCCGGGACGACTCGGGGTGGAAGACGGACGAGCCGGTGCCGACCAGGGCGGCCGCCAGCAGGAGCAGCGGAAAATTGCCCGCATAGGCGAGGAGCAGCAGGCCCACCAGGGTGAAGCCCATGCCCACGGCCAGGGAATAGGGTTTCGGCGAGCGGTCCGTGAACATCCCGATGAGAGGCTGCAGGAGCGAGGCCGTGATCTGGTACGTGAAGGTGAGGAGCCCAATCTCCACGAAACTCAGCTCGTAGGAGCCTTTCAGCATCGGGTACAGCGCCGGCAGCAACGACTGCATCATGTCGTTGAGCAGGTGGCAGAAACTGATGGCGGCCAGGATCGAGAACGTGGTGCGGCCCGCGCTCCGGGCGGGGCTCAGGGTCGCGGTCGCTTCGCTCAAGAAAGGACTCCTTAGGTGCCCCGTTACTGTGCCGCAATGGGAGCCGGAATCCTATCTATCAAAGGGGGAAGCGTACCGCGGCAGGGGAGAAGGGCGCTGCGCCACACCTTCCGATGGTGCGACGCAGCAAGGGCGTGAGGCTCAGAACCGCTGGCCGAAGCGGATGCCGAAGGTCCGTGGCTGGTTCGGAACGTTGTAGATCGCGACCGCGCCGCAGACGAGCGGGTCGCACTCGCCGTAGCGGTCGATCACGGCCAGGCGGTCGAACAGGTTCGTCACGTAGAACTCGGCCGTGATGCCCTTCAGCTGCAGGCCCGCGGCCACATCCATGGTCGCGTAGGAAGGCATCTGCCCCAAGGCGTCGCTCGCGAGGGTACGCAGCTCCGCCGTGCGTGCGCCGATGTATTGCGCCGACCCCTGCACATAGCCCGTGTAGCTCATCACCGGGAAGTTGTAGCGGGCGGTGACGTTGCCCTTGAAGTTCGGCGTGATCGGCAGGCGGGTGCCGGCCGGCGCGTAGTCCTCATACCCGGGCGCGTGGCAGTATTCCTGGTCGGTGGTTGGATCGATGGCCGGGTTGTCGCAGTACTCCTGCGTCAGCTTCGCCCGCATGTAGGCGGCGTTGGCCGACAGCGTGAATGAGCGGGTGACCGCCCATTCCAGGTCGCTCTCGACACCCTTCACCTCGGCGTTGCCCGCGTTCGCGATGATGGTGAGCGCATTCGGGCCGAGGAAGGAGAACTGGAAGCTCTTCCACTTCTCCCAGAACACCGCGCCGTTCCAGCGCACGGTGTTGTCCAGCCAGGTCGTCTTCCAGCCCAGCTCGTAGTTGGTCAGGTAGTCGGGCTTGTAGGGCGGCTCCGAGCCGCCGCCGTTGCGGTTCACGCCGCCCGGCCGGTAGCCTTTGGACCAGGTCAGGTACACCAGCGCATCCCTGTTGAATTTGTAGGTGAGGTTCACCTTGGGCGTGTTGCCGGACCCGGTGCTGCGCCCGTTCAGGTCGGAGCACGGCGCGCCGTGGAACGGGGTGTTGTTCAGGCACGTGGCCGTGCCCTCGCCGTCGTAGAAGCTCGCGTTGTACCCGTAGAAACCATCCAACGTGTTGTCGAAGGTGTAGTAACGGATACCCGTGTTCAGGGTGAGCCCCTTGAAGATATCCCATGAGATCTCGGTGAAGGCCGCCGAGTCGCGGTCGGTGCGCACCTGGTCCGTGAGCCAGATGGTGCCCGGCCAGCCGGGTATCGACGTCGCATCGTTCAGGTAGCCGCCGCCGCCCGCGCCGATCACGTAGTCCTGCAGGATGTAGTGCGCCTGGCGCTCCTGGAACAGGCCGGCCGTGAAACGCACCGGCCATTCCTGCGGCGAGGTCACGCGCAGCTCGTTGCTCAGCTTCGTGTAGTGGTCGCGCCCGATGATGTACTGCGACGGGTTGATGATCCTGCCCGCGTTGTCGGTGAAGTAGTAGTCGTAGGCCAGCGAGTAGTCGGTGTAGTCCTCGTACTCATGCGTGTTGCGGGTGAGATAGGCGCCGGCGTACACGAGGTCGAAGTCGGCGATCTTGCCCTCGATGGTGAGCGCGGACTGCATCCAGGAGTCGTGGGTGCTCTCGGGGAGGAACTTCACCGTCTCGAGCGGGCCGACCGCGGGGTTGTAGGCGAAGTTGCCGCCGGTATCGGTCACCTGGCCCATGATCTGGGGCAGGATGCTCCAGTTGTCGTTGAGGTCGATCTTGAGCGCCGCGCGGCCGCCCTTCGTCTCGACCGTGTTGATGTCCTTGCGGACCTGTGCGGCGTTGTCGACGGTGAGGTCGCTGTTCGGGAAGTAGGCCGTGCCGTGGACGTTGTCGATGAAACCCGCGTCCTTCTCATACCAGCCGACGAGGCGCACCGCCGCGAAGTCCGCCAGCGGGATGTTGGCGAAGCCCTCGAACTTGTCGCCGAGACCGCCGTGCTGGACGCTGTTGCCTTCGAGATCGTAGCCGGCCGCGAAGCCTTTCGGGTCGGGCTTGTTGGTGATGATGCGGATGGTGCCCGACTCCGAGCTCGCGCCGTACAGGGTGCCTTGCGGACCCGAGAGCGCCTCGATGCGCTGGATGTCGTAGATGTGCAGGTTGAGGTTGCCGTCGATGGTGGTGACCGGCTGCTCGTCCAGGTACATGCCGACGCTCGGCTGGGACCCGGAGTGGTTGCCGTCGCCGCCGCTCGCGACGCCGCGCATGTACACGTGCTCGAAGGAGGGGCCGCCATCGTTCTGGAAGGACAGCGACGGGACCATCTTCGCGTAGTCGTCGAAGCTGGAGACGTTCATCTGCTCGAGCTTCTCGGTGCCGAAGGCCTGGATGCTGATCGGGATGTCCTGCATGTTTTCCGCGCGCTTCGTGGCCGTGACCACGACTTCGGCGAGACCGCCGGCGTCGGCATCGCCGCTGGTCTCGTCCGCGGCCCAGGCCGCCGGCATGCAGCTCAGTAGCGCGGACGCAACGGGTGCGGCCCGCCGCAGGAAGGGTCTGGCCGTGGCGGCCGGGATGCTGCCGCCGCGAGCGTTCTTAGCCTCGATCCGGCGCAATTTACGAAGACGACTGCGTGTCACGAATGACTCCCCTTGGTTGCTTGTGTTGCCCCCTCGCATCGAGCGTAAGCGATGTCCGGGGTAATGCCAAATTCCGGGACCTGCGGATAGTGATCCAGTACCGGTCCCAGGGCTGTTTTCAAAGGCTCGAGCCACGGCTCGAAGTGGCGCCATTGGTCGAGGCTGGCCTTGTAGATGGGCTGGCGGACCTGCTGCGAGCTGGCCGTGCGCACCGCGCGCTCGTTCTCGTAGAAGCGCAGGCATTGCGGCTCGAAGGGCAGGCCGCAGTACTCGAGCAGCCGGCGAATCTCGGCTTCGGTGGCCTCGACCACGGATTCATAGAAGATGCGATGGACCCAACCCGGCAGGGCCGCGTCGAAATGCGCCATGAGCGCGACGTAGTCGCGGTAGTAGCGGCCGAGGTCGTCGAGGCTGTAGCTGAAGCTCTGACCCCGCGCGAAGTGTTGCTTGAAGGCGGAGAAACAGCACCCCAGCGGGTGGCGGCGCGCGTCGATGATCTTCGCGTTCGGCAGGATCAGCCGGATGAGCCCGAGGTGGGCGAAGTTGTTGGGCATCTTATCGACGAAGAACGGCGCGCCGGTCTTGCGCTGGACGCGTGTCCCTTCGAGGTAGCGCGTGCCGAGGTCGTGGCACTCGGACTGCGTCAGCGACGCCAGCAGCTCGGGATAGGAGCGCTCCTGCGGGCCGTCTGTCCGCCCGCGCAGCTCGCGCACGATGGCCTGAATGTCCGGCAGCTCCATCGTCCCCTCAACCAGGGAGTGGCTGGCGAGGATCTGTTCCAACAGCGTGGAGCCCGAGCGCGGCAGGCCCACGATGAAGATCGGATCGGGCGCGGGATTGCCCCAGCCGGACCGCGCCGCGAAGAATTCGTGGGTGAGGAGTGATCTGCTGCGCGCGACGAGTCCGGTCAGGGCATCGGCGGAGTACGGCAACGTGGCGCGCCGGATGCGGTTGCCCTCGGAGTAGTTCTCGAAGGACTCGGCGTAGACACCGGCATCCTCGAGCGCTTTTCCCAACGCGAAGTGCAGATGGAAGCGATCGTCGTCCGCCAGGTCGGCTCGCGCCAGCTGCGTGCGCATCGCTTGGATCTGCTGGTCGGTGAAGCGCACGGTCTTGAGGTTGGCGAGACTCCAGTACGCCTCGCCCAGGCTCGGCAACAGCTCGATGCTCTTCTCGTACGCCGCGATGCTGTCGGCCTCGCGCCCGTTCGTCTTCAGCGTATGCCCATAACTCATCCAGATCTTCGGCTGGTGCGGGTGTTTCGCCAGCAGCTGCGTGTAGAGCTCGATCGATTGGCCGTAGTCGCCCAGCTTCGCCAGAACGACGGCCTTGAGGTTGCGATAGCCGGGGTTGTGCGGCTCCGCGCCGAGCAGCAGCTCGGCCTGTTGGAGCGCCAGCGCGTCCTGGTTGCGCCGGTGCAGCACGACCGCGTAATTGTGGCGCGCGGCGGCGAAGCTCGGCGCCAGCTCGAGGCAGCGCTCGAGCAGGGTCTGCGCATCTTCCAGGCGGCGCAGCCGCGCGGCGACTTCCGCCAGCATGCGAAGCGCGGCGACGTCGGTCGGAGCCTGTTTGAGGTGGGCGCGCAGCAGCGCCTCGGCCTGCGGAATCCGGTTCTCGCACAGAGCCGCCGCGGCGGCCCGCAGACGCGGGTCGTTCACCGACGCCTTGATGTGCTGAGCGTATGCCGCATCGGCGCCGGCCGAGTCTCCGCTGCTCGTGAGCTCGTCACCCAGCGCGCGCCAGGCTTCGGCGAGATCGGGCTTCAGGGCGACGGCCCGTTGTAACGAGGCAATCGCGGCGGCCGGCTGGCCCGCGCTGCTCAGCGCCAAACCCTGCTCGTATTGAGCGGCCGCCCAATTAGGTTGCTCGCGGGCGAGGGGCTCGAGGATCTCCAGCGCCGTCCGCGTGCGGCCGGACAGGCGCCGGGCCGCCCCGAGCAGCAGGGTCGCGACCGGGTGGCGCGGCGCGACCTTGAGAATCTCGGTGGCCTGCTCAGCCGCCAGCGCCGGGTCCCGGCCCAGCAACCGCGCCGTATGGCTCAGTGCGACCTCGATGGTGCCGACTGGCTCTGCGCCTCCACTCACCTTAGCTGTCCACCCCTGTCTCATGCCTCGCGCCAGCGGCCATCAAAAAGCGTTGCTGGCCGGTTGTCAAATTTCAGGACACCTCTCGTGCGGCGGCAGCCTAGCCCGGCGCAAAGTGTTGCGCTTGAACTACGCCGACAGCCGGTGGGGCGAACGGCACCCGCGCCGGCCGGGAGAACTGGGCCGCGGCCTTGGCGAGGAAGTGTAACCGTTTGCAGCCGGAAGCCTTGTATTCCCCGACATTTATTGCCGACTGCCGCCGGGAGGGTTGGGCTAAGATCGTGCGCTCGCATTCCAATGGAAGGTGACTGTGATGGCCTCGACTCGAGTCGGTCAGGTAGTGTCGGGCAGTGCGTTCAGCTATGCCGTCGCGCTGCGGGTCCGTCATCCCAGCCTCGATCCGGGCCTGCTGACGAAAACCCTCCACCTCGATCCGGCCCACAGCTGGCGTGCCGGCGAGCCCCGCCGCTCCGTGACGGGCGCCGCGCTCGGCGGTGAGCATCGCGAGTCTTACTGGTCGGCGCCGCTGCCGAGTCAGGCGGTGGGCGCCGCCGCGTTGCCCCTGGAGCTGTTTCTCGGTCAGCAGCTCGTGCAGTTGAATCGCCATCGGGATTTTCTCGCGCGCCTGCAGGATGAGGGCGGCCAGCTGTCGCTGCTGGTCGAGCTCGCGCCCGTCGAGAACGCGGTGCTCACTTTGAGCACCAGCGTGTCGCGCAAGCTCGCGGATCTCAACATCGAGCTGGAATTCCAGTTCGTCGGCGAGTGAGGACGCGCGGGAGAACATAATCTCCTGTCTGCGGCCGGAGACGCTTTGATTCCGGGCGCCTGAACGGGTTTACTGTACACCGACACAAGGGCAAACCCGTCGTGAGACGGGGACGCAAAGCCTCCGATCTCGAGCTTCAGCGGCTGTAGCCGCGGGAGTATGCCAACGGCACGCAGCCGTGAGCCGTCAAGAGATAGCGGGGTTGCCGACGCGCAGACGCGCCGTGAGCCGAGCCGTGCCGAGCTCCGTCGGACATGCCGCTGGCCATTTGCCTGCCCTTGCGGAACCGTGATTTCGCAAGAGGGTCGGTCAACATGTCTTCGCGCCAGCTCATTCTCGCTACGCTGCTCGCATCGACCAGCTTTGCAGCACTCGCCGCGCCTGACTTGTCCGGTACGCCAAAGGCGTGCGTGACCGCGGCTCACTACTACGCCTTTCAGCCGGAGGCCGTCGATCCCGGCAAGAGGGTCAAGTTCTCGATCGCCAACAAGCCTTCCTGGGCCTCGTTCGACCCGGCCACGGGGCGCCTTTATGGCAAGCCGACCGCGCAACAGGTTGGAACGTATTCCGACATCGTGATTACGGCGTACGACGATGAATCGAAGAGTGAGCTGCCCCCGTTCGATATCGTGGTGCAGCCGATGTCGTCGCGTTCCGCGACACTTTCCTGGATGCCTCCCATGCGCAAGTCCGACGGCAGCAGCTTCAACGATCTCGCCGGTTATCGCATTTACTACGGCACGACTTCGGAGCTCGGGCAGATGGTGACGGTGTCGGGTGCCGAGGCCACGCATTACACCGTGACCGGATTGTCGGCTGCCTCGACGTACTACTACGCGATGTCGTCTTATGATGCCGCGGGGCAGGAGAGTCCCCGGAGCGCAATCGCGACGTTCGTTACGCAGTAGCCATTGTCAGCAGCTCACTGATGTCCTGACCGGGCAACGGGGGGCTGATGAGGAAGCCCTGGATCGCGTCGCAATGGTGTGCTCGTAAGAATGACCGTTGCGCCGCGGTCTCGACGCCTTCAGCGGTGACACGGAGACGGAACTGCCGCGCGAGGGCGATCGTGGCCTGGACGATGGCGACGTCGTCCTTGTCTTCGGGCGTGCCTCGCACGAAGGCCGCGTCGATTTTCAGGCGGTCGAGCGCGAAGCGCTTCAAGTAAGCCATGCTCGAATAGCCGGTGCCGAAGTCATCTATCGTGACTTCGATGCCGAGCTCGTGCAGGGCCTGAATGACGCGGATCGCCTCCCTCGGGTCGTCCATGACGGCCGATTCCGTGATCTCCAAGCCGAGCAGGCGTGGGGCACACGCGGTCTGCAAAAGCGTGCGGCGCACGGTTCCGACGATGTCCGCGCCATTCAGCTGCTTGCTGGAGACGTTCACCGCGATGCGCATCGCCGGCCGCCCCGTCTCTTGCCAGGCGCGTGCCTGGAGACAGGCGGCGCGCAACGCCCACTCGCCGATGGGAAGGATGAGGCCCGTGTCTTCCGCCGTCGGGATGAAGGAGGCGGGACCGACCAGTCCCCGTTGCGGGTGCAGCCACCGGATCAGGGCTTCCGCGCCGATGATCCGGTTGCTCGACAGCTCGATTTGCGGCTGATAGTGGAGAATGAACTCATCGCGATCCACCGCGAGGCGCAAGTCGTTCTCGAGGTGCATGCGTGCGCGCACGCGCGCGTCCAGATCCGGACTGAAGAAGCGGAACGTGTTGCGTCCTTGCTCCTTCGCCAGATAAAGAGCGCTGTCGGCGTATTTGATGAGGCTCTCGACGTCAGTGGCGTCACGTGGACACACGCTCAGGCCCACACTGCCGGTTACCTTCAGCGTCTGTCCGGAGATGATGAACGGTGCGGACAGAGAGACGAGCACGTGTTCGGCGACGGGCCCCGCGTCTTCCGGCGTCCGCAGGCCAGGGACGAGGAGCAGGAATTCGTCACCGCCGGCACGAGCGACGGTATCTCCGAGTCGCAGCGTCTCGGTCAGGCGCCGCCCGATCTGCTGCAACAATGTGTCGCCCGCCGGATGTCCCAACGTGTCGTTGATGGTTTTGAAGCGGTCGACGTCGAGGAACATGACCGCCAGCGTCTCGTTGCTGCGTTGTGTCTGCGCGATCGACTGCCGCAGCCGGCTCAGGAGCAGGGCGCGGTTGGGAAGCCGGGTGAGCGCATCGTGGTAAGCGAGGAAGCGGATCTGGCGCTCGCGCTTCTTCTGAGTCAGCACGCGCTCGCGCAGGGCTTCCTCCATCTTTTTTCGTGCGGTGATGTCGTGAAAGTACCCGTACCAGACGATACCGCCGTCCGGCTGCTCTTCGGGGTTGCACCGTGCCTCCACCCAGATCTCGCCGCGTGTGGGATGTAACACGCGCCATTCGTCGTGGAAGGGTTTCCGGGCGTCCACCTGTTTGCGGAACAGCTGCCGGATGCGGTCCCTGTCCTGCGGGTGGGTGAGCCCGAAGGCGAGAGAGATGTCGGCGGCGAGCTCTTGCGGAGTGTGGCCGTAGATCTGCGCGATGGCCGGCGTCGAGTAGGGCATGGAGATCTTGCCGTCCGGCGCCGCCCGAAACTCGAAAATGGCGACCGGCGCGACGCTGGCTATCTTGTCGAGGCGGGCCCGCAAAGCGCTGCGCTCGCGATCGTGGCCGTGCGCGTTCGCGATCGCTGCGGTCATGCCGTCCGTGACTTGGGTAATGAAGCCCTCGTATTGCGCGTCGTAACGGCGTCGCGGATTGATTCCCAACACCAGGAAGCCGAGCGGTCGGTTGTCCCACGCACCAACCAACGGCGCGACTGCCGCGCAGCGGGCCGGCTCCGGCCAGGCCCCCCCGGGGATCGGACCCGTGATGCGAGCGCTCAGGTTGTCGACGAGGACCGGTTGCCGGGTGCGCAGCGCGGTACTGAAGGGCCAGGGGCGCTCCGGCTCGCTCGTCTCCGCGAGCGGCACGATCGGCGGACACGCCGGACTTCCCGAAGCGAAGCCCTGCGCGGCGACCAGATAGGCGAGCCGGTCGCTCTCGTTCAGGAGATAAGTCATGCAGAAGGGCACGTCGGCGGCGCCCGAAGCCAGGATCTCCGTCCCCAACACGCAGGCTTGCTCGACGGAGCTTGCCGACGCCGTGGTGGTGGCGAATGCGTGCATGAGTATGTTGCGGCGGCGGGCGAGGACCCGGTGTGTCGTCTCGGTGGCCGGCATGAAGAGGCCGACGATGCGATCCCCCTCGCCGCGGATCGGGCTCAGGCCGTAATCGAAATAACACTCCTCGACGTAGCCGTGCCGGGAGGAGGCGGTGTACTGCCGCTCCGCCCAACTCGACTCGCCGTGCTCGAAGGCTCGCTTGAACGTGGGCGCGATGAAGTCCCACGTCTCGGGGCGCACCGCGCGCACCGGCTGGCCGAGCGCCGCCGGGTGACGGCCGCCCTCGATCGGGATCCAGGCATCGTTGTAGAGCAGCAGGTGCTGCGGGCCCCAGTACACCGAGACCGGAAAGCGGGTGCTCAGGCAGATGCTGAGCGTGGAGATCAGGCTCTGCGGCCAGCGGTCGGCCGGGCCCAGGGCGGTCGCCGACCAGTCGATCGTCCTCATCAGGGCCCCGACGGTGCCCCCAGCCGCGAAAATAGACTCCTGAAGCGTCGAGCCCATTGCGCCACGATCCCCGGGGTTGATGGTGCGGGGCAAGGTCCGTCTCGCTGCTGCGTCGCCCCTATCGTAACTGATGGTGGTGCGCGGGGTTCCTGTCCCCTTGGGCCAACTTGTCACCCAAAAGGGCTTGTGAGCGTTGTTCGGGGATGCGTGCACGGGCGCGACGCACCCGTGCGTGGCCAAGCTGACCCGGCACAACGATTGCGATGACGGGACCATCCCTTACAATGCTCGAGCCAATGACACTCTCGATCCGCATTTTCGGGCGGCAGCAACGGAGCAGGTCGCCATAGTGCGGAAAGCGACGATCATCGGTGCCGCTGCGCTCCTTCTCATCGCCGTCGTCGGTGCCCTCAAATGGTCCGGAGCGCTCTCGGACGGCGAGGTCCTTTCGCACGGCCGCTTCCACGATGTGCACGTCTACAAGCCGAAGGCCGAGGTGCAGCACTTCGTGCTGTTCCTCTCGGGCGATGGCGGCTGGGGCGACGGGCTCGCGGACATCGCGAAGGCGCTGGCCGCGCAGGGCACGCTTGTCGCCGGGATCGACACCTCGGACTTGTTCGAGGAGCTGGAGAAGGACGGGGGCAAGTGCGTGTTCCCGGTCGGCGACCTGGAGAATCTCAGCCACTTCGTGCAGGCGTACTACCACCTGCCGACCTACTTCACGCCCATCCTGATCGGTCATTCGGCCGGCGCGTCCCTGGCCTACGCGGCCATTGCCCAGGCGCCGCCCGGAACTTTTACCGGCGCGCTCTCGCTCTCGTTTTGCGCCGACCTCGATCTGCACAAGCCGCTGTGCAAAGCCCACGAGCTGCAGTACACCTCGCGCGCCGACGGCGGCGGGGTCCGGCTCGTCCCGCCGTCCGGTCCGCTACAGGCGCCTTGGATAGCGTTGCATGGCACGGAAGACGACGTGTGCTCCGTGCACGAAGCGCAGACGTTCGTGGCTCAGACACCGGGTGCCCGTTTCGTGCTCCTGCCCGGTGTCGAGCACAACTACGAGGACATGAAGAGCTGGATGCCGCAGTTCGATGAGGCTTATTCCTCCCTGCTCGCCCATGAGCCGCACCACGCCCAGATGCTGCCGCGCAGTCTGGCGGATCTCCCCCTCGTGGAAGTGCAGCCGACGGGCACGGACGTCAGCGACACTTTCGCCGTTTTATTCTCCGGCGACGGGGGCTGGGCGGGCATCGACAAGGACGTGGCGACCGCGCTTGCGGCTCGCGGTGTCCCTGTCGCGGGTTGGGACTCGCTGCGCTATTTCTGGACCGCTCGAACCCCGGCGGGCGTGTCGAACGACCTCGATCGTATCCTGCGTTACTACTCCGCGCACTGGCAGAAGCCGAAGGCGCTGGTGATCGGCTACTCGCAGGGCGCCGATGTGTTGCCGTTCGCCGTGAACCGGTTACCGGCGAGGTCGCGCGCCCTGATCGAGCGCACGGCCCTCATCGGCATTGGAAAGACGGCGGCGTTCGAATTCCACGTGACGAACTGGTTCGGGTCGGGCAGCGGCGAGCTGCCGATCGCGCGGGAAATGGCGAAGATGTCCGCCCGCGATACGTTGTGTCTGTATGGGGACGGGGATCAGGAGACGATCTGTCCCCAGGTGAGCCCGCAGAATGCCACTCTCATCAAGCTGACCGGCGGGCATCATTTTGGCGGCAGCTACACGAGGCTGGCCGATGTCATTTTGGCGGGGTCGGCCGACGTGCCGCTGGCCGCACCATCTTCTCCAACAGCCGCTCGATGACCGGGCCGGGTGCCGTGCACCGGC
>DASZVD010000120.1:0-1958 GCA_035547375.1 Steroidobacteraceae bacterium
GATCTGGTCGAAACACTGCCAGTTGCGCGCCGCTTTGCCGATGCCGCCGTACACGACGAGATCCTCCGGGCGCTCGGCGACGTCCGGGTCGAGGTTGTTCAGCAACATCCGCAGCGCGGCTTCGGAAAGCCAGTTGCGGCAGGTCAGGGTCGAGCCGTGCGGAGCCCGCAGGGCAGGGCGTTTGGTGTCAGACATTGGATGACCTCGGCTGAAAAGCTCCGGACAGCTCGTAGCGAGAGCCGGGATGGTAGAGATCCGCCACGGTGGCGATTCGTCCAAAACTCCAGGTGCGTCTCATGATGAGCAAACAGGCATCGCCCGCATCCAGCTGCAGCATGCGCCGGATGCGGGCGTCAGGGATCATTGCGCGCACCGTATGCTCCACGCGCTGCAACGGAGCGGCCTGCATGAGGTACTCGTGCGGCGTGGTTTTCGAGAAGTCGTTCTGCAAGTAGCCCGGCACAACGGCGGGGCTCACGTAGCGGTCCTCGACCTGCAGCGGAATACCGCCTTCAAAATGAACGAGCAGGGTGTGATCGAGCTTCGCGCCCGTCACGACACCGCAGCGCTCGGCCAGCTCCCGTGAGGCGCTGATCGAGCCGTGCGAAATGACTTTGGCCAGGTGCTCGTGGCCACGCGAGCGGATCTCGTCCGCGATGTTGCGGATTTCCAGGGGGTGGGCTTGCGCCCGTTGCTCGGCGACGAAGGTTCCGACGCCGGCCACCCGCACCAGCACACCGTCCGCCGCGAGCTCTCGGAGCGCGCGATTCGCCGTCATTCGCGAGACATCCAGCTCGCGAACCAGCTCATTCTCCGAAGGCACGCGATCCCCGACCGCCAGGGTCCCGGCTGCGATCTGCTCGAGGACGTACTGCTTCACCTGCAGGTAACGGGCGGCAGCAGCAGGCGACAGGGAGGTCATGATGCTTGGGCTCACGCTCGGCGGCAGGTAGGGAATCTCATTGCCGCATTCTGCCACTTGGACGATAACCTGTCTATACAGGTATAGAGCAGAAACAGTTTGTATGACCCCGTTTCGTTCGGTGCCGGGTTTGGGTAGAATGCGCGCCCCCTGCGAGCCTCGGCCGTTGGGGCGGCTGGAATTCGGGTCGCGCGATGAAAGAACGAGCGTCGCACGGTGAGATCCGCCGAAAGTGCTTGACCAGAAAGCCCCCCGAGGGGCTTTTGTTTTTTTGGGCCTCGCGGCCCATTTTTGTTTTTGATGGGCTGAAAGTCCGTCGGACGGCGGCTGACGGCGGACTGGGGAGCGGCGGGGAGAAGTGATGACGGCGACCTTGCGAGAGCGGCTCATCGTCCTCATTGAGCCCTTACTCGGGAGGCTGGGATACGAGCTCGTCGAGCTCGAGTACTCGGCCGGGCGCAGCGCGGCGCTGCTGCGGCTCTTCATCGATCGGCCCGAGGGGATCAGAGTCGAGGACTGCGAGCGGGTGAGCCGGGAAGTCTCGGCCCTGCTCGACGTCGAGGATCCTAGTCCCACCGCGTACACGCTCGAGGTGTCCTCGCCCGGTTTCGACCGGGTGCTGCGCACCCCGGCGCATTTCGCGCGTTTTGCCGGCGAACGGGTGTTCGTCGAGCTGCGCGCGCCGCGCGCCGGGCGGCGACGCTATACGGGAACGCTGCTCGCGGTGGGTGATTCGGGCATTACGTTGGAAGTCGATAAAGAAAAGGTGGAGGTGCCGTTCGGCGAGATCGGCAAGGCGCGGCTGGCCCCCGAATGAGGGCCGGGACGCGTACTCCAACCGCACATCCCGCGCGCGGCGCGTGAGGTACTACTAGATGAACAAGGAAATCCTGATGGTTGTCGATGCCGTCTCCAACGAGAAGGGCGTCGACAAAGAAGTGATCTTCGAGGCGCTCGAAGCCGCGCTCGCGTCCGCCACCCGCAAGAAGCACGGGGAAGAGTGGGATGCGCGCGTGGCCATCGATCGCAAGAGCGG
>DASZVD010000121.1:0-2072 GCA_035547375.1 Steroidobacteraceae bacterium
CGGCCACGGCGCAGATCGTCATCGTCCATCGCGGGCAGATCGTCGTGCACGAGCGAGTAAACGTGAATCAGCTCGATGGCACAGGCCGCCGCCTCCACCTCGTCTTCGGTGAGGCCGAGCGCGTGTGCCGTCGCGAACACGAGAGCCGGACGAATGCGTTTCCCGCCGCCCAGTACGCTGTAGCGCATCGCTTCGTGCAAGCGGCCCGGAACCACCGTCGGCTCCGGCAGCCGCCGCTCGAGAGCGCGCTCCATCCGTGACTGCCACGACTCGAGCTGGGCCCGAAACGCATCGCGCTTCGCGGACTCACTCGCAGCGTCCTCGCGCGCAGACAGTGCGGTACTCACGCCAGAGCTTCCATCAGAGGCCGTTTCTGTTCGCTCATCACAACCTCGATGGAACGTCGGGAGTACGGTTCGAGCGCTTGATGTCGGACACGGACACCGCAGCCACCGTCTGCCGCGGCCGGTCGCCGTAGAGGATCGGTGGATCCGGCGCCATCGGACCGGTCAGTTTCGGGCCTCGCCACGCGACCAGCAGCGCCTTGAGCGGGTGCGCGAAGGTGTCATCCGTCGCGGTCCCCTCGAAGCCGCAGTGAGCCATGCAGTTGTCACACGCGGGATTGCGTCCCACGCCGTAGTTTTCCCATGCCGTATCCGCCATCAACGACTTGAAGGAAGTCGCGTAGCCTTCATCGGTCAGGAGATAGCACGGGCGCTGCCAACCGAACACGTTGTAGGTCGGTGTGCTCCAGGGCGTGCACTGGTACGCCTCGTTGCCGGCGAGGAAATCCAGGAACAGGGGCGAGTGATTGAAAGTCCACCGGGGACGGGAGCTGTTGCCCTGGCGCCCGCGCTTGAAGATCTCGCGGAACAGCCGCTTGCTGGCATTGCGGCCCAGGAAAACGTCCTGCCGCGGTGCGTGATGGTAGCTGTAGCCCGGCGATACCATGATGCCTTCGATGCCGAGGGCCATGGCCTCGTCGAAGAACGCGGCGACCTGATCGGGATCCTCACCGCTGAACAACGTGCAGTTGATGGTGACGCGGAAGCCCCTGCTGCGCGCCAGCTTGATGGCGGCAACGGCCTTGTCGAACACGCCCTCCATGCAGACCGACTCGTCATGCCGCTCGCGGCTGCCGTCGAGGTGGATCGAGAAGGTCAGGTACGCAGACGGGGTGTATTCGTCGATGTGCTTCGGCAGGAGGATGGCGTTCGTGCACAGGTACACGAATTTCTTGCGCGCCACGATGCCGGCGACGATCTCCGGCATGTCCTTGTGGATGAGCGGCTCGCCACCGGGAATGGAGACCATGGGCGCGCCGCACTCGTCGACCGCCTTCAGCGCGTCCTCCACGCTCACCCGCTTCTGCAGGATCTCCTTCGGATAGTCGATCTTGCCGCACCCGGCGCAGGCCAGGTTGCACTGGAACAACGGCTCCAGCATCAGAACCAGCGGATAGCGCTTCACACCGCGCAGCTTCTTGCCCGCGATATAACGCCCGACACGATACGCTTGGATCAGCGGAATGCCCAAACCCTTTAACTCCTATTGAAGAGCCAGCACGGCTGCGCGGTGCTCCCGCCAGATCCGTGCCCACTCCAGCTTGAACCACGGGGTGAACTTCTCAGCGCCGCTGCCCGCCAGCTCGGCCTGCAACGCCTCGGGACGCACCCAGCGCCAGGCCTCGACCTCCCGCGGATCGACCCGCACGGGAGCGGCGCTGCGGCCGATGAAGACCGAGCACAGCTCCAGCTCCGCGCCGGCCGACTCGAACTGCGCCTGGTACTGGAACTTGAAGAGAAACTGTAGCGGGCAACGCAGGCCCAGCTCCTCGAAGAGCCGCCGGTGGATGGCGGCCTCCATGGTCTCCGCGCGGCGCGGATGGCTGCAGCAGCTGTTCGACCAATATAGGGGCCACAGGCGTTTCGCGGCCGAGCGTTGCTGCAACAGCAGCTCGCCGGCGTCATTGAATATCAGCAGCGAGAATGCGCGGTGCAGCACGCCCTGCCCGTCGTGGCACTTCGCCTTGCTCAGGTGTCCGACTTCGCGGTCGGCTTCGTCAACCAGGA
>DASZVD010000122.1:0-2258 GCA_035547375.1 Steroidobacteraceae bacterium
GCGATGCGATTTCACGCAGATCGGCACGATCATGCGGCTCGCGCCGTTGGGGTACAGGTCGTACTGACTGAAATCCTCCATCACCCCCTGCGTCTGCGGGTGAACGTACGGCAGATGGTAGGTCTCGTAGAACGCATCGACACCGGTCTTCCAGTTTGCGTGCCATTCGGTGCGCATGTGGTGCACGACGTGCATCTTGTCCACTTCGTAATTCTCGATGTATCCCGGAGGCAGGCCGAGATACTCCGCCAGAGGCGGCGCATTGCCGTCCATGTTGATGAACAGGATGCCGCCCAGGGACTCACAGCGCACCTCGCTGAGGCCCGGCTTGTGGGCAATGAGCTTCGGGTTGAAGGTCTCCTGGTCCGTGATGTGCTCCAGCTTGCCGCCGCAGCTGAAGCGCCAGCCGTGAAAGGCGCAGGTGAAGCGCGCGACGCTGCCCCGCTCATTGAGCGCGACCCGGTTACCCCGATGCGGGCAGACGTTGTAGAAGGCCTTGATGCTGCTGTCAGCCTGCCGGACGAGAATGAATTCCTCGGCCCCGACCGCGAAGGTGAAATAGTCACCGTCCTCCGGGATGTCGCTCGCGACACCCGCGAGCAGCCACACGCGCGGCCACAAGCGCTTCCACTCCAGCTCCATGAATTCGCGCGTGTAGTATCGCGAGGGGTCGACGATCTCGAGCCCGTTGTCGATGTCGGGCTGCTTGGCTTCGAGTGACTCGCGCGCCGCGCCCAGACTCATCGGCCATTGCACTTTGTAGTTGACAGCCATGGGACACCCCTTCAGGGTACGCTTAAGGTTGCTGCTTGAAGTAATCCGGAATGCCGCCCGGCCAGACGTCGCCATACTGGTTGTTGCCGCCGTCGACCACGAGCACATCGCCGGTGATGAACTTTCCCGTGGGAGCGGACAGATACACCACCGCCTGCGCGATGTCGCCGGTATCGCCGAAGCGGCGCATGGGATTCGAGAAGCGGAACTGCTGCGCGTCGTGCCGCTCGTAGACGTTCAATCCGTCGCTGTCGATCGAGCCGGGCGACACGCAGTTCACGCGGACGCCGAGCGGCGCCCACTCGGTCGCAAGGGTCTTCGAAAGATAGATCACGCCGGCCCGCGCCGCGCAGGTATGGGCGACCTGCGGCATGCCGCGCCAGACATTCGCCACGATGTTGACGATGTTTCCCGGCCGCTGCAGCGCGCGCCAGCGCTGGGCCGCGGTCTGCATCATGTACCACGTGCCATTGAGGTTGGTGTCGATGACGGCCAACCAGCCTTTCACGGTGAAGTCGATCGCGGCCTGGGGATACTGTCCCCCGCCGTTGTTGACCAGGGTATCGAGCCGCCCGAAGCGCTGATAGGTGGCGTCGATGAGATTGGCGACGGCATCGGGGTCGCGGATGGTCATGGCGAACGTGGCCACTTCCCGTCCGACCCACTTCTGGATGCCGTCGGCGGTCTCCGCGAGCTTCTCCGCGCGCCGCCCGCAGATCATGACGTTGGCGCCCAGCCGGGCACAGACATAGGCAATGGCGCGCCCGATGCCGCTGCCACCGCCCGAGATCAGAAAGGTCTGTCCGGCGAGCAGATCGTCCCGGTACGCCAGCGGCCGGCGTGCCAACTCCTCGTCCGAGGCTCCCCAGGGCCTGTTGTCATCGCTCCCGGGAGCGCTCGTTGTGTCAGTCATTACGCGGGTATCCACCTTGTCATGGGTTACGGGTCAGGCCAGCCCGAAAATGGCCACGCTGGCGACATTGCGATTCGGAATGCCCCCCAGGTTGTGGGCCAGGCCCAGCGCCGGAGCGCGCAGTTGACGCTCGCCGGCCCGGCCGAGCAGCTGCAGATAGATCTCGTAGGTCATGCGCAGCCCGGTGGCGCCGATCGGATGACCGAAGCATTTCAGGCCCCCGTCGATCTGACAGGGGATGGCGCCGTCACGGTCGTAGCGCCCTTCCAGCACATCACGCGGCGCGCGGCCGGCGTCCGACAGACCGAGATCCTCCATCACCACCAGCTCGGTGATGGAAAAACAATCGTGCACCTCGATGAGATCCAAGGCCGCGCGCGGATCGGAAATGCCCGCCTCGCGGTAGGCCCGCTGGGCCGCGAGACGGGTCGTCAACGTATGGCTCCCGTCCCACGAGCGATGCCCCATCTCCACCCCAGTGCTGGGCGCCAGCTGCAGGGCCTTCACCGTGACGAGCTCGCTCTTGCCCAGGGAACGGGCAATCCCGGGTGTGGTGACAATCGCACAAGCC
>DASZVD010000123.1:0-6689 GCA_035547375.1 Steroidobacteraceae bacterium
ATCCTCTGGCCAGATTTCGGTACTCAATAACATCATGCTGGGCACGGGCACGTACGTCCTGGAGATCCGAGGTGATGTCACCGGCGCCTCCGGCGGCAGCTACTCCGGCACCCTGAATCTCACGCCCGTCCCGCTGCCGGCTGCTCTTCCACTGCTGCTGTCAGGGTTTGGCCTGTTCGCCGGCTTCACCCGCAAGCGCGCCGCTCGCTGATAGCCGCTCGCTGATAAGGGGGCCTCGTCAAAACGCAGGAAGGGGCCCCGTGCGGGGCCTCGACATGCGGGGCCCCGGACGCACTAGCCGACCACCCGGCTAACCGGCTGCGGAAGGTGCCGGACGCAGGCGCGGGTGCGCCTGGGCAAAGCGCTCCCAACCGGCGTCGCTCATGTACTTACGCAGCACCCGGGGGTTGGTCTTCCGCAGATCGACGAGCACGAGGCAATCGAGCGCATTGCCGAAATCCGGATCCACGTTGAACCCGAGCATCCGGCCTCCCAGCTTCAAATACTGGCGCAACAGCACAGGGGCGCCCTTTCCGTCCGGCTCGAGATCCGCCACGACCGTGGACAGCGTCTCGATGTCCGTCAGGGTCTCGTCGTGGCCACCGAGGGCGCGAATCGAGAAACGCCCACGGAACGGCCTTTTCGGACGGACCACGGTTGGGGCCAGCGGCTCGAAATTCTTTTTCTTCAGGAAGTTGACCAACAGGTCCTTCGACAACGGCCGATAGTCGTTGCTGATGCTCACGGGACCAATCAAGCGGCAGTAGCGCGGATGGCGCGCGACGTACTCACCGATGCCCTTCCAGAGCAGCATCAGTGACGCAAAGCTCTTTTGGTACTCGGGACGTACGAACGAGCGCCCCAGCTCCAGGGCGGGCCCCAGAAGCTTGAGAAACAGCTCGTTATAGTCAAAGAGAGAAGACGTATAGAGCCCACGCTTACCGAAACGCCTGCTGATCTCATCAGTACGACCGAGTCGGTAGGCGCCGACGATTTCACGCGTTTCCGTATTCCAGATGAAGAGGTGCTCGTAGTAGTCGTCGAACACGTCGATATCCGCGCTGCGTCCAGTGCCCTCACCTACGGCACGGAATGTCAGCTCGCGCAATCGGCCGAGCTCCTGCAACGTCCAGGGGATACGAGAGGTCGGCGCGCAATAGACACGCATACGGCCGGAGCTGACGAGCAGCATCTCGGACGGCAGCGTCTCGATCTCACACGACAACCGATCCGAATCGATCGCCGAACTAATGGGCTGCAACGTACGCTCGACGGCCGGTTCTGCCGATGCCGGCTTCGAGTCAGCAGACGTGCTGGCCAGCAGATACGTCTTGAGTCGCAAGTGAGCCGCGAGCTGGGCATCCGTCTCGAAGGCCGCCAGCTTCGCCGGTGCGAGCGGATGCCCGATTCGGACATCGACACGCGCGCCCAGCTTATTACCCAGCTCGTGGGGCAACAGGAGCGTGCGCAGCCGCGGGTGAACGATGCCGGCCAGTTGGAAGAGCGCGCTGTTCGCGCCGCCAAAGTGCATGGGAACGACCGGCGCGCCCGAAATCCGGACGAGCCTGGCCGCGGTCGCGCTCCAGACGGGATCGCTCACCGACCACGTCTTGAGCTGCAGGTGGGACACTTCGCCAGCGGGGAAAATGAGCAGAGCGCCGCCGTCTTCCAGCCAACGAAGCGCCTTGCGCAGGCCGGCCACGTTGGCCCGCTTCGCGGCCGCCCCCCCGAAGGGATCGACCGGGATCATGAGGGAGCCGATTCCATCGAGCTGCGCCAGCTCCGGGTTCACGAGAATCCGCAGATCCCGGCGCCGGCCGCCTAGGGTGGCCATCGCGATCAGGCCGTCCAAGCCGCCGTAGGGATGGTTCGCGGTGATGATCACCGGACCGCTCGCGGGAATGTTCTCCTGCGCAAACGGCAGCAACCGCAGTTGCACCTGCAACTCACGCAGGGCAGTGTCCACGAAGACAAACGGGTCCGCGAAATTCTTCGCGTCATCGCGCAGGCGGATCAGCCGCGAGATACCAGGCGCCGCCAGCAGGGCTCGCCGCAGCCAGTCCGGAATCCTCCGCTCGCCGGTCTTGATCTGCAGCCCGTCACGCTCCTGCCCTTTGGCTCGCGCAGCGTGTTTCGACATGTTGGCTCTCCGCGTAGGGCTTTCCGTGTTAGCGGCGAGGCTAAGCTGCGGATATTACGACAAGATTGCGTTACCACGGCCGGCGGGGCCGGGCTCGAGAGCCTGTGACGGCGGTCTCAGGAAGTGGCGGGATCCGGCCGCCAGCGGGAATTGGCGCTCTCGCGGTGGTCGGTGCAGAACTGCGCCAGGCGGCGCACGGCAATCCGGTACTCCTGGTCCGCCCACGAGAATTCGAGCCAGAATTCCCGTTGCGCCACTGCGGTAGTGGTGTTGCGGCTGGCCATGAACATCCGCAGGGCCGTGTTACGCAGCATGGCCAACTCCTGGACGCTCGCCTGGAGCGAGCCGAGCTGGTCCAGCGCCCGGCGTGACAACAGCTTCATGAGCCCTGCCTGTCGTAAGTGCGGCGCGGGTCTCAGGCCGAATACGTCCGCAGAGCTTCGAACTCCGCCGTCGTCCTGTCGAGCTCGTCGATCACTTCGCAATAACGCCGCCAGGCGTTGCGCAGCTCCTCGGCTTCGCGCGGAGTGACCCGATCGAGTCCCCGGCGGGCGCTCTCATGCTCGGACTGGATCTTCTGGTGACGGCCCTCGAGGCGATCGAGACGCTCCCAGAACTCAGGGTCGAGCCATTCCGCTCGCTGTACTTCTGTTGCCATTGTTTACGCCTTCGCGAACTGTCCTCGGGATCGAGCCGACCCCGTACGACCAACCGGCGCTACGCGCCGGGGAGACCGGCGTGCAAGGTAACCAAAGAGTACTACAGCGAGATTGCAAATCCGGCGCGGACTGTGACACCGGCACTGGAAGACTTCGCCTCATTTGTGCACGGAAGCCAGTAACTGCTCGATCTCGTTATGTTTCATTGCGCCCATGGTCCGCCGACCGTCCGCCGTGAACAGCGTCGGCGTCGAATTGACGTGCAGTTTGTCCCCTAACTTCTGCAGCGTATCGATGGGCGCGCCCTTGCACCGGACATCGCCCGGATCCGTCTTTTGCAACATCCACTTCGACCAGGCGAGGCTGCGATCCTTCGCGCACCAGATCGCGACGGCCTTCACGCTCGCGCCGGGGTGGATGCTCTCCAGAGGATACAGAAACGTGGAGATGGTGACGTTGGTGATGCCCTGCATCGCCTGCTCGAGCTGCCGGCAATAGGGGCACAACGGATCGGCGAACACGGCCAGCTTGCGGCTGCCGTCGCCGCGGACGGTCTTGATGGCCAGGTCGAACGGCAGTGCCGCGAAATCGATCTTGTTCACCTCACCCCAGCGTGCCGCGGTGAGGTCCTCGCGCGTCTTCGTGTCGATGATGCGCCCGGCGAAGACCAGCGTGCCGGTGTCATTGGTATAGAACAACTCCTGGCCACTGTTGACTTCGTACAGTCCCGGCAGGGGCGCGGTGTGGATGGCGAGCACCGACAGCTCGGGGATGCGCTCGTGTAGAGTGGCTCTGATCCTCGTGGCCACCTCCGGCGGCACTTCGTCACCGGGCGCCGCGGACGCGCACGCGCAGACCAGCAGAAGCAACCCTGACCAAAATGATTTCAGCTTCATGTCACTTTTTCTGTTTGACGGGACGCTGCCAATTCTCGATCGTCGCCTGACGTGCCCGGGCGACGGTGAGCTTGCCGGCGGGAACTTCCTTCGCGACGGTGGAACCCGCGCCGATCGTGGCTCCGGCGCCTACCGTGATGGGCGCGACCAGCACGCTGTTGGAGCCGGTGTGTACGTCGTCGGCGATGACCGTACGATGTTTGTTGGCGCCATCGTAATTGGCGATAATGGTGCCCGCGCCGATGTTCACACGGCTCCCCACCTCGGCATCACCCACATAAGTCAGGTGGTTGGCCTTGGAGCCATTGCCCATCGATGAGTTCTTGACCTCGACGAAGTTGCCGATGTGGACTTCGTCCGACAGCCTCACCGTCGGGCGCGTGCGGGCGAAGGGGCCGATGTTGCAGTTCCTGCCGATCGCCGCGCCGTCGATGACACAGCTGGCGAAGACCTGGGTGTCGTCGCCGATCTCGCTGTCGCGAATCACGCAATGAGGGCCGATGCGGACGCGGTCGCCGAGCTTCACAGGGCCCTCGAAAACGACATTCACATCGATGACCACATCAGTTCCGTGCGTCACTTTGCCGCGCACATCGATCCGAGCCGGATCGATCAGCGTGACCCCCCCGAGCATGAGCTCACGCGCAACCTGACGCCGGTAGGCCGATTCCAGCTCGGCCAGCTGCGCCTTGTCGTTCACGCCGAGCACTTCGATGACCTGGCTCGTCACCAGGGGATTCACGTCGACCTTTTCCCTGGCGGCCATGCCAACGACGTCGGTCAGATAGTACTCGCCTTGCGCATTGTCGTTGCGGAGGCCTTTCAGCCACTTCTTCAGGAGCCGCGCGGGAGCCGCCAACACGCCCGTATTGCACTCGCGGATCTTCAGTTCCTTCCTGGAAGCATCCTTCTGCTCGACGATCCTCTGCACCCGCCGCCCGCGCTTGCCGCGGATGACCCGGCCATAACCGGTCGGATCAGCCAACTCCACGGTCAGGAGACCGGTCTGGTGCGGTCCGGCGAGCGCGAGCAACTCGGTGAGCGTCGCGCGAGTGATGAGTGGCACGTCGCCGTACAGCACCAGGACGACATGATCGTTCGGCACATCCGGCATCGCTTGCATGACGGCGTGACCGGTACCGAGCCGCTCCGCTTGCAGCACCCATCTGACCGGCTCGTCCTGCAACGCGTCGCGAACCTGATCGCCGCCGTGCCCATAGACCACGTGGATCGCGGCGGGCTCGAGCGCACGTGCGGTATCGATCACGTGTTTGAGCAAGGGACGTCCGGCGAGCGGCTGCAGCACTTTGGGCAGCGCGGATTTCATGCGCTTGCCCTGACCGGCGGCGAGAATGACTACGGAGAGCGGGGCGGCCCGAGTCACGGGTGCGGAGCGTTTTTTGGCCATGCCCGCGAGTTTATATCACCGCCAGACGATCACGGCGTTTTGCGACTTGGGAGCTTGGCGGCTTTCCAGCCGCGCAAGCTTTTCGCGAATGGCGGGCCCCACGTAGAGCTGCGGATTGGAGTGCTCCAGGTGCTCCGCTGTCTCGCGTTTGTGGATCAGGTCAGCCGTCTTTTTGAATGCCGCCTCCAGCGTTGCGGTCGTCGGGACCGATTCCTTCAGGAACGCCTCGCCGAAATACGTGAGGTCGCGGTCATCCTCGCAGCCGAACGAGCTGTGATCGGCGTCGGAGGCGGTCGCGATGAAGGTACCGTCCGTCTTCAACGGCTCGAGGAACACACCCGAATAGCACGCCGATACGATCAGCACCCGCCACTTGATGCCGGACTCGTCGAGCGCCTGGCGCAGATCGGCCGGGGCGAGCTGCAACAAGGGCAGTGAGCCGTTCGAGACTTCGATCCCATCCTTCGAGCCGTGCGAGGTCAGGGTCAGCACGAGCACGTCCTGATCCGTATCCATCCGGGAGGCGAGCAGTTTCAGGGCATCGGCCAGTCCCGAAACGGTCGCCAAGGGATACGTGTCGCGGTCGTCCACGTCGTTGACGAGCTCGAGCGAGCGCTCACCGGAGCCGAAGTGATCCGCGAAAACCGACTCGGCAAACAGCGCTTCGCGCTTGAAGACGGCCTGGTCGCCATCTCCCGCGAAGCCAACATAGAACACGGCAGGCTCACCGCTCTCGTTGGGTGCGATACGCTCCACGGCGGCATCGAGTCGTGCCGGCTGGTCGTAGAGAAGCGGCTCGGCTTCGGCCGCGTCATCGGAATCCTGCGCCTGCTCCGTATCATCGGTGACCCACAGACGGGTGTCGAGATTCAGCGTGGCAAGAATCCAGGGCGTTACGATGATCAGGCCGATGGCGACGACAGCCGTCCGTGGACGAACGGAGCCATAGGCGGCACGCAGGATTCTCATACCCAGCGCGAGAAGATAGACGACGCTGACCAACAGGGTGGTCACTGGCCGCGCGGCCACGATCGCCGTGTCGCCGGCGAGCCAGAACGCGGTCAGCGCATAGGGCGCGACGGAGAGAGCCGGAACCAGCAAACCGCGAGTGTCGGCCGCCCGATCCTGGATTCGGGCCACCGCAGCGCAGGCGAACAAGCCGAGCAACAGATAACACGCCCAGCCGTACGTGCCATCGAGCATGAACCGCGCACCGGTCTCGGCGTGCAGGGTGTCCAGGCCGGCCCAGATCAGGAGATTCAGGACGACCAGGACGCAGAGCTGGTCGAAGGTGCGGACGAAATCGTCCTGCGGCAAAGGCCGCAGGAGCAGCAGCTTGAAGCCGCTGGACAGGTTACGAAGCAGTCCGGCGCGCAGGCGGTGCCGTTGCGGCGACCCGGAGACGGCCGGTGGAGGAGTCGGATCGTCTATCGAAGGGTCCAGCGATCAACCTCGCAGCTTCCGAAGCTTTTCGACCACTTTCAGCATCGCGGCCGCACGAGCCAGCTCGGCGAGCGCCTCCGCCTGGGTGAGGTGGTCGGACTTGTCCCGCAGAGCTTCCTCTGCACGCTGCTTGGCCGCAAGAG
>DASZVD010000124.1:0-6673 GCA_035547375.1 Steroidobacteraceae bacterium
CGGCCACGCGCCGGCGATCGTCTGTGCCGATGCGGATCTCGACCTCGCCACGCGCGAGCTCGGCCGCATGAAATTCATGAATGCCGGGCAGGTGTGTCTCGCGCCAACACGCTTTCTGGTGGCGCGGTCGGTGTATCCCGACTTTCTGCAACGGTTCCGCAGTCTGGTCGAAGGATTGCGGGTCGATGACGGACACGCCGCGCAAGTTGACGTGGGGCCACTCGCTAACCCGCGCCGCGTCCAGGCGATGGAAGCGCTGGTGGACGATGCGGTGCGGGCGGGGGCTCGCGTGGCCTGCGGCGCGCGGCGCCTGGAGCGACCCGGCAACTTTTATGCGCCGACGGTCCTGTACGACGTTCCGATGACGGCGCGCGCGATGAATGAGGAGCCTTTTGGGCCGCTGGCACTCCTGCGCCCGTTCGATGATCTCGAGGAAGCCGTCACCGAGGCGAATCGTCTGCCGTATGGACTTGCTTCGTACGTCTACACACGATCGCTGGCGCACGAAGCGCTCGTCACCGAGCGGCTCGAGGCCGGCATGGTGGCCGTCAATCGCATCTTTTCCTCAACGATCGAGGCACCGTTCGGCGGCGTCAAGGATTCCGGCTATGGTACCGAGGGCGGCACGCAGGCGATCCGCGCCTTCGTCAACGAGAAGATGATCACTCGCTTTGTGGGTTGACCGTAATGAGCCATGACTCCGTGACTGCGCAGGGCCGAGAGATCGCTTCACGCGTGGAGCGCTTCATTCGCGAGAAGATCGTTCCGTTCGAGCGGGATTCCCGCTGGACCCCGCACGGTCCAACCGCAGAGCTGGTCACCGAGATGCGCGCGCTGGCGCGGGAAGCGGGACTCATGACTCCGCACCACCCGGCCGGGGGACACCTGTCGCACCGTGATACGGCGCTCGTGCTGCGGGCGGCTGGTCTTTCGCCACTCGGGCCCGTCGCGGTCAATGTCGCTGCGCCGGACGAGGGCAACATGTATCTCCTCGGCAAGGTTGGCTCGCCGCAGCAGCAGGCCCACTTCCTCCAGCCGCTCCTCGAGGGACGCGTGCGCTCGTCCTTCATGATGACGGAGCCCGCCGAGAGCAACGGCGCCGGGTCCGATCCGTCGATGTTGATGACGACCGCGGAGCCGGATGGGGAGCATTGGATCATCAATGGCCGCAAGTGCTTCAGCACCGGCCTCGACGGCGCGAGCGTCGCCATCGTGATGGCCAAGACCGCGGACGGTGCGACGATGTTCCTCGTCGACCTGCCTCATCCGGCAATCCGCATCGAGCGCGTACCGGACACGATCGACTCCAGCATGCCCGGCGGCCATCCGACCTCGATGATCGAGAACCTTCGGGTGCACCGTGACGCGGTGTTGGGCGAAGTCGGCGCCGGTTTCAAGTACGCACAGGTTCGCCTGTCTCCCGCGCGGCTGACGCACTGCATGCGCTGGCTCGGAGCCTGCACGCGCGCCCAGGAGATCGCATCCGAGTATGCCGTCAAGCGTCAGGCCTTCGGACGGATGCTGATCGATCACGAAGGGACCGGCTACATGCTGGCCGAGAACTGGATCGAGCTCAAGCAGTGCGAGCTGCTCATCGACTGGTGTGCGGATGAGCTGGATTCAGGGAAGCTGGCGACGACGGAATCCTCGATCACGAAGGTCGCGGTCTCGGAAGCGCTGTTCCGCATCGCCGATCGCTGCGTGCAGGTGATGGGCGGCACTGGCGTGACCCGCGACACAGTGGTGGAGCAGGTGTTCCGCGAGGTGCGGGCGTTCCGCATCTACGACGGGCCGACCGAAGTGCACAAATGGTCACTGGCAAAGAGCATCAAGCGTGAAACATTGGCACGACTGGGGTTAGCCAGATGACGCGGCCGCTCGAGGGATTGCGGGTACTGGATCTCAGCCGGGTCCTGGCGGGGCCTCTCGTCACCCAGATGCTCGGTGATCTCGGTGCCGAGGTCATCAAGGTCGAAAGGCCCGGCGAGGGTGACGACTCGCGCAGCTATGGTCCGCCGTTTCTCACCGACCGGCAGGGCCGCAGGACGCGCGAGTCCGGCTTCTATCTATCCGCCAATCGCAACAAGCGCTCGGTGACGGTGGATCTCGCGACGTCGGCAGGCCAGGATCTCGTGCGCCGCATGGCGCAAAAGGCCGACGTGGTCGTCGAGAACTTCCGTGCCGGGAGTCTCGCGAAGTTCGGTCTCGACTACGCATCGCTCGCCGCTGTGAATCCGCGGCTCGTTTATCTGTCGATCACCGGCTACGGCCAGACCGGCCGAATGGCGCAGCGTCCCGGTTACGATGCCATCTTTCAGGCCCGCGGCGGCCACATGGCGGTCACCGGAGCGCCCGACAACCTCGAGGGCGGAGGGCCGATGCGCAGTGGCCTGAGCATCGTCGACATCCTGACGAGCCACTACGCGACGACCGCCGTCCTCGCCGCTCTCAATCACCGTGACCGCAGTCCCGAGGGCCGGGGCCAACACATCGACGTCGCCCTGCTCGACTCGATGGTGGCGGCGCTCAGCCACCGGGGCATGCAATACCTGATCTCCGGAAAGGCTACCCCGCGCCGCGGAAACGTCGGTGCCGGGGGCTCGCCGTCGGGCGCTTTCCGCTGCGCCGACGGGCTCATCGTGCTGACCGTCGGCAACGATCTGCAGTGGCAGAGATTCTGCGCCGCGATCGGCAAGCCCGAGCTTCTGTTGGATTCGCGTTTCAAGTCCGCGACCGGGCGAATCGAGCACCGCGAAGCGCTGTCCCCTACGCTGGAGGCAATGTTCGCGGCACGGGACAAGGCACACTGGCTCGCGCTGTTGGAACAGGCGGATATTCCGAGTGGTCCGGTCAACGAGTTGCCGGAAGTGTTCGCCGATCCCCAGGTCCGCGAGCGCGGCATGGTGGTCTCGGTCGCGCACCCCGAATCCGGGAGCCTCGATCTCATTGCCAACCCGATCCGCTTCTCCGCGACCCCGATCGATCAGTACGCCGCCCCGCCGACGCTCGGACAGGACACCGAGCCGGTCCTGCGGGAATGGCTTGACGTGACCGATGCCGAGCTGCGCGCTCTCAGGAACGATCACGTCATTTGACGCGACGGTCAGACTCGGACCCGCAGCCCCTTCGGATCGTAGAGCGGCGCGAGGGAGGCGCGTGCCGCAACTCGTCGCTCGGCAATCTCCAGCTCGAAACGGCTCTCGCGGATCTCGTCGGCCGTCAGCGGCCCGTTTCCACTGACGTAGCCGAGCGCCACGGCCGCGCCGAGAGTGTGGCCGTACATGCCGGAGGTCACGTATCCAACACGCTCGCCGTTCCGGTAAATGGGCTCGTTGTGGTACACGAAGGCTGCCGGATCCTCGAGCAGGAACTGAACCAGCCGGCGCTTCGGCGGCCCCGCCTTGCGGGCCTCGAGAAGAGCTTCGCGGCCGATGAAGCCGCCGGGCTTGTCCCACGCACAGGTGAATGCAAGCCCTGCCTCGATCGGTGTGTCATCAGGGCCGACGTCGTGCGACCAGTCCCGGTAGGCTTTCTCGATGCGCAGCGAGTTGAGCGCATGGTAGCCGCAGTGCTTGAGACCGTGACGTGAGCCGACGTCGACAAGACGGTCGTAGATCCCCAACGCGAACGGTGTTGGTATATACAACTCCCAGCCGAGCTCACCAACGTAAGTCAGGCGGATGGCCAGTGCTTTCTGATAACCGATGCGGATCTCACGAGCCGTCGCGAAGGGGAACGCGTCGTTGGTGAAGTCCTCGTCGGCAAGCTCTGCCAGCAGCGCCCGCGACGCCGGGCCCTGGATGTTGAGCATTGCATACGCATCCGATATGTCCGTGAGTACGCAAAACGCGTCGTCAGGCGTGTGACGTCGGATCCACGATTCCACGTGAGTTTGGGTGAACGCCGCCGTCAGCACGAGGAATCGGTCGCCGGCGAGGCGGGTCACGGTGAGATCGGCCTCGATGCCGCCGCGGGGGTTCAGGAACTGGGTGTAGACGCAGCGCCCGACAGGCACGTCGATGTCGCTGGTGGCTATGCGGTTGAGTACCGTGAGGGCATCGCGGCCCTGTACGAGGAGCTTGGTGAACGACGACTGCTCGATCAATCCGACCCGCTCGCGAATCGCACGATGCTCCTCGGCATGGTTCTCGAACCAGTTGGGCCGGCCCCAGGAATAAGCGTAAGCCGGCTCCTGGCCGGGCTTTGCATACCAGTTCGGCCGCTCCCAGCCGGCCGACTCGCCGAAGCACGCGCCCGCCGCGGCGAGCCTGTCATGGAGGATGCTCTTCTTGACGTTGCGTGCGGTCTGCCATTGCCGGAACGGCCAGTGGTCCTGATAGCCGACGCCGAGCGTCTCGACGATGCGATCGGCGAGAAAGCGGCTGTTGTCCTGCCAGGCGTGGGCCCGCGCGAGGTTCACGGACCACACATCCATCGGTGGATGGCCGTCGACGATCCAGCGCGCCATGACGTGACCGACGCCGCCGCCCGAGAGGATTCCGAGCGAGTTGAAACCGGCGGCGACGAAGAAGTTGCGCAGGTTGGGCGCCTCACCCATCAGGTAGTTGTGGTCCGGGGTGAACGACTCAGGACCACAGAACAGCAGCTTGACACCCGTGTCGAGCAGGATCGGCACGCGGCGCATCGCAACCTCGATGTACGGCGCCATTCGCTCCCAGTCCGGCGGAATGTCGCCGAAGGCGAAATCGTCAGGTATGCCGTCCACGCCCCACGGGCGGGCCACCTGCTCGAACAGGCCGACCATGAGCTTTCCGGCTTCCTCGCGAATGTACGCCGAGCGGCCCGGATCGCGCAGGATGGGCAACTTCGGATGCAGTCCCTGGATGGGCTCGGAGATCAGGTAATAGTGCTCGGCGGCCTGCAGCGGCACGTTGACGCCGGCCATCCGGCCTACGCCGCGCGCCCACATGCCCGCGCAATTGACGACGTACTCTGCCTCGACATCGCCAAGAGACGTGCTGACTCCAGTGACCCGGCCGCGTGCCGTACGGATTCCAGTGACGGCGACGTTCTCGACAATACGGACACCCCCCTGGCGTGCGCCTTTGGCGAGCGCCTGGGTCACGTCCGCCGGATTGACACGGGCATCGTTTGGAAAGTGAAAGGCCGCGACCAGATCGCTGACGTCGGCCAGCGGCCACATCGATTGCACCTCGCGCGGGCTCACCTCGTGGGCCTCGACGCCAAAGCTGCGTGCCATGGCGAGTCCGCGGCGCATCTCATGTGCCTTGTCGGCTGTCATCGCGAGCTGGATCGAGCCGCAATCGATGATTCCCGTCGCCTGGCCCGTCTCCGATTCGAGCCGGCGGTAGAGGTCCTGGGTGTATTTGGCGAGCTGGGTTTGCGTTTCAGTATCGCGCAGCGTGGTCAGGAGGCCGGCCGCGTGCCATGTCGTCCCGGATGTGAGCTGCTTGCGCTCGAGCAGGAGGACGTCGCGCCATCCCAGCTTGGTCAGGTGGTACGCGATCGAGCATCCCGTTACACCCCCGCCGATGATCACGACGCGGGCACGGGAGGGGAGGGACCGGTTCGAGTCGGTGGCGGCGTTCATTGTAGTGCGATGACAAAATCGTAGCTTTGGTGTGCGGTGTCGCGGGCGTGCACGGTGATCGTGCCACGCGCGCCGGCATAGTGCCCTGTTCCACCGACGATCCCGAAGGCTGCATCGCCTTCATCGGGATAAGGCCCGGCGACCAGCAATGCGCCACCGGCGAGCGCCATGGTCCAGTGGCAGTCCCACCAGTGGCCGACCTCGACGCGCGTGCACGAGCCCCGGCTCGTTCCGACTTGCGACACATTGGCGGCGTCATACAGGGGATTGGCGAACACGAGGAGATCGCCCAGGGCGTCGTTCGAGGCCGTCCTGTGAATCACCGTCTCGCCGGTCGCCCGTTCGACGAGCCGCAGCGACCGCGGGGCCTGTGACCCGGATGGCACCGCTCGTGACTCGGGCCCGGCGGCCTGTGACCCGGTGGTCCCTGACAGCGCCAGCACGAGGGCCGCGGCAAACAACAGCCGCAAGAAAACTTTCTGCATCACCAGCCTCGACTCTTCACGTCCGAATTGTTGTCGCGCGCGTACCGCGCCCGCCCGTCAGGCGCCGTCTGGATGCGGCGGCCGGGGCTGCGTTCTCGAGCCAGATTGCGCCGCAGGCCTCGGGGGGTCTTTCGGCTTCGTGCCGCGACTGTCGGAAGCTTGCCTATTTGCGTGGCGAGACACCTCCCTCACGCGCGGCTGTGATCCCTGTAGCGCTTCGGGGTGATTCCGCAACGCTGGCGGAAGACGCTCGTGAAATGGCTCTGTGTCGAGAATCCGACCAGGTGAGCGATCTGCGTCAGGCTGCCGGCGCTCGAACGCAACAGCTCCTTCGCCCGTGTGACGCGCCGCTCGATCACATATTGACGTGGCGACTGTCCGATTGTTTTCCGGAACGCCCGGGCGAAGTGGAACGGGCTCATGGCCGATACCGCCGCGATGGATTCGAGCGACAGCCCGTCTCCCAGGTGGGCCTCGATGTAATCGGTGGCCAGGCGCAACTGTCTCGACGTCATGTCGAGGCGCCGTGGAGTGTCGTCGATATCCCGCGCCGTCGAGTGGTGACGCAGCAGGTGCAGCGCCAGCGAACGTGCGGTGGTCGCGGCGAACAGCTCGG
>DASZVD010000125.1:0-29236 GCA_035547375.1 Steroidobacteraceae bacterium
CAAGGGGCGTATCCGGGTGTTGGCGCTGAGGAGCGCGGGCAGAGCGAGGCGATCGCCCGTAACATCTTCGAGATGAGTGTTCTGAGCGTACCCATCGTGACCGTAGTGACGGGTGAGGGCGGATCCGGCGGTGCGTTGGCCATTGGCGTGTGCGACCGTCTCATCATGCTTCAGTACAGCACGTACTCGGTCATCTCGCCCGAAGGCTGCGCCTCGATCCTGTGGAAGAGTCAAGACAAGAAAGAAGCCGCCGCCGAGGCTTTGAACCTCACTGCGGACCGGCTCGACAAGCTGGGCCTGCTCGATGAGGTGATCGAAGAGCCGCTGGGCGGAGCTCATCGCGACCACGCGACCATGGCCGCGAGCCTGAAGGAGGCCATCCTGAAGCACCTCGATGCACTGGAAGCCATTCCGCGCGATGAGCTGAGGGCCGCACGCCAGCGCCGCATCGCCTCCTTCGGCGTGTTCTCGGAGACCCCACCGAAGGGGTGACGCCGTGGACGGCACGTGTGAGCGCGTCCGCTGACTCTTTCGATCCCGAGTGGCTCGCGCGGAGTCTCGCGAGCCTGCTCCCCGATTATCCTGATGTCTCTCTCAGTGTTGCTTTCAGCGGGGGAGTCGATTCGACCGCGCTCCTCGCCGCTCTGGCGCGCATCAAGCGCTCTCGTTTGCGTGCTCTTCATGTGGATCACGGCCTGCGTCCCGCGTCCGGGCAATGGGCCCAACACTGCCGCAAGGTAGCGCGTCGTCTGCGAGTGCCCATCAAGGTGCTCACCACCAAGGTGGTGCGCGATCCTCGCGAATCCCTGGAGGCCGCGGCCCGGGACGCTCGCTATCGTGTGTTGGCCGATGAGCTGCGGGCCGGCGAGGTCCTGCTCACCGCGCACCAGCGCGACGACCAGCTCGAAACCGTGCTGCTGCAGTTGTTTCGCGGGAGTGGTCTGCCGGGCATCGCGGCGATGCCCGCCGTTGCCCCGTTCGCCGCGGGCCTGCTGGCAAGGCCTCTGCTGACGCGCTCGCGCGCAGCGCTCGAGTCCTGGGCACGGGATCAAGGCCTGACTTGGATCGACGACGACTCGAACGTCGACGAGGGTCTCGATCGCAACTACTTGCGCCGGCGTGTCCTCCCGCTGATTCGCGAACGCTGGCCGGCCGTGGCGACCGCGGTGGCCCGCTCCGCGCGTCACGCGGCGGAAGCGCAAGCCATCCTTGACGTTCTTGCACGCCGGGACGTTGGGAGAGCGAGTTATGGTGAATCGCTGTCGGTGAAGTCCCTGCGCGCGCTGCCTCTCGATCGCCGACGTAACGCGCTTCGTTACTGGATCACGCAGTCCGGCCGGTTGGCGCCCGACACGCGCCGGCTGGATGAGATCGCCGGCCCGCTCCTCAACGCGCGCGCTGACGCAAATCCTTTCGTGGAGTGGGGTGCCGTTCGGGCGCAACGCCAAGGTGATCTGCTTTCCCTGCGCAGCGCGGGCTCGTCCGAATGGCCTGCCATGGCAACAGACATCGCCTGGTCGTGGCGCAGCGTTGACTCCTGCGAGGTAGCGCATCTCGGAAAGCTCGAGCTTGAGCCCGATGCCCGCGGTCCCCTCGACCTCGACGCACTCCCCGACACGCTGCGGGTTGGCTTCCGCCGCGGTGGTGAGCGCCTTTCGCCGCGTTCTGGCGGGCCGCGCCGTGCGCTCAAGAGCTTACTGCAGGAAGCTCATGTGCCGGCGGCGGATCGCTCGCGGCTGCCGTTGCTCTTCGCCGGACCCGCGCCGGATGCGAAGTTGCTCGCCGTCGCCGACCTCTTTCTCGACGCGACGGTGCAGGCGACGCCCACCTCACGCCGCCGCGGGCGCTTGCTTTGGAAGAAGTCCTCGCCCTGAAAAGATAATGTGGTAACCTACCGTTCCGTCGTGCTTGCCTTCGCGGCAGCGTTTTATTTCCAGCGACGGGATAATCCTGGCCAACACTTTATGACGCGCTTCGTATTCGTCACCGGTGGTGTCGTATCCTCTTTGGGGAAAGGCATTGCCGCCGCATCCTTGGGCGCGATTCTCGAGGCTCGCGGCCTCAAGGTCGCGATGGTCAAGCTCGACCCCTACATCAACGTGGATCCGGGCACGATGAGCCCGTTTCAGCACGGGGAGGTCTTCGTCACGCAGGACGGCACCGAGGCCGACCTGGACCTGGGTCACTACGAGCGCTTCCTGCGCACCGTCACGGGGCGGCACAGTAACTTCACGACGGGGCGCATCTACGAGCGCGTCATCGCGAAGGAGCGCCGCGGCGATTATCTCGGCGCCACGGTACAGGTCATTCCGCACATCACCGATGAGATCAAGCGCAGCATCCAGCTGGGCGCCGATGGCGCCGACGTCTGCATGGTCGAGATCGGCGGCACGGTCGGCGACATCGAGTCGCTGCCGTTTCTGGAAGCCATTCGTCAGCTCGGCGTCGAGCTCGGTCGCAGCAACTGTGTCTATCTGCACCTGACACTGATCCCCGTCGTCGGCGGCTCGGGTGAGATCAAGACGAAGCCGACACAGCATTCCGTCAAGGAGCTGCGCGGCATCGGTATTCAGCCGGATGTGCTGTTGTGTCGTTGCAAGCATCCGCTGCCGGAAGAGCAACGTCGCAAGATCGCTCTCTTCACGAACGTGGAAGAGCGCGCGGTCATCTCCGGCGTCGATGCGGACGACATCTACAAGATTCCCATCCTGCTCCATGAGCAGGGTTTGGACGACATCATCGTCGACAAACTGCGTCTCGACGTGCCCCCCACCGACCTGGCCGAATGGCGGCAGGTGGTGAACGCCAAGGCCAATCCTGACGGCCAGGTGGACATCGCGATGGTGGGCAAGTACGTCCAGATCCGCGATTCCTATCTGTCGTTGCACGAAGCGCTGATGCACGGCGGCTTGAAATCGCGCACGCGGGTGAATATTCACTACATCGAGTCCACCGACATCGAGCAGCACAGCACCCACATGCTGCAGGGGATGGATGCCATCCTCGTGCCCGGTGGCTTCGGCGAGCGCGGTATCGAAGGGAAGATCCAGGCTGCGCGTTACGCACGCGAGCACGGTATTCCCTATCTTGGAATCTGTCTGGGCATGCAGGTGGCGATCGTCGAGTACGGGCGCCACGTCCTGGGCTTCACGGATGCGAACAGTACGGAGTTCAACCGGGCGACCTCGCACCCGGTCATTGCGCTCATTTCGGAATGGCAGGACCAGGCTCGCGGCGCGCAAACGCGCGATGAGTCCTCGGGGAAGGGCGGCACGATGCGCTTGGGCGCGCAGGAAATCGTCCTCGGGGCGGGCACCCGCGCGCGGGAGATCTTCGGTAAGGACGTCATCATGGAGCGTCACCGTCATCGTTACGAGTTCAACAACACGTATCTCGATCGCTTCCAGCACGCTGGCCTGCGCTTCTCTGGATTCTCACGTGACAACCTCGTGGAAGTGATCGAGCTGCCGAACCATCCGTGGTTCGTCGCGACGCAGTTCCACCCGGAATTCACATCGACGCCGCGCGACGGCCATCCGCTTTTCACCGGCTTCATCCGAGCCGCTCGCGCGCATCGCGCCGCGCAGCTGCCGCAGGCCGCAGGCGCCTGACGTGAAACTCGCTGGACGCTTGACGTGAACCTCGCCGGACACGAGGTCGGGCTTGCCCGACCTTTCTTTCTCATTGCCGGCCCGTGCGTCATTGAGAGCCCGACGCTGACGCAGGAGATTGCGGGACGACTGAAGGAGATCACCACCCGTCTCGGCATCCCGTACGTCTTCAAAGCGTCATACGACAAGGCGAACCGCTCCTCCCGCGGGAGCTACCGTGGTCCCGGCATCGATGAGGGTTTAAAAGTTCTCGAGAGCGTCCGGCGCACCGTCGGGGTGCCTGTGTTGACTGATGTGCACGAGGACACTCCGCTTGCGGAGGTCGCCTCGGTCGTCGACGTTCTGCAGACGCCCGCCTTCCTGTGCCGGCAGACGAACTTCATCGTGAGCACCGCTTCGCAGGGTAAGCCGGTGAACATCAAGAAGGGCCAGTTCCTCTCGCCCTGGGAGATGAAGAACGTTGTCGAGAAGGCGCGCTCGACCGGGAACGAGTCCATCATGGTGTGCGAGCGCGGGTTCTCGTTCGGCTACAACAATCTCGTCTCCGACATGCGCTCGCTGTCCATCATGCGCGACACGAAGTGCCCGGTGGTCTTTGACGCCACGCACTCCGTGCAGCTCCCCGGGGGGCAGGGCACTGCTTCCGGTGGACAGCGGGAGTTCATTCCGGTCCTGGCGCGGTCCGCCGTGGCGGCCGGCATCGCCGGCCTGTTCATGGAAACCCATCCCGAGCCCGCCAAGGCGCTCTCCGACGGACCCAATGCCTGGCCCCTGGGACGGATGGAAGCGCTCCTGGAGACGCTCAAGGCGCTGGACGCCGCGGTGAAGGCCAAGCCCTTCGAAGAATCCCTTCTCTAGAGCCTATCTGGGATAATGGGCAGGTTTCGCTTCCCAGAAGAGAAGAATTGAGGACCCCATGAGCCGAATCGCCGCAATCCGCGGCCGCGAGATTATCGATTCCCGCGGCAATCCTACCGTCGAAGCCGACGTCATTCTCGACTCCGGGGCCATGGGGCGGGCGGCGGTGCCCTCGGGCGCGTCGACCGGTACCCGCGAAGCCGTGGAGCTGCGCGACGGGGACAAGAAGCGTTACTTCGGTAAAGGCGTCCTCAAGGCTGTCGAGAACGTCAACACCGTTCTCCAGCAGGCGCTCATCGGTCACGAAGTGACGGACCAGGCGGGCCTCGACAAGAAAATGATCGAGCTGGATGGGACCGACACCAAGTCCCGGCTCGGCGCGAATGCCATCCTGGCCATTTCGCTGGCCGCCGCCCATGCCGCCGCGAATGACAAGAAGATCTCGCTGTACAAGTACCTCGGCCAGTCCATTGGCGACGGCCGTGAGCCTGTCATGCCCGTCCCGATGATGAACATCATCAACGGCGGCATGCACGCCAACAACAGCCTCGACATCCAGGAGTTCATGATCCTCCCGGTCGGCGCGCCGAGCTTCCGCGAAGCGCTGCGCTATGGCGCCGAGATATTCCACACCCTGAAGAAGCTGCTGAACGAGCGCGATCTGTCCACGGCCGTCGGGGACGAGGGCGGCTTCGCCCCGAACCTCGAGTCGAACGAGGCTGCGCTGGGCATCATCCTGCAAGCCATCGAGAAGGCGGGTTACAAGCCCGGCAAGGACGTGTACCTGGGTCTGGACGTCGCGTCCTCCGAATTCTTCAAGAACGGCCGCTACGAGCTCGAGTCCGAGAAGCGCGGCTTCTCGCCGGCCGAGTTCACGCGCTATCTCGCCGACCTGGCCGGCAAGTACCCGATCATCACCATCGAGGACGGGATGGCCGAAGGCGATTGGGACGGCTGGGCACAGCTCACGAGGGCCCTCGGTGAGAAGCTGCAGCTGGTGGGCGACGACTTGTTCGTGACGAACACGAAGATCCTCGAGGAAGGCATCCGCAAGCACATCGCGAATGCCATTCTGATCAAGCCCAACCAGATCGGCACCCTCACCGAGACTCTGGCCGCCATCGACATGGCCGACAAGGCCCACTATGCCTCGGTGGTCTCGCACCGCTCCGGCGAGACGGAGGACAATACGATCGCCGACATCGCCGTCGCCACGGCCGCCACGCAGATCAAGACGGGCTCCCTGTCCCGCTCGGATCGCATGGCGAAGTACAACCAGCTGCTGCGCATCGAGGCGGAGCTAGGCAAGGTGCGGTACGCCGGTCGCGAGGCCTTCCCGGTCAAGATCTAAGCTCTTTCCCCCCTGCACGCCAGACGCGCCGTCTGCTATGGTGTCAGGCCCATGAAATGGCTCGCCGTGGGCTTGGCCCTGGTCATTCTCCTCCTCCAGTACCGGGTTTGGCTCTCCGAGGGTGGGGTACGCGAGCTCGATCGCCTGCAGAAAGCGGTCATTGCCCAGCGCGCCGAGAACGACCAGCTTGCCGAACGCAACAAGCAGCTGGCCGCGGAGGTTCGTGACCTGAAAACCGGTCTCGACGCGCTCGAGGAGCGCGCGCGCAGCGACTTGGGCATGATTGCCTCACACGAGACCTTCTACCAGGTCGTGCCGCCCCCGACACCGGACGCACACCCGCCGGCACGGACCGTAGCCTCACGTTGACGTGACGGACGCCGGGACCGACCGTTTTCCTCGAGGCCCTTCTCCTTCCATGCGCTACTGGCTCGTTATGCCCGCCGCGGGCGTTGGTCGCCGATTCGGAACCAGCAAACCGAAGCAATACGCCCCGCTGCAAGGCCGCACGGTCATCGAATGGGCGCTGGCGCCATTCCTGGCCGATCCCGCCTGTGCCGGCGCTGTGGTGGCCGTGGCGGCTGACGATCCCTGCTGGGACGAGGTCGCCGACCGGCTCACGAAACTTCCGGGGCGTGTGCCCGAGCTGATCTTTGCGCAGGGCGGGGCGGAGCGGAGTCACTCCGTACGCAAGGGGCTCGAGGCGGTTCGCGAGAAAGCGGCCCCTGATGACTGGGTCCTCGTGCACGATGCTGCCCGCCCGTGCCTTTCCGTGGACGATTTACAACTGCTTCTCAAACGTCTCGGATCTCACCGCGTCGGCGGCATCCTGGCGACGCCCGCCGCCGACACGCTGAAACGGGCGGGTGCGGCTCTGTCTTCGGGCGCGGACCCTGAGATTGACCAGACAGTTGACCGCGCGGGCCTGTGGCGCGCGTTAACGCCTCAGATGTTTCGTTATCAGATGCTGTGCGGCGCGTTGGATCGCGCGTTCGCAGCGGGCCGTTTGCCAACCGATGAAGCGCAGGCGTTGGAATGGGCAGGCGAGCGACCTCTGCTGGTGCAGGGCTCGGCCGCGAATATCAAGATCACCAGTGCTGACGATTTGGTTCTCGCCGCAGCGTTGTTGAACGCGCGGAAGAGTACGCCGGTCGCGCCGTAGGAGTTTTGCAATGAGAATTGGATCGGGCGTCGATATCCATGCCTTTGGACCCGGAGAATTCGTGATGCTCGGCGGTGTGCGCATCCCTTACTCGCGTGGTGTTGTCGCGCATTCCGACGGCGACGTCGTGCTGCACGCTCTGTGCGACGCGCTCCTCGGCGCCGCCGGCCTCGGCGATATTGGCCAACATTTCAAGGATACGGATCCTCGTTGGAAGGGTGCCGACAGCAAGGGCTTCGTGCGCAACATCATCGAGCTTTTACGCGCTCGCCGTCTGAGAGTGGGTAACGCCGACGTGACGGTCTTGTCCGAGGCGCCGAAGGTAGGTCCGCACCGCGACGCGATCCGCAACCAGATCGCCGAGCTCCTGGAGGTTGCTCCGGAGTTCGTCAACGTCAAGGCAACGACGACCGAAAAGCTTGGGTTCCTGGGGCGTTCCGAAGGTCTCGCCGCGCAGGCGGTGGTGTTGCTCCTGGACGCCTGACGTCGCCCATCTTGGATCCCAGCTGGCTGTCTGCCGCGCTCGACCCTCCACGTGCCTATGGCCCGCCTTTGGCTCGCGGCGTCCTGCGTGCTGAGCCTGAGGACTTCGTCGTAGAGGAGGACCTTGGCTTTGCACCATCGGGGAGCGGCCAGCACGTCTTGCTGAGAGTCCGCAAACGTGACGCCAACACGCAGTGGGTGGCGCGCGAGCTCGCCAGGCTGTGTGATTGCCATCCACGCGACGTCGGCTATGCGGGCCTCAAGGATCGCCACGCCGTTGCGGTGCAGTGGTTCACCGTCCCCAAGTCGCGGCTTTCCCTCGAGGCGTGGCGCGAGGTGCGGCAGCCCGAGCTCGACGTTCTCCAAGCCGAGGCTCATTCGCGAAAGCTCCCGCGGGGCGCGCTTGCCGGCAATCATTTCATCATCCGGGTCCGCAGCATTGCAGCCCTTTCCGAACAGGCCCTATCAGAGCGTGCCGCTGAGATTGCCCGGCGCGGCGTCCCCAACTACTTCGGGCCACAGCGATTCGGCCGCGGGGGCTCGAACCTCTCGCGCATCGCGGACGGCCTGCGCGCGCTACGCGCCCCCGAACGGGGTTTTGTGTTATCCGCCGCCCGCAGCCTGATATTCAACACAGTGCTCGCGAGTCGTGTCCAGGACGGCAGCTGGGAGCATCTCGAAGCTGGCGACATCGCCAATCTCGACGGACGCGGGAGCATCTTTCCTGTCGATGCGCTCGATTCGACGCTGACCGAGCGTTGCGCACGCCTCGATATCCATCCTACGGGCCCGCTATGGGGGCGCAATGCACCACCGACCCAACTGCGGATCGCACAGCTCGAGACGCTTGCGGGTGCCGCCTTGCAGCGGCCTTGTGAGTTGATCTGCGAGGCGGGCATGGACCAGGAGCGGCGGGCGTTGCGACTCGCGGTGCGCGACCTGTCCTGGGTCCGGGAGCAGGGGAGAGAGGCGGGGCTCGACGCCATCGTGCTGCGCTTCCGACTCACCCGCGGGAGCTTCGCGACGACGGTTCTGCGCGAGCTATTTGAATTCGATGACTGTGAGTGCTATCCAGCCAAAAGCACGTAGACGGCGCCCGTTCCTCCATCCACCTGCCTCGCTGACACGTACGCCACGACAGCTCCGACCCGGCGCAGGACGGCGCTCACCGCCGCCTTCAGCACGGGACCTCGATGCCCCGACCGTAGCCCTTTGCCGTGAATGATCCGTACGCAGCGCAACTGGCGATCGAGCGCGTCGGCGAGGAAGTCGCGCAAGGCCTGCTTGGCCTCCGCCACCGTGAGCCCGTGCAAGTCGATCTCGGCCTGGACCCGATACTGGCCTCGGCGCAGCTTGCGCAGCACGGACATTTGGATGCCGGCACGGTGGTAGACCAGCTCGTCGCCGGCGGCAAGCTCAGGGTCGCCCCCCTCGCTGGTGAGGCTTTCACGCAGCACGGCGTGCCGATCGGCACGACTGAAGCGGGCAAGCGGCGGCGGTCGGCGCCCCCGAGTGACCGGCGTGCCATCGCCCGGCAGCGGCTTCACATCGCGTACCGCTTCTCTGAAAAGCCGGACGTCGGTATCGCCGGCCGCCGGATCTCCGGCCCCTTCCTTGTCCTCGTGTGTGGGGCTCACGCTACCTCCGCCGGAAGCCGGGGAAGACCCCCATGGGCCAGCCCGGGAAGACCCAATGGGCCAGCCCGGGAGGACCCCATGGGCCAGCCCGGGGAAGACCCAATGGGCCAAGGCTTCCAGTATAGTCGCGCCCTCAAAGGTCTCTACCTCGGCAATCGAATTCGCTCATCCGTGAAGATCCTGGTCAGCAACGACGACGGCTTCCGCGCCGTGGGCATCCGTCGCCTGCGCGAGGCGCTCGTCATGCTTCCCGACGTGACGGTGACCGTCATGGCGCCGGATCGAAATCGCAGCGGTGCGAGCAACTCGCTCACACTCGATGTCCCCCTCCGGGTGTTCGAAGCCGAGCCGGGCGTCTACTACGTGCCCGGCACCCCGACGGACTGCGTGCACCTCGCCGTCTCGGGCTATTTCAATCACGACCACGACATGGTGGTCTCCGGCGTGAACGACGGACCTAATCTCGGTGACGACGTGCTGTATTCCGGCACCGTGGCCGCCGCCATCGAGGGGCGGTTCCTCGGTCTGCCGACGTTGGCGGTGTCGCTCTGCACGGCGCCGGGCAGTGGACGCCATTTCGAGACCGGCGCCGCGGTGGCACGGCTTCTGGTCACACAACTGCTGCGCAAGCCCGTAGAAGAGCGGCAGCGGGCGCTCATACTCAACGTCAACGTACCTGACGTGCCGTTCGAGAAGCTTCGCGGCTTCCGTTCGAGCCGGCTCGGCCACCGGCATCGTTCGGAGCCCATCATTCCGGCGCAGGATCCCCGGGGCCGCCCCGTATACTGGGTCGGCCCCGCCGGCGCGGAACAGGACGCCGGACCGGGTACTGACTTCGACACCATCACCCAGGGCTACGTTTCGGTGACCCCGTTGCAGATTGATTTGACCCGGCACGCCGCTTTGCCGGCCGTACAGAGTTGGCTGGAAGGTATCAATGGTTGACGTCCGTCTCGCTGGAATCGGCATGACGTCGGCGCGCACGCGTGATCGGCTCGTGCAGCGCCTAAAGGACCAGGGCATCACGAACCTCGCCGTGCTCGACCGTATGCGCAACGTACCCCGGCACATCTTCGTCGACGAGGCTCTTGGCTCGCGTGCGTACGAAGACACCGCGCTCCCGATCGGCTTCGGCCAAACCATCTCGCAGCCTTACATCGTGGCGCGGATGACCGAGGCGATCCTCGAAGGCGGGCCGCTGACAAACGTTCTGGAAGTGGGCACGGGCTGCGGTTATCAGACGGCGGTTCTGGCGCCACTCGTCGACCGGATCTACACCATTGAGCGGGTCGAGCCGCTGGTGGCTCGCGCAAAGGAACGCATCAAGGAGCTCGGCATACGCAACGTCCGCTTCCGGCATGGCGACGGCTCGCTGGGTTGGAAGGCGCACGCACCGTTCGATGGCATCCTCGTCGCGGCGGCGCCCCTGGTCGTCCCGGAAGAGCTGATCAAGCAGCTGAAGGTCGGCGGCCGCCTGCTCGTGCCCGTCGGCGGGGAAGGCCAACAGGAGCTGATCAGGTTCACGCGCAAGGAGCAGCGGGTGGAGCGTCAATCCCTGGGACCCGTTGCCTTCGTGCCGCTGCTCGGTGGCACGGCGTGAAGCTCTTGCTCAATCGCGTGAAGCGCCCTCTCGATTTATAATTCCATTTAATTATAGTTTATAACTAATTGAATTATAAAAGATTTTCTGCGATGAGACCGCGCTGCCAAAATGTACCGCGGCGTGTTGTGAAAAAGCTGAGAAATCAAGGGTTTTGCCTGACGGCAGCGGCGCTGCGATACGGCGCGGGTTCTGGAAAAAACATTGTGCTGAAAAGAGCTTGCGTGCTCAACTGTGACGTGTTTAACATGCGCCCCTGTCGTTGAATGACGACAGGAGGATCTCCGGCAGAAGACACAGGGAGGAGGGGAGTCGAGACAAGAGCAACAAGCCGAAAGAAGAACAAGAATAACAGTGCAATCGTTCGAGTCTGTCAGCTTCGAATGATTGACGTTGGATGGTATTCCTCCCTCTGTGTCTTCTGCCGGAAAGCTTCCGGCGCCCCGGCGCCCGATCCGGCGCCGCCTGCGCGCTAGCGCGCCCCCGGCCTTTCAGCCAGCGGGCCTGAGCCGCGACGCTTTCCCGCCGACCCGCGCCGCCTCGCCGCCAGCCTGGACTTCATTCCGGCCGGGCGGACTCCCTTCCCGCCGCCCCTTCCAGCCGACCCGAACCGCTTTCCCGCCAGCCCGCCTTCTTCGCCCTATTTCAAGAACAATGCCGCCGCGACGCGCCGCTCCTCCTGCACCAGGATGTTGAAAGTCCGGCACGCCGCGCCGAGATCCATCACTTCGATGCCCACGCCGCGCGCCATGACCGCCGCGCGGATCGCCGCCGGCGGAAAGCGCTGCACCGGACCGGTGCCGAGCAGCACCAGCTCGGGTTGCAACGCCAGAAGGGTTTCCAGATGGGCCTCCGTCAGGTCGTCGAGGCTCGCCGGCGCCCACTGCGTGATCAGCTGGTCCGCGGTGACGATGCAGGTCCCGTGAACGCGCTGCTCGCCGATCCGTATTTCCTGAGCGGAGTACGCGCGGATCAGATTGACTCGCGAACTCGCTTCGAGTGTGAACTTCATCGACGCTACGATACCGCCCGTGCAGGACCTCGTCATCGTCATCCCCGATCTCTACTTTCCTCCGGGTGAGGCTGAAGCTTCATTCGCCGCGAGGTCGAGCGCTGCCGGCCCGTTGCATCGGGGCGCTGTCGGGGGGGCGCTGCCTCCGGGCTTCGATCACGCCACACGTTTCGGCGACAAGGTCGCGCTCTCGGATGGCTGGCGCTCGTGGCTCGCACGCTGGGTGGGTCGCGAGGATCTCGCTGTTGCCGCTCCCGCGGCCATTGCCGCCGGTCCCGCATTGGAAGCCGGCCCTTCAGGATCGAGCGGCGGGTCGGCGCCGGCACGGCCGGAACCCGGCCCGTCGCAATCGGCGCGGCCTGAGCCGGTGCGGTCGCAATCGGCACGGCCGGAACCAGGCCCGTCCGCAGCGGGCCTGTCAGCCTGGATCGCGACGCCGGTTTATCTCATCGCGGGCCTCACCAGCATCCACGCCGACCGCCGCAGCCTCCTGCGCCTGCCGGCCGCCGACCTGGCCCGCTTCAGCGAGGACTTCGCCCGCACGTTTCCTGGAAATGAATTGGTTTTAAAACCAATAGGTTCAGGTGAATTTATAATGTTAAGCGCGAAGATGCCACACGCGCTCACGACCGAGCCCGCGCGGGCGCTCGTGACCGACCTGAACGAGGCGCTGCCGACCGGCCCGGGGGCGGCGTCCCTGAAGCGCCTCGGCGCGGAGATCGAGATGTGGCTGCACTCGCATCCTCTCAACCAGTTCCGTCAACAGCGTGGCGAGCTCCCGGTGAGCACGCTCTGGCTCTGGGGCGGCGGTGAGTTGGAATCGCTGCCGCCGGCGTCGGTCGCGGCGACGGTGTCCGATCTTGCATACGGCACGGATCCGTATTTGACCGGCTTGTGGCACCTCCTCGGCAGCGCGCCGCTGCCCGTGCCGGACAACCTGGCCGACATGATCGCCAACTCGCGAGCCCCTCGCGCGGCGTTGGTGGCGGAAGTCACTCCGCTCTTGCACGCCCACCCTGAATGGACGATTTTGGAAGCGCTCGGTGAGCTGGACCGGCGCTTCCTCTCTCCGGCGCTCGAGGGCGTACGCCAGGGACGCATCGAACAACTAACACTCATCCTCAACGATCGCAGCTTCCGCGTCCGCCGCCGCGACCGACTGAAGTTCTGGCGCCGCCGCCGTCCCGGCCTCACCCGCTTGCAGGACTGACCGCCTCGAGCCGTCAGTTACTCGTTCTTTGCAGCGAGAAAGGCTCCTTTTGCGTGTTGGCAGGCTTCGGGCCCCTTCCAGGGAGCTTGCAGTGGCCGGCCAAACCCCGCACGCTTGGCGAACGGCCGGCTACGCGCCCCCGGGCAAAAAACACACTTTTTTTGCCGGCGGCAACGTAGCTGATCTTGCGAAAGACGGCGGGGTGCCCCGCCCGCAGACCCGTTTTTCCAATTGACCCAGGGGGAGCTGAATTGAATCTACGGATCGTCCGTCGCGAATGGGTCCAGCAGGACGGTGCCGCGCTGAGCAGCGAGCTGCACCCGGTCCTCCGGCGAATCTACGTGACTCGCGGCGTACGAACGGCGGCTGATCTCGATACTTCGCTCGAGCGCTTGCTGCCGATAGGCACGCTGGAGGGGGTTCCCCCCGCGGTCGATCTCTTGATTCAGCACCGGAGCGGCCGGGTCCTTGTCATCGGAGACTTCGATGCCGATGGCGCGACGAGCACCGCGCTCATGGTTCGTGCACTGAAGGCGTGGGGATTTGCGTCGGTCGATTTCCTCGTCCCGAATCGTTTTGAGTTCGGCTATGGGCTGACGCCCGAAATAGTTGCCCTGGCTTCCGAACGGTCTCCCACGCTCATTGTGACGGTCGATAACGGAATTTCGAGCATCACCGGCGTTGCGAGCGCGCGCGAGAAGGGCATCGACGTACTCATCACGGACCATCACCTCGCTGGCTCCGAGCTGCCGCAGGCGAACGTCATCGTTAACCCGAATTTGAGCGGCAGCACTTTCGGAAGCCGGTCGCTGGCAGGTGTCGGGGTGGCGTTCTATGTCATGGCGGCGCTGCGTAGGAGCCTCGATGCGCAGATGCTGACGCCGCCAGGTGCGCCGAGCGTCGCCGAGTTTCTCGACCTGGTGGCGCTGGGCACGGTGGCGGACGTCGTTCCGCTGGATGTCAACAATCGAGTCCTCGTGACACAGGGGTTGCGCCGCATCAGGGCGGGGCGGTGCGTGGCGGGTATTCGGGCGTTGCTCGACATCGCGGGGCGACGAAATGCGGACCTGACCGCTACCGACTTGGGGTTTGCCGTCGCGCCCCGCTTGAACGCCGCGGGTCGCATGGACGACATGACCATCGGCATTCAGTGCTTGCTGTGCGATGAGCCGAATGCGGCGCAAGGGCTCGCCGCCCGCCTGGACCAGCTGAACCAGGAGCGGCGGGCGATCGAAGCGCGCATGCAGACTGAAGCATTGGCGGCGGTGAGTCGGCTGCGCGACCCGGGTCCGCGCTTCGTGCACCGCAGCGGTGTTTGTCTGTTCGACGAGAGTTGGCATCAAGGCGTCGTCGGACTCGTCGCGAGTCGCGTGAAGGAGCGGGTTCGGCGCCCCGTAATTGCCTTTGCGCTGGCGAGCGACGATACGCTCCGCGGCTCGGCTCGTTCGGTGCCGGGCATTCACATCCGTGATGTGTTGGACGCGATCGCGGCCACTGAGCCCGATCTCATCAGCAAATTCGGGGGCCACGCGATGGCCGCGGGTCTGACCTTGGAGCGCTCCAGGCTCGACCGCTTCGCCAGGGCTTTCGATCGGGAGGTGGCTCGCTGGGCCGAGCGGGGCTCGGCCGCGGATGCCGTTGAGACGGATGGCGAGCTCTCTGTGCAGGAGATCGCGCTGGAGACGGCCCAGGCGTTGCGCGCCGGCGGTCCGTGGGGACAGGCATTTCCGGAGCCGTGCTTCGATGGCGTCTTCGCGATCAAGAGCTCACGTGTGGTGGGTGACCGCCACTTGAAAATGTGGGTTGAGGTGCCACGTACGGGACGCTCGTTCGATGCGATCGCCTTCAACCACGTCGAGGAACGCGACCGTTTCGTGCCTCCCGAAGGGTCGGTGCACCTCGTCTACCGGCTCGACGTCAACGAGTACCAAGGCGAACGCCGGCTGCAGCTCCTGGTCGACCACGTGTTGCCGACGTAATCCGGTCGTCCCCGTCTGGCCCCATTACGGCAAATCGCGACGGCCGTCGTGGCGCGGCGAGCGGCGCGGATCGAACATTCCCGCGCCGGTGATGCTAGCATTCCTTTTTTAACCGACCGGTTTCGGATCCCACGGCAGCACGATGGAAGTCAATCAGCTCAAACGCCAGCTCAAAGACCTCGGGGAGCGCATTCAGTCCTTACGGGGGTTTCTTTGAGTACGACCGCAAGAAAGAGCGCCTCGAAGAGGTCAGCCGCGAGCTCGAAGACCCGAACGTCTGGACCAAGCCTGAGCGTGCTCAGGAATTGGGGCGCGAGCGCGCGCGGCTGACGGCGGACACCGAGGAGCTCGACCGCACCACGAAAGGCATCGCGGACGCCGCGGAGCTGCTCGAGATGGCGGAGGGCGAGGGCGACGAGAGCGCCGCTCGCGAGATCGACAACGATACGCAACGACTCGAGGCCGAAGTACGCCGCCTCGAGCTCAAGCGCATGTTCCATGGCGAGATGGACTCGCACAACGCCTTCCTCGACATCCAGGCGGGCGCCGGCGGTACCGAAGCCCAGGATTGGGCGCAGATGCTGCTGCGCATGTATCTGCGCTGGGCGGCGTCGCGTGGCTTTTCCGCCGAGGTGATCGACTCGAATCCGGGCGAGGTTGCAGGGGTGAAGAGCGCCACCATCGAGATCAAAGGCGACTATGCCTATGGCTGGCTGCGCACCGAAACCGGTGTGCACCGCCTCGTGCGCAAGTCCCCGTTCGACTCGGGTAACCGCCGCCACACCTCGTTCGCTTCCGTGTTCATCTCGCCGGAAATCGACGACGACATCGAGATCGACATCAATCCGGCGGACCTCAAGACCGACGTGTATCGCTCCTCGGGCGCCGGCGGCCAGCACGTGAACAAGACCGAGTCCGCGGTGCGCATCACCCACATTCCCAGCGGCATCGTGGTGGCCTGCCAGAACGAGCGCAGCCAGCACAAGAACCGCTCCACCGCCATGAAGATGTTGAAGGCGAAGTTGTACGAGCTCGAAGTCAACAAGCGCAATGCCGCGGCCCAGGTGCTGGAAGACTCGAAGTCGGACGTGAGCTGGGGCAACCAGATCCGCTCCTACGTGCTCGACCAGTCGCGCATCAAGGATCTGCGCACCGGCGTCGAAGTCGGCGCCACCGACAAAGTGTTGGACGGCGACCTCGATCCCTTCCTCGAAGCCTCGCTCAAGGCGGGAGTTTAAGTGACAGACCCCAAAGACAAGGGGGCCCGCCAGGGCAGCCCCGCTCCGGCCCCTGCCAAGGCTGCCGACCCGGCGGCCCCTTTGGATGAGAACAAGCTGATCGCCGAGCGGCGCGCCAAGCTCGCGGCGCTGCGAGCCCATGCGGCCGCAACGGCAGCCGGGTCCGCAGCGCTCACCACAGGAACCGGCCTGCCGGCGCCAGCGGCCCCGACGCCTGTGTTTCCGAACGACTTCCGGCGGGATGCGCTGGCGGGCCAGTTGCACGACGCCTTCGGTGAGCGCGATGCCGCGTGGCTCGAGGCGAACCCCACGCCCGTGCGGGTCGGCGGCCGCATGTTGTTCAAGCGGGTCATGGGCAAGGCCAGCTTCGCCAAGATCGCGGACCGCACCGGCCAGATCCAGCTGTTCCTGCAGCAGGGGGTGTTGGGCGAGTCGTACGAGGCGTTCAAAGGCTGGGACGTCGGCGACATCATCGGGGCGAGCGGCGTCCTGTTCCGCACGAAGACGAACGAGCTGTCGGTGCGCGTGGAGAGCTTGCGCCTGCTGGTGAAATCGCTGCGTCCGCTGCCCGACAAGTGGCACGGCCTCGCCGACAACGAGACCCGCTATCGGCAGCGTTACGTCGACCTCATCGTGAACGAGCAGAGCCGGAATGTCTTCCGCACGCGGACCCGCATCGTTCGTTACCTGCGCGACTTCCTCGATTCACAGGACTTTCTCGAGGTCGAGACGCCGATGATGCAGCCGATCCCCGGTGGCGCCGCGGCCCGGCCGTTCATCACGCACCACAACGCGCTCGACCTCGACATGTACCTGCGCATTGCGCCGGAGTTGTATTTGAAGCGGCTCGTCGTGGGCGGCTTCGAGCGTGTCTACGAGATCAACCGCAACTTCCGCAATGAGGGGGTCTCCACCCGGCACAACCCCGAGTTCACGATGCTCGAGCTGTACCTCGCGTACGCCGACTATCGCGATCTCATGGATTGGGTCGAGAAGGCTATGCGCGGTCTCGCCGAGACGCTGTACGGCTCCCTGCAGGTCAAGTACCAGGGGCGGGACTACGATCTCAGCCAGCCCTTCCGGCGCGTGACGGTGGAAGAGGCGATCATCGAGAACAATCCCGGCATCGACCCGCTCTCCTTGCGCGATGTCACCTATCTGCGCAAGCACTGCGAGAAGCTGGGCATTCCGGTTAACGCCCACGACGGCCCGGGGAAGCTCCAGATCGAGATCTTCGAGAAGACGGCCGAGCACACGCTCATGGATCCAACGTTCGTGTACGCCTATCCGGCCGAGGTCTCGCCGCTCTCTCGCGCGAATGACGCCGATCCGTTCCTCACCGACCGCTTCGAGTTCTTCGTGGCGGGACGCGAGCTGGCCAACGGCTTCTCGGAGTTGAACGACGCCGAGGACCAGGCCGCCCGCTTCCGCGCGCAGGTGGCTCGTAAGGACAAGGGTGACGAAGAGGCGATGTTCTACGACGCCGACTACGTGCGAGCGTTGGAATACGGGATGCCCCCGACCGCCGGACTGGGCGTCGGCATCGATCGACTGGTGATGTTCTTTACGGATTCGCCCTCGATTCGTGACGTCATCCTCTTCCCGCACCTGCGGCCGGAGGTCGATTGAGCGATTCGCCGATCGGCGTCTTCGACTCCGGCGTAGGTGGATTGACGGTGCTGAAGGCGCTCGCCGAAGAGTTGCCGCACGAGCGGTTCGTGTATCTCGGCGATACCGCCCGGCTGCCGTACGGAACGAAGAGTGCGGAAACGGTAGCCCGCTATGCGGTACAGGCGGCGGAGGCGCTCACGGAATACGGCGTGAAGTCCCTGGTGATCGCCTGCAACACCGCCTCCTCGGTGGGTCTGCCGGCGATCCGGCAGCACATAGACAATATCCCCATCATCGGCGTGATCGAGCCTGGCGCGCAAGCCGCCTGCAGGGCATCTCATTCCGGGCACATTGTCGTCATTGCCACCGAAGGCACGGTTCGGGGTGGTGCTTATCAGGAGGCCATTCTGCGTCTGCGCGCGAATGCCCACGTCATCGCGCAGCCGACCCAGCTCTTCGTCGCTCTCGCGGAGGAGGGGCTGCACGAGGGCGCGATCGCCGAGCAGGTGGCGCGGCATTATTTGACCCCACTGTTCCACTCCGGCCCGGCCGCGGCCGCGGATACTCTGGTGCTGGGCTGCACTCACTTTCCGATGCTGGCCGCCGCGATCCGCGCGGCCGTGGGTCCCGCGGTCAATATTGTCGACTCGGCGGCCACCACCGCGAAGGCCGTCAGAGCGATATTGGAAGGTCAGAAGCTGACGCGCGCACCGGCCGAGGGGACCCGCGTACGCGCGCGTGGCCCTGGTGATGCGACACGCGCAGCACATGACAGTGCCGCATCCGGAGCAGGGGAGGCCAGCGCGACGCGCTTCCTGGCGACCGACTCCGTCGAGCGCTTCGCCCGAATCGGCAGCCTCTTCCTGTCTCGCCCTATTACGCCCGCCGAAGTCGAGCTCGTCGATCTGTAGACTCGGCCGATTGGAATCGGCGCTTACGCAGGCAGCTCGTAAGGCAGCGGCATCGCTTCCGAATCGATGGTCTCTCCCGAGACGGTTTCCGCGGTGTCCGGTGTCAGGGGGGCCACGGCCAGAAACTCGCAAAGTCCGTTCGCCAGGATAATGGCGTCGACCACCTTGAAGGAGCGTCCGTCCGTCAGTTTCCCCGAATCGCCCGCGGCAAGCTTCGCGGGTCCGCGGGTCCTGAAGCGTTGTAGTCGACGTTTGACCCGACCGCGGTAGTGGGCGCGTGCGATGACTTCCTGGCCGGTGTAGCACCCCTTGTCGAAGGCGATTCCGCCAAGCGCGTCGAGATTCAACATCTGTGCGACGAACTCTTCCGATGTCGAGGCATACACCTGCGGTTGGCCGTCGGCGATGTCGAGGAGGCGCCACGCGTCTCTTTCGGCAGGTACGCAATCGGCTAGAGGAATCGGGTGACCGGCGGGGGAGAGCACCAGCCAGCGTGCGCGCGTCATGCCTACACGAATGATGACAGTATCGTCCGATCGGGACTGTGCGTTGACATCGGCGGGGAGCATCAGGGCCGAAGCAGCCGGCAACTCGACTACCGAGTCGCCTTCCAGCTGTGCTGCCACGGAGCTCTGCTCGCCAGCAGCCGTCGCGCGGGCGCTGGCTTCGTCGAACTGCGTCTGCGCCCAGTTCCTGGCCTGTGTTTCGGTTTTCTCGAGCCCACCCCCGTCAGCCGCGCCCGAGCGATCAGGCGGGCGGGTTGGCGAGCCTGTCTCGGGCGCCACGAGCCCCGTCAGGCGCCACGCCGCCGAGTCATCCGTAATCTTCACTTTCGCGCGCAGCACGAACCGGGCTAACCGCGCCGCCACGTTCGCCGCCAGCTCGCGGGGCAAAACCGCCAGCAGGTCGCCCGCCTCGAGCTGGATCAGGCGCAGCAAGGCAATCGTGCGGCCCTGGGGATTGTGATAGCCAGCCAGGAGCGCGCGCTCGGGCGTGAGCCGCGCCACGTCGTTCGACACCTGGCCCTGCAGAAAGGACACGGCGTCCGGCCCACGAAAGCGCAGGACGCCCAGGTCGCTCAGCTCGATCAAATTCCAGTGTGTGCTCATGCGCCTCGCCGCCGCCTCTTCGGCCTGCTGTGCGGAACTGTGCGTTGTTTTTACACAGGTTTCCGGTGGTCCCGAAAGCCAAATTCTGGCACAATTCGGGGATGCCGAACTGCGCCGAACACAACGCCGCGACGACCCCTCGTCCCGATCCGGCCGCGCAGTCACCCGCTTCGCCTGCCACCCCGTCCGCCCAGCCCAAACCCAAGGAAATCGGGGGCCCGTCCGGCCCCGAGCCCACCCGGTACGGCGATTGGGAAAAGAAGGGCCGCTGCATCGACTTCTGACGTCAACCGAAAACCGCGTCCGGCGGCTCTTCCGCCACCCTCGCCGCGGAACGAACTTATGCCTCAACGACCTTTATCACCGCACCTCACGATATACCGGATGTTCCGGTATACGATGTTCACCTCCTTCGCGAACCGTGCCACCGGTGTCGTGCAGTCCCTCGGACTACTCGTGCTGGCGTACTGGCTGATGGCAGCGGCAAGTGGCGCAAATGCCTACGAACACGCGCTCGCCATCCTGTCGCTGCCGATATTCAAGTTGCTCTACGCCGTGCTGATTCTCACGTTCTGCTACCACCTCGTGGCGGGCGTGCGGCATCTCATCTGGGACACCGTCACCGGTATGGAGCGCCACCAGTCGCAGCGTAGTGCTTGGATCGTGATCACCGTGAGCGTGCTGCTGACACTGTTCTTCCTCTACTGGGCCTTCTGTCCCGTGGGAGCGCACTCATGAGCCTGCGCACTCCGCTGGGTAAGGTGTTGGGCCGCGGATCGGCGAAAGAGGGCGTGCACCATTGGTGGGTGCAGCGGCTGACGGCCATCGCGCTGGTTCCGCTGACGATCTGGTTCGTCGTCTCCCTGCTCTCGTTGCCCTCGTTCGACCGCGTCACCGTGTTGGCCTGGATGGCGCAGAGCTGGACGGCGTTGTTCCTCGTTCTCTTCGTTCTGGTAGCCACCTGGCACTCTCAGCTCGGCGTGCGAGTCGTCGTCGAGGACTATGTGCACGGCGGCGGGAAAACACTTCTGCTCGTCGTGATTACATTCATTCATGCGCTCGTGGCGGCCGCGGGCGTTTTCGCTGTTCTTAAGGTGGCGTTCGGAGGCGCTGCATGAGCGCGTACGAATTTATCGACCACACTTACGATGTTGTTGTTGTCGGCGCCGGTGGCGCTGGCTTGCGCGCGACCCTCGGACTCGCTGAGGCGGGGCTGTCGACAGCGTGCATCACGAAGCTATTTCCGACTCGCAGCCACACCGTAGCTGCGCAAGGCGGTATCAGCGCCGCATTGGGCAACATGGGACCGGACGACTGGCGCTGGCACATGTACGACACCGTCAAGGGGTCGGACTGGCTGGGCGACCAGGACGCCATCGAGCTCATGTGCAAGGAAGCGCCCGCGGCGGTGATCGAGCTGGAGCATTACGGCGTGCCGTTCTCCCGAACCGAGCAAGGCCGCATCTATCAGCGTCCCTTCGGCGGCATGACCACGGATTTTGGTAGGGGTCCCCCCGCACACCGCACTTGTGCCGCGGCCGATCGTACCGGTCACGCGATGCTTCACACGCTCTATCAGCAGTCGATCAAGCACGAGGCGACATTCTTCGTCGAATACTTCGCGATCGACCTCATCATGGAAGACGGTGTGTGTCGGGGCATTGTCGCTCTCGACATGGCTGAGGGTACGCTCCACCGATTTCGGGCGCACGCGACCATTCTTGCGACCGGCGGTTACGGGCGAACTTACTTCTCGTGCACCTCCGCGCATTCGTGTACCGGTGACGGTAACGCCATGGCGTTGCGCGCCGGCCTCGCGCTGCAGGACATGGAATTCGTGCAATTCCACCCGACCGGAATCTACGGTGCGGGCTGCCTCATTACGGAGGGTGTGCGTGGCGAGGGTGGCTACCTCACGAACTCGAAGGGCGAGCGCTTCATGGAGCGCTATGCGCCGAATGCGAAGGACCTCGCTTCACGCGATGTCGTGAGTCGTGCGATGACGATGGAGATTCGTGAAGGCCGCGGCGTCGGCGCGGAACACGATCACATTCATCTGCACCTCGAGCACCTCGGGCCGGGGGTCATCCATGAGCGCCTGCCTGGCATTGCCGAGACCGCGCGAATTTTTGCGGGCGTGGACGTCACGAAAGAGCCCATTCCCGTGCAGCCGACCGTTCACTACAACATGGGCGGCATTCCTTGTAACTACCACGGCGAAGTCGTGCAGCCGAAGGGCAATGACCCCGACTGTGTTGTCCCGGGCCTCATGGCCGCGGGCGAAGCCGCCTGCGTGTCCGTGCACGGAGCGAATCGCCTCGGGTCGAACTCTCTGCTCGACCTCGTGGTGTTCGGTCGCGAGGCCGCGCGGCGTTGCGCCGAGATCATCAAGCCCGGTACCCGGCACAAGCCGCTAGCTGCCGACGCCGGACAGCTCGCCGTGTCGCGTCTCGATAAGTACCGGAATGCGAACGGCTCGCGGCCCACGGCGGCCATCCGTCTCGAGATGCAGAAGACGATGCAGCTCGATGCGGCTGTCTTCCGTACCGGCGAGACGTTGAAGGAAGGCATGGCGAAGCTGGCGAAGACGTTCGAGTCCTTCGCCGACGTGAAGATCACCGACCGCTCGCTCGTGTGGAACACCGACCTGGTCGAGACGATGGAGCTGGAGAACCTGCTCCTGCAGGCCACCGCGACGATCCATTCGGCGGAAAACCGTACCGAGAGCCGCGGCGCGCAGGCGCGCGAGGACTATCCGAATCGCGATGATCAGAACTGGATGAAGCACACGCTGGCCTGGGTAGATGGGCCGGGCCGGGTGCGCTTCGACTACCGCCCGGTGCACTTGAACACGATGACCGACGAAGTCGAGACCATCCCGCCCAAGGCGCGCACGTACTGAAGAGAGCACCATGACCGAGTTCCGACTGCCTCCCAACTCGCGCATCCGCAAAGGCATCACCCACGAGGCGCCCCCGGGGGCCGCCAAGGTGCGCACCTTCCGCATCTATCGCTTCGACCCTGGCTCGGGCGAGACACCGCGCGTCGACACTTTCGAGCTCGACACGAAGAGCTGCGGCCCCATGGTTCTCGATGCGCTGATCGCGATCAAGAGCACCATCGACTCGTCCTTGACCTTCCGGCGCTCCTGCCGTGAGGGCATCTGCGGCTCCTGCGCCATGAACATCGATGGCGTGAACCGGCTGGCCTGCACCACCTCCATGCTGGACCTCAAGGGCGAGATCAAGATCTATCCGCTCCCGCACATGCCGGTAGTCAAAGACCTCGTGCCCGACCTGACCAACTTCTACGCGCAATACGCGTCGGTGAAGCCGTGGCTGCAGGCGAGGACTCCGGCGCCGCCGGACCGCGAGCGGCTGCAGTCGAAGGATGATCAGGAGAAGATCGACCGTCCCGCGGCGTGCATTCTGTGCGCCTGCTGCTCCACCGGGTGCCCGAGCTACTGGTGGAACAGCGATCGCTACCTCGGCCCCGCCGCGCTGCTGGCCGCCTATCGCTGGATCATCGACAGCCGCGACGAGGCCACGGGCGAGCGGCTCGATGATCTGGAAGATCCCTTCCGTCTCTATCGTTGCCACACCATCATGAACTGCACGGACGTGTGCCCGAAGGACCTCAATCCGGCGAAGGCGATCGCCGAGATCAAGAAGATGCTCGTGGAGCGTCAGAGCTGAGCGCTCCCGCCGCCCGCGGCTCCTGTCGCTCCAGCCCATGGATGTCACCGCCGTGATCGACCCGGAGGATAGGTCGCCGTCATGATCGACCCGGAGGCACGCCGTCTCCTGTGGCGTTGCCGCAGGGGGATGAAGGAGCTCGATATAGTGCTCGAGCGCTTCGCACGGGCGGAGCTACCGGGTGCCTCGGCCGGGCAGCGTCAGGTGCTCGCCCGCTTCCTGGAGCTTCCCGACCCCCTGCTGGCGGAGTACCTCCTCGGTAACGTGACCCCACCCGAGCCCGAGCTGGCCGACCTGGTCCGTCGGATCGCGGCCGCCGCCGGCCGTCCCTGATGTCCGGCCCCAGGTGTATGGCAGTCCCCAGCCTTATGGCGGTCACCGGCCCTATGGCAGTCCCCAGCCCCCTCAGGCATGATCCGCCGCCAACGAGGGCTCCGTGAGCGCGGTTTTTCCGGGGCCGACTGTTAGACTCGTCACATCTTTGCAATGGGCCTCGAGTCCGCCGCGATATGGTCGCCGCCGATACTCATCCGCGGCACGGTGCCTGAACTTTCAAGAAAGTTCAGGGTCTATTCAGGTCGCCATGGGGCGACCTACTGTCCAGGAGCAGGGGCGCCCATGAGCGCCGACGTAAGCGATCTCAGCCTCGTCCGCCGCGTGCAGCGGGGGGACAAGGGAGCATTTGATGCGCTGGTTCTCAAGTACCAGCACAAACTGGTCAAGCTGGTCATGCGTTACGTGCGCAATCCGGCGGAAGCCGAGGACATTGCTCAGGAAGCCTTCATCAAGGCTTATCGCGCCTTGCCGCAGTTCCGGGGCGACAGTGCCTTCTATACCTGGCTCTACCGCATAGCCATCAACACCGCCAAAAACGCGGTCGTCTCGCGCGATCGCAGCCCCATCGAATATGACCTCGACCGCAACAACACCGATGAGTCCTACGACATGCAAGGCCGTATGAAAGATTCCGAGACCCCCGAAGGGCTCGTGCTGACGGACGAGATCCGCTCGACGGTGAATGCGGCGATCGACGCGCTGCCGGAGGATCTGCGCACCGCGATCGTCCTGCGCGAGCTCGAGGGACTGTCCTACGAGGAGATCGCGGCCGCGATGGATTGTCCCGTCGGCACGGTCAGGTCGCGAATTTTCCGCGCCCGGGAGGCGATCGATCGCCGCCTGCGGGAGGTCTTCGAAGGCGGCCTGGGCCGGGTGGAGGAGCTGGGATGAACGAGGAGCTCGACAGCCAGCTGTCCGCCATGTTCGACAATGAGCTGCCGGCCGCCGAGTGCGAGCTGCTGGCGCGTCGCCTCTCGCGCGACGAGCAGCTCAAGGCGCGTTGGGGCCGGTACGCGGTGATGGGTGCCGCCATCCGGGCCGAGCGAGGAGTGCGGCTGAACGCGGCGCTGGCGGGACGAGTGAGCGCCGCCATCTCTTCCGAGCCGGTGCTGGCGGCCGAGCCCGCGCCCCAGCCTCGCAAGCGCTGGGCGGGCAGCTGGTGGCAGCCCGTGGCGAGCGCCGCGGCGGTCGCCGGCGTCGCGATCGTGTCCATTCTTTGGATGAGGCAGCAGATGGGTGCGGCGGACAGTGTCCCCGTCACCCAGACCGCGGCCCCGGGTGTATCAGTTCCGCTGGTTGCCACCCGGTCAGTGCCCTCCAGGGCAACACCTTCCATCAATACCGCAGGGTCCGATAGTTACACCGTGCCGAGGTCGCCGGGCCGCCGGCTGATCGTGCCGAGCACCGAGCTTGCCAACTATGTGGTGGCACATAGCGAAGTCTCGTCGCCCATGGCGAGGCGCAATCTGTTGTCGGCATTCATGGCCAGCGAATCGGGAACTGCGGGCACGTCCGCCGGGTCGGAGGAACCAATCGAGGACGTGCAAGACGATGCGAAGAATCCGCAGTAGCGAACGGGGCAGCCCGCTTGCGCTGAGCAGCCTGATGACGCTTGCGCTGGCCCTGGCGGCCGGTGTGGCGCTGGCCGGCGAGGTTGAGCCCGGCAAGTGGCTCGAGCGCATGAACGAGGCGCTGACGACGCGGAATTACGACGGCACCTTCTCCCATTGGCAAGGGGGGAGGGTGGAGATGCTGCGCATCATCCACCGTGTACAGGATGGCGCTGTATCCGAGCGGCTCGTCTCCCTCGACGGCTCCGGGCGCGAGTTCATCCGGACGGGCTCGAATCTCGCCTGTTACCTACCCGACAAGCGAACGGTACTGGTCGAGACCCGGCCTTCCGACGAGTCTCTCCTGAGCGGTTTCCCCGCCATCAACGAGCAGACGGCCAGCTTCTACGACATTAAAGAAGTGGCGCAGACGCGGCTGAACCGTCGTGATACGCACGTCATCACGGTGGAGCCGAAGGACGAGTATCGCTACGGCTATCGGGTGTGGATCGACGAGACCACTGCGATGCCCTTGAAGACTCAACTCTGCGATGCGCACGGCCACGTGATAGAGCAGGTGGTGTTCGCGAGCCTCACGCTGTCTCCGCATATCCCTGACGCTGCTTTCAAGCCGGAGGTCTCCACCGATGGCTTCCAATGGCTGCGCAACGAAGCTACTCCGCCGAAGGAGTCCGCGAAGGTCGATACCGTGGTGTGGGAGGCGTTGAAGCTGCCTCCGGGATTCAAGATGACGGCCCGGAAGGAGCAGACTCTGCCGGGCTCCCCCGCGCCCGTGGATCACCTGGTGTTCACCGATGGACTGGCATCGGTTTCGGTTTTCGTCGAAGTGACACAGCAACCCAACACGTCGCCGGATGATCCGCCCGTAGACGAGTCCGCTCGCGTTGGGTCTTCGTCGGCATTCTCGACCGTAATCGACGGCCACAAGGTTACCGCTGTGGGTGAGGTGCCCCCCGCTACCGTGCGGTTCATCGCCAACTCCGTTCAGGCCGGCCCGCACCATTAACGCGCGTCTTACGGTTGTCCATCGCCAGGAATGCGATCTGTGCGATGAAATGCTGGAAGAGCTCCAAGCGCTCGGCCGGACGATGGAGCTGCCACCCATTGATATCGTGGATGTCGATAGCGACCCGGTCCTGCAACGTCGCCACGGTCTCGACGTGCCCGTCCTGCTGTTGGATGGCACCGTGGTCTGTCGCCATCGGCTCGACGTCCCCGAGCTGAAACGTCTGCTGCGTTAACCCCATTCTTGGCGCAGCCACGTTAAAGTCATGTAGCCTAGAGCGCGTGACAGTTCACTTGTCGCTACCGGAGGGGGCATATGCGTGACGGCGCATTTGGCGTAGGAATCGCGGTTGGTCTGCTCTGCGCATCCGGCGCCGGGGCCGCTGAGCCCGACCTTTCCGTGACCATCTACAACGACGATCTCGCCCTGGTGCAGGATCACCGCACGATCAATCTGACCGGCGGCAAGCAGCGCATCGAGTTCGAGAACGTTTCCGCCAGGATCCGCTCCGAGACGGTGTCCCTGGCCGCGCACGACTTGAGCATTGTCGAGCAGAATTTCGATTACGACCTGCTCACGCCGGCGAAGCTGATGGAGAAGGCGGTCGGACACGAGGTCACGATCGTCCGCACGAATCCGGGCACCGGGGCTGAGACACGCGAAAAAGCCCTCGTGCTCGCCACCAACGGGGGTGTCGTCCTCAAGATCGGCGACCACATCGAGGTTCTGCGTGACGATGGTCTGCCGGCGCGAGTCATCTTTGACAAGGTTCCCGACAACCTGCGTGCTCACCCGACGCTTTCCGTGACGGTGAACGGTGCTCATGCCGGGGCCATTCCGGTGACCTTGAGCTATCTTACGCCCGGGCTCGGCTGGCGCGCCGACTATGTTGCGCTCTACGACGAGGCAACCTCCAGGATCGATGTGCAAGGCTGGGTGACTCTGACCAACTCGAGCGGCACCACTTACGACAACGCAAGGACACTGTTGGTCGCTGGCGCGCCGGCACAGGTCAACGACGTATCGAACGGTCGCTGGCAGCCGCGGCCGCCGCGCCCGACCTTGGCGCAACCGGGTACCGAAAGCGGGACACGCGAGCGGCTCGGGGATTTTTATCTTTACCCCCTCGCCGAGCGCACCACCCTCGCCAACCTGCAGACGAAGCAGGTCAGCTTCCTGGATGTACACGGTGTGCCGGCCGAGCACGGGTACGAGTTCCGCAACAGTTGGCTGGAGAGCCTCGCGGAGGCGCGGAGCGCGCAGACCGTGTACCGGTTCTCCACCAGTGCTCATGCGGGGTTGGGGGATCAGCTTCCCGCGGGCATTCTGCGGTTCTACATGCGCGACAAGCGCGGCGAGCCGCAATTCATCGGTGAGAGCAAGATCGACCATACGCCGATGGGCTCGACATTGTCGTTGGCAACGGGTGAAGCATTCGACGTCAAGGTGCAGCCGACCGTCGAGAAGCGGACTTCGCTCGGGTTCGCGCACTGGCAAACCGACATGCGCTACGTGCTCACCAACGCCAGCCCGAAGCCGGTCAACGTCACCCTGCTGCAGGAAGGGCTGTGGGGTGACACGTCCATCAGGTCGGAAAGTCAACCGAGCACCCGCCGCAGCGCTTCCGAAGCTCAATGGGACGTATCGGTGCCGGCGAACGGCAAGGCGACGGTGACCGCCAGCTTCGACTCCAAGTATTGAAAGGCACGCGCGTGCGGCTCCGGTCACCAGTGTCCCGCCGGCTCCGGTTCCCGGCGTTGTCGCTGACTGTGTTGATTACTGCGCCGTTGATCGCCACGCCGCGGGTAGCCGAGCTGCGCATAGCCACGCCGTTGATAGCCGCCGGTGCCGGTGGGGGCGGTGTCGGCGAAGTTGCGGCCGGTGCTGGCGAAGTTGCGGCTAGCGCGGCTACGGATCTGTCGGTCACTGTCTATCGGGACCCGTGGCGGAGTGAGGCGGCCCTCGATCTCGATGCCCTCGGCGGTTTCGCCCTGGTCACCGAGACCCGTACGGTCACTCTGCCGGCCGGCGAGACCCGGCTGCGCTTCGAAGGGGTGGCCGACGGCATCCAACCGGCGACCGCGCTCATGACGGGCCTGCCTGACGGAGTGTTGGAAAAAAATCGCGACGCCAAGGTGCTCAGTCCCTCGGCCCTGGTGGCCGAGACGGTTGGCCGCACCGTGGAGTGGGTTCGCACGAATCCCAAGACCGGCGCGGTCACGCGCGTCAACGGCACTCTGCTGTCCGACGCTGGGGGAGTGATCTTTCAGAGTGCGCAGGGCATCGAGGCGTTGCGCTGCTCGGGACTGCCGGAAACCTTCGACTTCCAGCCCACCACCACGACGGCCGCCACGCCGACACTGTCGGCTCTCGTGCGCAGCCCGGAACCCGTCACCGTGCAGGTGAAACTGTCCTACCTGGCGGCGGGCTTTGACTGGATGGCCAACTACGTGGCCACCGTCGCGCCGGATGGCGAGTCCCTCGATCTCGGCGGCTGGATTACGCTCGCCAATGGCAATTCCGTGGGATTCTCCGACGCGCACGCGCAGGTGGTGGCGGGCCGGCTCAATCGCGAGTCGCAGGAGGTCGAGCCCATCGAGTTGGGAGAGCGGGTGCTCGCCGGGTGTTGGCCGCGGGGCTCGACCAGTGATACGCCGGAGGTCCCCAGTGAGTACTCCGAGATTCGTCTCACGGCAAAGCGTGCGATGGCGGTGGCAGCCCCCGCCCCCGCGGCGATTCAGGAGGTCGCGGTCAGCGCGTTGGCCAAGCAGGAAGACCTGGGAGACCTGAAGCTCTATCGGGTGCCGGAGCGCACCTCCTTCACGAGTCGGCAGAGTAAACAGGTTCGGCTCCTGG
>DASZVD010000126.1:0-10423 GCA_035547375.1 Steroidobacteraceae bacterium
CGGGCGGCCCGCGGCGCGGGTCGTCCTTTGCAAGGAAATCGTCGTCTCGCCGGGATATCTGGTGTTTTTCACCAACTATCTGTCGCGCAAGGGGCGCCAGCTCGAGCGCAATCCCCGAGCGGCCGCCGTGATCCACTGGGATGCGCTCCACCGCCAGGTGCGGGTGGAAGGGCCGGTCGTGCAGTCGCCAGCCGCCGACAGTGACAGTTATTTTGCCTCGCGACCGTGGCAAAGCCGCATTGGGTCCTGGGCCAGCCAGCAAAGCGAGCCGCTGGCCTCGCTCGCGGCGCTCCAAAAGACCGTAGCCGCCACCGCGAAACGCTTCGGCACCCCCGACCCGACCGGCGCCGGCAGCGACGCGCAGGGCGACTTTCAGATTCCGCGACCGCCGCATTGGGGAGGTTATCGCCTTTGGGCCGACTCCGTTGAATTGTGGGTCGAGGGCGAGGGACGCATCCACGATCGTGCGCGCTGGACGCGCGAGCTCACGCCCCAAGCGGGTGGACTGTTCAGCGCCGGCCCCTGGAGCGCCACACGCCTGCAGCCATAGGGCGCGCCGCCCGTGTGGAAGGCGTTCCGCATTCTTACGCTCCTGCTGGTGCTCGTAATCGTTGCCGGGCGCACCTGGCTCGAGCACGTGGAAACGCAGAGCTGGAAGGGCACGTTGTGGGTCGGTATTTATCCGTGCAACGCCGATGGAAGTGAGGCCGCGCAGCGCTATATCGACGAGTTGTCGGTTGGCGATTTCCAAAGCATCGAGACCTTCTTCGCACGCGAATCCCATCGCTACGGCGTAAAGCTGGATGAGCCGGTCCACGTCGAGCTCTACCCCCAAGGCAAAAAGCTGCCGCCGCAGCTGGCGCCCGAGGCTGGCCCCGTCGGCGTGGCCTGGTGGAGCTTGAAGCTGCGCTGGTTCGCCGCAACCGCGACGAGCGTGCCGGGTCGGACACCCTCACGCATCCGACTCTTCGTGCTGTATCACGATCCGGCAGCGCTGCAAATCACGCCTGATTCGCACGGCCTTCAGAAAGGCCTGATGGGCGTCGTGCACGCATTCGCGCAAAAGGAAATGACGGGCAGCAACAACATCGTCATCGCCCACGAGCTCATGCACACACTGGGCGCAACCGATAAATACGATCCCCGCACGGGTGCGCCGCTGTATCCCACGGGCTTCGGCGATCCCGATCTCCGCCCGCTCTACCCCCAAGCGCTGGCAGAAATCATGGCCGGGAGACGTGCGCTCTCGCCGACGAGCTTCGAAATGCCGGCGAGCCTACGGGATGTCGTCGTAGGAGCCGCTACCGCGGACGAGGTCCGGTGGACGCACCACTGAAGTCGGGACTGACGACGAGCCGCGTCGGCGTGCGTGTTGGCACGCGCGTGCTGGTCGACGAGTTGTCCGTTGAATTTGCGCCTGGCGAAGTCGTTGCCATTCTCGGCTGCAACGGCGCCGGGAAAACACTGACGTTGCACACTCTCGCGGGACTGCGGCCTCCGCACACGGGTGAGGTGCGACTCGACGGAGCCGCGTTTACACAAGTCAGCCGGCGAGCCGCCGCGCTGCGACTCGGCTTGCTCGCGCAGGATCTCGAGGACGCCTTTGTCAGCACGGCTCTGGAAATGGTGCTCATCGGCCGTCACCCCCACCTCGCCCTGTGGCAATGGGAGACGGCGGAGGACGAGCGCATTGCTCGGGAAGCATTGGCCGCGGTGGATATGAGCGAGTTCGCCGCGAGAAGGACGGACACGCTCTCCGGTGGCGAGCAGCGTCGCGTTGCCATTGCGGCCCTGCTCGCCCAAGAGCCTGGTATTTACCTGCTGGACGAGCCGACGAACCATCTCGACCCGCATCACCAGATTGGGGTGCTCGGGCTGTTCCAGGAGCTCGCCCGCAACGGCCGCACGGTGATTACGACCCTTCACGACCCGACCTTGGCCGCGCGCTTCGCGGATCGGGTGTTGCTGCTATTCGGTGACGGGCGCTGGGCTCTCGGCCCCGTACGAGAGGCGCTGACCGCCGCAACACTCAGCGCACTCTATAACTCACCGATGATTGAGATCGAGCAAGCCGGCCGCCGGGTATTCGTCAGCGCATGAAACCGAAGGCCTGCTGATCGCGCGCGCCGCGTGCGGCGCACGCCTCGCTGCGGCGATCGTCAGTCGAACGAGCTTCCAAGACGAGCCTCTAAGGCGCCAGCGCCTCCAGCACCTTGGCGTGCATCGGGCCGTTCGTCGCCAGCACTGTCGTGGTGCCGAGCCCAACCTCGCCACCGCTCAGATCCGTGAATCGACCGCCCGCCTCGCGCACGATCACCGTCAGAGCGGCGATATCGAGAATATTGACGTCGGACTCGATGACGACATCCAACGATCCGCGTGCGAGCAGGTGATAGTGCACGAAATCGCCGTAGCCGCGGATGCGACTGATACGACCGATGAGCTCCCCGAACCGATTCCACTGTGACGAGCGAGCCAGCGTTTTCAGGTTCCCCGTCGAGACGATCGAGCCGCCCAACTCGGAAACCGTGCTGACCCGGATCGGCTTGTCATTCATATAGGCACCGCCGCCGGTCTCCGCCCAGGCCAGCTCGCCATAGGCCGGTGCGCTCGATACGCCCAGCACCAGTTTTCCCCCACGCATGAGCGCAATCTGCGTCGAGAAGAACGGACACTCGCGCACGAAGGACTTCGTGCCGTCGATGGGATCCACGAGCCAGACGCTTTCCGCGCCCATCGCGTGCTGCCCCGTCTCTTCGCCATAGAAGCCGTAAGACGGGAAGCGCTCGCTCAGAACGCGCTTGATCGCCTCTTCGGCACGGACGTCGGCTTCCGTAACCGGGGACGCGTCGGCTTTGGTCGTAATCGCGAGGTTCTTCTGGTACAGGGAGCGGATGATCTCAGCCGCGGCCTGCGCGGCTTCCAGCGCCGCCTGGAGCTCTTTCGATGGCATGTTCAGCTCGTTTCGAGTGAGGCGCGCAGGGTGGCCGAGGGGTAGAGTCCGTGTCAACGCGTCGCGTCTGGCAGAATTCAGCCTGAGGAGCCTGGCTTGGACCGGCCGCCAGGCCGCACCGGAGACCAGCATGGGCAATCGACTGAGCAAAATCTACACGCGTACGGGCGACGACGGCACTACGGGCCTCGGTGACGGCACACGTGTCCCGAAGGACGGCGCGCGCGTGGAAGCGTACGGCACGGTCGATGAACTCAACAGCACTATCGGCGTTCTACTGGCTGTGCCCGGCCTGCCCGAGAATATCGCGAAGTGCCTGACCGAAGTGCAGCATGAGCTCTTCGACATGGGCGGGGAGCTCTGTATTCCCGGGCACAGCGCGATCAAGGAAGCTCACGTAACGCGTCTCGAGGATGCATTGGACGGCTTCAACGACACGCTGCCACCGCTGAAAGAATTCATTCTGCCTGGCGGCGGACCCGCGGCAGCGGCATGCCATGTAGCACGCACGGTGGCCCGTCGCGCCGAGCGTAGAACCTGGACCCTCGCGCGCACTGAAGCCGTCAGCCCGGAAGTCCTGAAGTACCTGAATCGCCTGTCAGATCTGTTGTTTGTGCTGGCGCGGGTACTGGCACGTCATGAGCAAGGCACCGAGGTCCTCTGGCGCCACGACCGCGCTAAGGCGCGTTGACACTTGACGCGCCCGAGGTCTGCAGCGGCGCAGCCGGCAAAGACCGCGCTCTTTGCCGGCGGACTACGAAGGAATGTCCGTTCAAAGCGCCGCAGGCGACTTTGAGCCAAATAGACTAAGCCCGCGTAAGCAGTCCCCTGAAACGCGCCCAATCAAACGCCGGCCCCGGATCCGTCTTGCGCCCCGGTGCGATATCGCTGTGTCCCGTGATGTGCTCGGAAGAAAGCGATGGGTACGCCGCCAGCAACGCCCGAACGACTCGCGCGAGCTGAACGTACTGCGCCTCCTCGTACGGAACCTCATCCGCGCCTTCGAGCTCGATGCCAATCGAGTAATCATTGCAGGCAGCGCGGCCGCGGTACTCGGATTTGCCAGCGTGCCAGGCCCGTTCACCGAACGGAACGTATTGGGCAATGAGACCGTCGCGACGGATGAGAACGTGGGCTGAAACGCGACCGGGCGGCATTTGCTGGAAGTAGGGGTGCGCATCCCGCCCCCGATTGAGCGTGCCGGTGAAGAGTTGATCGATCCAGGGGCCGCCGAACTCGAGCGGCGGCAAGCTGATGCCGTGCACGACAATCAGCTCGGGCAGGACATTGGAAGGCCGCGCGTCGAAGTGCGTCGACAACACCTGGCGAACGCCCACGAGCAGGCCCGTGGCGGACTCAACCTTCAAGGGGGCGGGCTCGGAGGGCACGGATCAGCTCGATTGCTCGGATTCTCGGCACACGGCGGGAGCCCCTCCGCGCCGGCGATCATGGCCCGGACAGGCTCCTGGCCGCGATCATGCCACAATGGCTGCCATGAGTACCGATAACGCTTCCTATGTGACGCGCGACCTGGCGCACGTCTGGCACCCCTGCACGCAGATGAAGGACCACGAGCGGCTGCTGCCGCTCATTCCCATTCGCAGGGGACAAGGAGTCTGGCTGGAGGACTTCGAAGGACGCCGCTACCTCGATGCGGTCAGCTCCTGGTGGGTGAATCTCTTTGGCCACGCCAACCCGCGCATCAACGCCGCCGCACGGGCCCAGTTGGACAATCTCGAGCAGGTGATTCTGGCCGGCTTCACACACGAGCCGGTCATCGAGTTGTCCGAAGCTCTCGTCGGCATCGCGCCGCAGGGACTGACCCGCTGTTTTTATGCCGACAACGGCTCGTCGGCTATCGAAGTCGCCGTAAAGATGAGCTTCCACTACTGGTGCAATACCGGGCGCCAGGGTAAGCGGCGATTCATCACTCTGTCGAACAGCTACCACGGCGAGACCCTCGGAGCGTTGGCCGTCGGCAACGTGGAGCTCTACAAGGAAATTTACAAGCCGTTGCTGATGGACGTCATCACGGTGACCTCGCCGGACTGTTATGAGCGCGAGCCCGGAGAGAGTTGGGAGGAGCACTCGCGACGTAAGTTCGCTCACATGGAGGAAACACTGGCCAAACACGCGCACGAGGTCGCCGCCGTCATCGTGGAACCGCTCGTACAGTGCGCAGGCACGATGCGTATGTATGATCCGGTGTACCTTGAAATGCTCCGGGACGCCTGCAATCGCTACGACGTCCACCTCATCGCCGATGAGATCGCGGTGGGCTTTGGCCGCACGGGAACGATGTTCGCCTGCGAGCAGGCCCGTATCCGGCCGGACTTCATGTGCTTGTCCAAAGGCCTCACGGCGGGTTATCTGCCGCTATCCGCCGTCCTCACGACCGAGGACGTGTATGCCGCCTTCTACGATGAATACACGAAACTCAACGCTTTCCTGCATTCGCACAGTTTCACGGGAAACCCGCTCGCCTGTGCAGTTGCGCTCGCCAGCCTCGCGATATTCAAGGAGGACAACGTTCTGGAGCGCAACAAGGCGTTGGCGGCGCACATGGCTGCGCGAGCGGCGGAGCTGGAGGGCCACCCTCACGTGGCCGAGGTCCGGCAGCGCGGGATGATCGTCGCCATCGAGCTGGTGAGGGACAAAGCGACGCGCGCGCCGTACCCCTGGCAGGAGCGGCGCGGGCTCGAGATTTACCGGCACGCCCTTCAGCGTGGCGTCGTGTTACGACCGGTGGGCAACGTGGTTTACTTCATGCCACCGTACGTTATTACGCACGACGAGATCGATCTGATGGTGGACGTCGCACGCGAAGGGATCGAGCGCGCCACATGCGCCTGACCCGCGTTTATGTCGACGGGCCGGTGACCCTGGGCGAGCCTCTCACTGTCGAAGGGAGCGCCGCGAATCACATTACCCGCGTGCTGCGGCTTCGCGTCGGCGACCCGCTGACCGTATTCGATGGAAGCGGCGGCGAATTCGGGGCGCGTATTGAGGAGTTCCGCAAGGACACCGTGCGCGTCTGCGTTGACGAGCACCGCGAGTTGGATCGTGAGTCCCCGCTGTCGCTCACGCTCATGCAGGGCATTTCTCGCGGTGAGCGCATGGATTGGGTCATCCAGAAGGCCACGGAGCTGGGCACATCACGCATCGTGCCGGTATTCACCAAGCGCAGTGTGGTCCGGCTGGACGACAGACAAGTGGACAAGAAATTGCAGCACTGGCGCGGCGTCGCCGTCGCCGCGTGCGAGCAGTGCGGCCGTAACCGCGTCCCTGAGGTCACCGCGCCGAAGGACTTCTTCGATGCGCTCCCTCCCGAGCACTTGGGCACGGCCCGTATCCTGCTGTCCCCTGCCGGAAGCCTGCGTATCGACGATTTACAGGGCCATGGCGCGGGGATCAGCGTGCTGATCGGCCCGGAGGGCGGCTTGGAAGACACGGAGCAGGAGGCGGCCTTGGCGGCGGGATTCAAGGCGGTCCGCCTGGGCCCCCGTATCCTGCGCACCGAGACGGCCGCGATTGCGGCATTGACCATAATCCAGCGCTACTTCGGGGATCTTTAGGCCGGAACGCAGTGAAATACCTTGTCATCACCCTTCTCGCGCTGATTCTCGGCGCTCTCGCCGGCCGCATGATCTGGGGCGAGAAAAAGCCCGAGCCGGTGGACCCGGTGCAGGTCATCCTGACGCAGGTGCGCACGCACGCCGTGATCGAGCACGAGCGGCAGGTGGCCGTCTGGTATCGGGCCTGTCCGCAGGTGCTCGGCAAGACGCCGCAGATCTTCATCGCCTGGCCGGCGAAGCTGGTCTATGAGCTCGAGCTGGGGGACACGCAAATCACCCGGACCGGCGGAGTCATCAAGGTCACCACGGCGGCGATTCATTCCGACGAGCCGTCGGTCCCCACCGATTTCATGGATTACCTGTCGACGACGTCCATCTTCACGTTTGCCAACGAACAGGAGCTCGTCAACCATGAAATCGGCAAAGCGTCACCCATCGCGCGCTACCTGACGACCTACTTCCTGTCACGCGACCCTTCGCTGGCAGATGATTTCGCGGATGAGCTGCGCTCGCTCGTCGGGCACATGGCCGGCGCGCTCGGCGTGAAATACACGCAGATCGACGTGGAAATTCCGAAGGTGGTGATACCCCCGCCCAACTGGCCGAAGCTGCCGAAGTTGGAGTTGTGCGAGGGATCGCTTGCCGCGGTGAACGGCCTGCCGTTCGCAAAGACCGACGGCAACTACACCGTACCCATCGGCTTCCGGCCTCCGCCGTCGCATCGATCGGCGAGCGGACAGAAAGCCGCACAATCCGCCGCGCCACCGGCAGACGCTCCCAAGGGAACCGCCACGATATTGCCTGTGCCACCCACGGCGAAAGCACCCGTTCCGGCGAAACCCGCAGGCCCGCAAGACCCCTAGCTTCCGATCGTCGTCTCGTCCGCAATCATTTCTTCGAGACGCTCCAGGTCTGGAACCAGAGGCGTCTCGTTGATCATCCGCACCTGGCAGATCACCGGAGCGCGATCGGGAAACACTCGCGAATTGTCAGGACGAACCACGTCGTTGCTCACACGGACGAGCTGTGGAAAGCCCTGTGACACGATGGCGAAGTTACCGCCCTCGACGCGCGAGCCGAGGCAGTGCAGGACGACGATGCGGGTGCGTCCGGAGGCGGAAGGGATCATCTGCCCGCAGGCGCCTTCGAAAGACACGAGCGGCACCGCCTTGCCGTTCCACGGCACCGTGCCGACATACCAGGGTGGCGCGCCGGTCATCTCCGACGGAGTCTGGAATCCGATGACCTCCGCCACGCAGGCGCGCGGAATGATCAACCGCCCGTCGGCCAACGGAATCAACAGGCTGTAGATCTCGGTAACACGTTCAGCCATGACATTCAGGCCTTGCGCCGTTCAGAAAAACCCATTCCTGACTCACCCCGCCTCAGTGGCGTACAGGTGGCTTCCGATCGCGACGCGGCGGCGCTCCACGAGCGGCGCAATCGCTTCGAGCAGCTGCGCCTCCTGGTACGGCTTGCCGAGGTAGTCATCGACACCGATCTCGATGGCGCGGGCGCGGTGCTTCTCGCCCACCCGCGACGTGATCATGATGATCGGCACATCTTTCAGTCGTGGGTCGTTGCGCACATGGGCGGCGACTTCGTAGCCGTCCATGCGGGGCATCTCGATATCGAGCAGGATGATGTCGGGCACGTTATCTTGCAGGAGAGCGACCGCGTCCATGCCGTCGCGCGCCGTAAGGACACGCATGCCGTTACGCTCGAGGAGGCGCTGCGTCACGCGGCGCACGGTAATCGAGTCGTCGACCACCATCGCGAAGATGCGCTTGTCCGCTTTCTCCTTCGACATGACCGGAGCCTGCGGCTTGGAGCGCCACTCCGCACGCACGAGCGCACCGATGTCGAGAATGATCACGATGCGACCGTCGCCGAGGATGGTTGCCCCCGAGATGCCGCGGATACTCGAAATCTGCGGACCGACCGACTTCACGACAATCTCACGGCTGCCCACCAGCTCGTCGGCGACGAGACCGGTCGAATGCTCGCCGGCCCGGACCAGCACGACGGGAATGGTGACGTCCGATTCCGGCAGCGGCGAGGGCTCGATGCCGACGAACGTGGCGAGATGGAGGAAGCGATATTTCTGGCCGCCATAATCGAACGCCGCGGCGTCGCGCCCCAAGTGCGCGGTGACTTCGGCTTTCGACAGCCGGAGCACCCCTTCGACGGTCGGCAGCGGTAGCGCGTAAAACTCGTCACCCGTGCGCACCACGAGCGCGTGGCTGATGGCGAGCGTGAAGGGGAGGCGGATGGTGAAAACGGTCCCGACGCCCGCCTTCGTCTCCATGTGAAGGGCGCCGCCGAGTCGCTTGATCTCCGTGGCGACCACGTCCATGCCGACACCGCGGCCGGCCTGCTGCGTGATGGAGCCCGCCGTCGAGAATCCGGGCTCGAGAATCAACTGCATGGCGTCTTCGTCGCTGACGGCCTGCCCCGGGGCGATCAGTCCGAGAGATTGGCCCTTGGCGCGAATCGCCTGCAGATTCATGCCGCCGCCATCATCGGTGAGACGCACCATCACTTCGGCGCCTTCGCGGTGCAGCTCGAGAACGATCTTGCCCGTTTCGGGCTTGCCGGCGCGCACGCGCTCCTCAGGCTTCTCGATGCCGTGTACGACCGCGTTACGCAACATGTGCTCGAACGGCGGCAGCATGCGCTCCAACACCTGACGATCCAGCTCGCCGGAAGCGCCTTCAACGACGAGCTCGCATCGCTTACCCGTATCCGATGCCGCTTGCCTCACGATACGGGCGAGTCGCTGCACGTGACGCTGGAAGGGCACCATGCGCGTGCGCATCAGGCCGTTCTGCAGCTCGGTGATCGTGCGAGCCTGCTGTTGCAACAGGCTCTGCGTATCCTTCGCCTGATTCTCCAGGAGCTGCTGAATGCTCGCGACGTCGTTCGCGGTCTCGGCGAGCGCGCGCGAGAACTGTTGGATCGAGGAGTAACGGTCGAGCTCCAGCGGATCGAACTCGCTGCGATGGCCGCCCTCGTCCTCGTGCCGGTGCAGGATCTGCGCCTCGGTCTCGATTTCGAGGCTGCGCAGCTGCTCCTTCAAACGGGTGACGGTGCGCGACAGCTCCCCGAGATTGAAGTCGAAGGAGCCGAGCTGCTGCTCCAGGCGGGAGCGCGCAATGCTCGCTTCGCCCGAGATGTTCAGAAGCTGGTCGAGCAACTCCGCGTCGACGCGCGCCATTTCCTGGCGCTCGACCGGGGCCACGGGCTCGCGACCCGGCGGAACCGGCTGCGGCGCGATGAGGCCGTCGTCACGCTGCTCCGCACGGCGCTCGAAGCTTATCGATACGCTCTTCGCGACCGGCCCGGCCGGCGGTTCTTCCGCAGACGGCTGCACGGCATGGAGGCCCGTCGCGGTCAGGCGCTCGAGCTCAGGCGGTTCGGCTTCGACCGCGGGCAGCGCGTCGAATGCGGACCCCTCCTCGACGACAATGAGACCTTCATCGGCGCCAGCGGCCGCGCGTTCAGCCACGAAGGACGACGGCGAGAAATCGTCAGCCGGAATTTCAGGGCCCGATTCCAGTACCACCTCTTCACCCGGCGCTTCGACGGAGGGCTGCGCTTGCTCGTCCGACGCCAACGCCGCGTGCGCTTCGTGCGCTTCATGCACCTGGGCTTCTTGGCCGGGCGGCTCAGCCACCGGGCCGCCGGCCTGCCTCGACAGGGCGTCACCGGCCGCGCCCGACAGGGCGTCACTCAGCTCTATCGACCCCTCTACCGATCCAGCACCTGGCACAGCGGAGGTGTCGGCAGGTGGCGCTGTCACCCGATTTGCGTCGGCACCGAAACCAGCCGTATCGGTGTCGTGCCCTGAGCGCGCCAGCTCAGCGGGTTCGGTAAAAGTTGGTGGCGGCGCTGC
>DASZVD010000127.1:0-7908 GCA_035547375.1 Steroidobacteraceae bacterium
GGCTGTCTTTCCCGCGTTCTGTGAATCATCCAGGTTTGCCCAAGGGCGGCACTTGGGCCGCAAGCTGCTTATCACAGGATTCGAGGGAGATCTTTTCGGACCAGGCGGTCGTGGAGATGTGGTTCTCGAGCAGCGGCCGCAACGCCCGGTATGCGTCACCATCGTCGGCTATACAGGCAAATCGCGCGGCCGCATTCAGGATGTAGTCACTGTGCGGGTGTTGCTCGCGCAGTTTCACAAAACCGGCCTTCATGATCGGCCAGATCGCTCCGGAGTCGTCGAAGAGGTTGATGTCGTCGCGCTCGAGTGAGTCGTAGCTCCAATAGAGCTGAGCGTACAGCGCTTCGTCGCGCCCCTCGGGCTTGTTCGTCATGTCGTCGACGAATTTGTCGACCAGAGCATAGGAGCCGGACCAGCGCGGCATGAGCATGCGCATCATGCTGCGGTAGAGAGGCAGATACTTTGGTGCCCAGCGCACGCCGGAGTCGAACAGGGCCCGCAGCCGCGCCCGATCGGTCGTGCGCTGCCCTTCGATGTTGATGGAAAGCTGGTACCAAAGAGGATTGCTCACAGCGCGCGCTTCAATCTCGTGCAAGCTCGCCGCGGCCAAGTTGATCCGTAGGTAGAATAGCGCCCAACCCTCTTGTGAAACCGAGCTCGCGGGACCGAAGCCGCGCGCGCTCCAGGCCCAAGCCTCGAACACGAGGGCTTTGGCGAGATCGGGCTCTGCCGAGCCGGGTACCGCACGGCGCCAGTCTGCGGTGTACTCCAGCGTGCTCTGCAGATCCAGCGCGCCGTATTGAAATAGATCGGACAGTCCCCCTTCGAGGGCTCCCAGGCTCGAAGTGCCGTCGGACAGGTCGCCCTGCGCGGCGTGGGGCGCGCTCAGCATTCGATCCAATTCCTCATACCGGCCGGACAGGAACAGCTGCTGCGCCCTGCAGCCGAGCGTGTCGGTCACCGCGGGACCGTCGGTCTTTGAGTCGGTCGGGCTTATAGGGCGCTTGATGGCCACGGGCGCGCGGACGCAAGCACCGCTTCCTTTCAGCAGACTGCGCGCCCGAGTCACCCAGGCGCTGCTCGACAGGCCTCGGGGGCCATTCAGCGCATTGTCCACCAGCTCCGCCCGCGTAATGCGCGCGGAGGCAAGCAGGGTGCGCTGCTCGAATTTCGGTAGGTCCGCATACAAACTCTGTTGTTGCGTACGCGCAGCCTCGATGATCATGCCTGCCCACTCCAGTCGGGCGAGCGCCTCGTCGGCAACGAGTTGCGCGAACCACTGTTGTTGCGCCGGCAAGGTCGGTAACTCCTTGCGCAGGCGCGCGGAGCTCTCGGACCAGAAAGGAAGGATGTCCTTGTCGAACCGGTCCGCGAGCTGCTTCGATGTCAGGTTGTAGGCAGCCGCCCGGCTGACGACCTCCTGCCAGAGCCGCAGATTCTCGGCTGCCGCCTTGACGTACGCGGCGTGCTGCTGCGCGTACTGTTCTGGAGTCGTGCGCCGGGGGCCGAGCGCGTGCATTTGCCACAAGCCGGCCAGCAGCGCGGCGCCCGTTATCCCCAGACAGGCGACGAGCTGTGGAAATGGGAATCCTTCACGGTCAGTGGCATCCAACGGACGCGCCGCGACCCAGCCGAGCGCGAAGCCGGCGAGCAGTCCGCCGACATGAGCTGCATTGTCGATTCCTTCGGAAAGGAAACCGTTGAAGAGACTGTAGGTGACGAATACGGCCGTGCTCAGCCAGTGAGTGCGTATGACGCTGTCTGGCACGAGCGTGTCGGGTTTCGTAAGGAATGCGAAGAAAGCACCGAACACGCCGAAGATTGCCCCCGAAGCGCCGACGCTTGCCACAGTTGGGTTCCAGATGACACTGGTCAGGCTCGCTAGTGCGCCGCTGGCGCAGTAGACGAGGAGCAGCAGCCAGTGGCCGAACAGTCGCTCCGCCAGCCGGCCAATGTTCCATAACGCCCACATGTTGAGCAGCACGTGCACGAGGTTCAAGTGGACGAAAACCGCGGTGAGCAGACGCCACCACTGGCCGCCGAGGGTCATCGGCCCGATGTTCGCGCCCCAATTGACATACTCCTGCGGATCGAAGCCACCCAATTTTCCGCCGATGAAAGCCATGACGAGATATACGAGGACATTTACCGCCACGAGCGCGGGCGCGATCCAGGTACTTTGGCCGAGTTCGTCGAGGCGGCGGTTGAATTCGCGCAGCTCGATCCATTGTTGCGGAAATCTCTCAGTCTGCCTGGCGGGCAACGCAAGCTGCAGCGCGCGTGCACGCTCGGGAGATTCGGCCGTGAATTCGACGTGACGCGAGAAGCGAAGCTTATACTCGAAGCGGATGTGGCTGCCGTCACGGGCGACGTTGCGGATGCTTGCGAGGGGAACCGCGATGTCCGCTCGCTCCGGAGCGCCAAGCCAGGTTCGGCGCCAACCTTGCAGATTGACGTGCTCGGCCCCGACTGCCATAGACCCGGCGCCATACAAGGGATTGTGCCGGCCGCGTGCCTCGATCCAGCCGGTTAGTCCGTCGCGGGAGCTGAATCGGCCGTTGCTGGCCGCATCTGACTGCGCTGGTCCACTTGCGGCCCGTCGCCGCAATTCGACGGACAGGTTGGCAAAGTTCTGCGGAAAGGCGCGCCTATCGATTCCAAATTGGAGCTCTTCGAGTTGCTCCGTCGAGTAACGCGTGAAATCGATCGTTCCGTCGCGCGGATCGACGTCGACGGAACCCGCCGGATGCTCTATGGCATCCTTTCCCTGCTCGTTCATGGAGCCTAGTGTGCACGGAATGCCGTGAGCTGTCACGCCGCTTCCGGCCCATGTTTGCCGTACTTTGAGCGGACTCACCCCGGGGGATGCTCTGGATACGTGGGGACTGGTCACGCTCGTTGTCGCGCGCCAACACAAGTCACAGGGCGTTCCGCGTCGCGATGTACTGGAGGAGCACTAATGGCCGCCAGGAATGAGGTCATGGTCACTCGGGCTTTTACGCCGAAGTCGGTGCGGGATATTTTCGTTGGCCCTTCATCCGGGCCGCCGTGGTCGCGCGAGCGGATCTAATTAGTATGCCGGCTGTCGGCCGGGCTGGGAGGATCTCGAGTGAAACGTTCGCTACTTTGCGGTGTGCTGTGTACGGTCGTTGCAGCTGTCTGCGTGGGCCCCACGCGGGCTGCGCAGAAGACCACACTGGTGAATGTCTCCTACGATGTCTCCCGTGAGCTGTTTGCGCAGATCAATCCGGCCTTTGCCGCTGCCTGGCGCGAGCGGACCGGACAGGACATCGAGATCCGCCAGTCACATGGCGGCTCATCGGCCCAAGCGCGCTCCGTCGCGGAGGGCCTGCAGGCTGACGTCGTGACCCTGAATCAGGAGACGGACGTCGAATTCCTCGTCAAGTCGGGGCTCGTCGCCGCGGATTGGGCGAAGAAGTTGCCGGAGAACGCTTCCCCGTATTATTCGTTTCCCGTCTTTCTCGTACGGGCCGGCAATCCGCAGCACATCAAGGACTGGGATGACTTGGCCCGACCAGGCGTGCAGCCCATCTTCCCGAACCCCAAGACCTCGGGCAATGGACGTTACACCTACCTTGCCGCTTATTCCTATGCGCTCTCGCACGACGGTGGCGATAAAGCGAAGGCCCGAACGTTTCTCGCTGCTTTGCTCGCCAACGTTCCGGTATTCGATACCGGTGGACGCGGGGCGACGACTACGTTCGTCGAGCGACGGATCGGCGATGTGCTGATCACCTTCGAGTCGGAGGTGAACAGCATCCGCCGGCAATATACGAAAGTGCCGCTGCAAGCCGTTTATCCGTCGACGAGCGTGCGCGCCGATTTTCCAGTGGCCGTGGTCGATAAAGTCGTCGACCGCCGGGGCACGCGCGCCGCGGCGACGGCGTATCTCGAGTTCCTTTACGGAGATGCCGGCCAGGAGATCCTGGCGGAGAACTTCTACCGGGTCCGCAGCGCGGCGGTCGCGGCGCGCGATCACGCCAACTTTCCGGATATCAAGCTGACTTCGGTCGACGAGTTGGGTGGGTGGCAGGCCATCTCCGCAACGCACTTCGCCGAGGGCGGACTTCTGGATCAATTGCTGGCTGCCAAGCGATAAGCCCCGGCCCGATCGCGCCGCTGCTCCGCGCGGCGCAATGGCCCGGGAACAAGGGCCCGGGAACAAGGGCCATGCCTGCGAGCTGATCCGCGCGTCGGCGGCGGAGGGGACGAGCGAGCGCCCGCAGTCGACCGGCTGACGCGCTCGACACCCGGTGTCCTTGTTCGGGACGCCCTATAGCGCAGCCTTCGACGCCGATTGCCGAGAGGCTTGCCAGCAGCGCCTTGGGCCTTGGCATCCGGCGGCGTCCGATCGACGGCTTCGCGGCCCCTCGAAGGCACGAGCAGGTGCGCCGCCCCCAATAAATGAGGGGTGGGTCGGTGGTATCGTCAGGCCGTCGCCCTCACCAGAACACGAGAGCTCGAATCTCGATGCTGCGGCGGGGAGGCGCGTCCGGGACGGTCGTAGGATCCTCGAAAGCCGTATGGGCTGATAATCGGGCCGTGCAGTCGGTTGCCGAGTCGTAAACTTTGATCAGCGTCGCCTCGGTTGGTGTCTGCCGTGGGTGCCAATACCATCGATGACCTGGATTGAAGGCAATGGCATAGGTCTCTCCTGTCCAGTCGGGATAGACCAGATCGCTCGCAAGGAGGTCCTCGGGCGCGATGGTACGCGCGTCGCATACGGCCAGCGGAGCCCGCAATACAGGGCCACCGACGGGGCGCCAGAAGTTGATGATGGCAAAGCGGCGCTGGAGCCGTCGTGCGGCTTCCTCCGGTGACAAGTGCTTGCGCACCCTTTCCGGAGCCGAACGAAAGGTCTGGTCATCATGCACGCGAAGTACCGGCTCTCGTAGCGCGGGTCGCCCAGGCTCTGCGGTACTGTCGCGTAATGTGTGATCGAAGAGGACCACCTTGTCGGCGCGGGTGCGAGCCTTGAGGGCAGCTTCCACTTCCGGATAGTCGATCGCTTTGACCTGCTCACCGTCCCGGAATGACGCCCAGTCCGCCAAAGTGCTGCGATGTTCAATCAGCTCGAAGCCACTCACATCGAGCCCGAGCCCGGGCACCTTGCGGGCGTCGTGGACGGTTACCGGCCTGGGGTCCAGTTCTCCGCTGCTGCGTGGGATGCCCCGCGGCGGATCGAACGTGTAGTTCACCGGTCGAATGCCGGTCTTGCGAGTGTAGTTCAGTACCGCCCTGACATCTGTCGAGCCATCAATGGCGGTCTCTTCGAGTATCGCATTCATTTAGAAAGACTCCTTATAGGGACGGAGATCCAACTCGTGCGTCCAGGCGCTCCGGTGTTGCAGATGGAGCTGCCAGTAGGTTTCAGCGACTGCGTCGGGATTCAGGAGCTCGTCGACCCTGGCGTCTGCCGCACGCTTCGGTAGAGCCGATCGCAGTCGCTCTCCATCGATTCCGCCGTCGATGACAATGTGTGCGACATGCACTCCGCGCGGACCGTATTCCCGAGCAACGCTTTGCGCGAGAGACCTGAGGCCGGCTTTCGCCGCCGCGAATGCAACGAAGGGGCCTCGCCCACGCAGCGAAGCGGTGGCGCCTGTGAACAAAAGCGTCCCCGTACCGGCGGCAAGCAGCGGAGGAAGCACGGATCGAGCGAACAGGAATCCGGCGTAGGTGCTGCCGCGCCAAGTCAACTCGAACTGCTCGGGCGTAATGTCCAAGGGCGCCCCGCGGACGGCGTTGCCGGCGTTGAAAATCCCAACACCCAGGACGCCGATTGCCTGTACCTCGGCGGTCAAACGCGCGACATCACCTGCCGAGCTCACGTCACCAGGAACTGCCACGGCCCGGTACCCGTCATGCTCGATTTCCGCCGCCACCGAACGAACTCGTTCGGCGTCACGGCCGGTGAGCGCGACAGTCAGTCCGGCCTTGGCGAAGCGCCGTCCCAAGGCTGCGCCAAGCCCCGCTGAAGCTCCGACGCCCGCGATCCAGACGACGGAGGCGGTTGGCTTGGCGGATGACTCTTCGCTTCGAACGTCATGCACCATAGGTAGCCCCTCAGGTCAGACAGAGAGTGGTCGAGCCCGACGTTGCACAAGTCCGGTACTACTTCCCACATGAGAGCAGACCCTAACCCCGGTGCAGGGTCCGGTGAACTACCCGTTGCTCATATCGGTATGGCCCGCCGGTCTTTGCTTCCAGGCCGCTGCGGGAATCAACACGTCAGTGTGAATATCGATCTTCAGGATCCGCGCGTCGATGGCTCGCGCTCGGGTGATGGCCTTGCTTCATCCTACGGCGTCCTGCAAGCTGCTCGGAACCGCAGTCGTGAGGCTGGCCATTTGGCGGTCACGGCACGGTGACATCGAAATGGCTTCCAGGAATGTCAATATGACGATAGATGCAGTGGCGACCGCTCTGGACGATGCAAGCCTCGATCGGATCTTTCGAGCGGGCCGCTCGATCCACACCTTCAAGGATCGCCCTGTAACGGATGAGACCTTGCGCGCGCTCTACGAGCTCGTGAAGTGGGGGCCCACGGCCTTCAATGCGCAGCCGGGGCGTTACGTATTCGTCCGCTCGGCCGCGGCGAAGGCGCGGCTGGTCGAGACACTTTCCAGCGGCAACAAGGCCAAAACCCTGGCAGCGCCGGTGACCTGCCTCGTCGCTTACGATACGCGCTTCTACGATCATCTCCCCGCGGGAGGTAGCGCTGCTGGCCTGCTGAGCAACAACAGGCCGTTGGCTGAAGCGACGGCGTTTCGTAACAGCTCCTTGCAGGGAGCTTATCTCTTGCTGGCGGCGCGCGCCTTGGGCCTGGCTGCCGGACCGATGTCCGGATTCGACCCGGCACGGCTGAACGCCGAGTTCTTCGCCGGCTCGACCTGGTCCGTCAATTTCCTGATCAACCTCGGCTATCCGGACGGCAGTGAGCCCAGCCCAAGGGCGTCACGGCTGCCGTTCGAGCAATGCGTGCAGGTGATTTGAGAGCGGCGGCGCGCCATCCAGCCAGAGAGGCGATAGCTTCTTGACACCCGTCGCGTCGAGCGACAAGCCCGGTGAGTCCGGTGAACACGCATGTCGATAGTGCGGAATGTCATTGGACCGCGCCGCCAGGCACGGCCTATTTTCGGGCTCGCCAGCCCGGGATCGGAGTGCCCCGACATGTTGACTGACCCTGACCGCCGTTGGCTAACACGACGAACGTTCATCGGCGCCGGGGGCGGTTACAAGATCGGCGGCGCCGGTATCGGCGCCGCCTTGCTGCACACGCACCTCGCCGTTCGGGACCGCTACGCCGCGATCCTGTTTCCGGACAATCCCTTTCCCCGGACCCAGCGCACCTGAAGATTCCCCCGCCTCATGCGCGGCGGCTTTGTGCTCATGCCGTCCTCGCGACGTTCTGATTTACCGTGAATCGGAGCACGATAACGATGCAACCTGCTGCGCCGCCTGAGATCTTCTGGTTCATTCCCTCTGGAGGCGATGGCCGGTTGCTGGGCGCTGCGACCCGCCGGAATCGCTTTGCCTACCTCACAGCCGTTGCACAGGCGGCGGACTCGCTCGGTTTCGACGGTGTCTTGCTCCCGACCGGGGGCGTCAACGAGGATACCGTCGTCGTCGCCAGTGCACTGGCGAGTCTGACGCGCCGGCTGCGCTTTCTTGTTGCGGTACGGCCGGGACTGCTGTCTCCCATTCTCGCGGCGCGTATCACCGCTTCACTAGACCGCATCAGCGAAGGTCGTGCGAATCTGAACGTCGTCACCGGCTCAGGCCGCTTTGACTTCGAGGGGCTTACGATATCGCACGCGCAGCGTTACGAGTTGACCCGGGAGTGGCTCGTGGCCTATCGCGGAGCCTTCGGTGACGACCCCGTCA
>DASZVD010000128.1:0-34227 GCA_035547375.1 Steroidobacteraceae bacterium
GAAATCATCGATGAGAATCCGCGAGCCCAGGTTGCGCAGGGCCTGCAGCGCGCCGAGCTGCTGCTGCGAGTTCTGCATGGCGGCGCTCTCGGTGATCTCGAAGTGCACCAGGCTGGCGTCGATGCCGACCTCCTGTGCGAGGGCCGAGACCACGCTCGCGAGTGGCGTCTTCTCGAACTGACGCACGGAGATGTTGACCGACACCGGAACCAGCGGAAGCCGCTCGCGCTGCCACTCGCTCAACTGCAAACAGACGTGCCGCAGGACGTACTCGCCGATCTCGACGATGAGACCGCTCTGCTCGGCGATCGGGATGAACCGTGAGGGAGGGATGTATGTGCCGTCCGCCGTGCGCCAACGGACGAGGGCCTCGAGACTCACGGTGCGCAGCGTCTGCAAGTCGAAGCACGGCTGGTACTCGACGGTGAGCTCATTGTTGTCGAGCGCCTGGCGCAGTGCGCGCTCCAGGCCTAACTTCTCGCGCAGCCGGGCATTCATCTCCGGCATATAGAACTGGTGGTTGCCACGGCCGCGGTCCTTGGCCGTGTAGAGCGCGATGTCGGCATGTTTCAGCAGCTGCTCGGCATCCGCTCCGTCCTGCGGATAGACGCTGATGCCGATGCTCGGCACGACGGACAGGGCCATGCCGTCGATGTCGATGGGCACGGCCAGCGCGGCACGGATCCGCTCCGCGATGGAGTTCACGACCATCGAGTTGGGCAGCAGCGTCGCCACCACGACGAACTCGTCTCCGCCCATGCGCACGACCAGATCGTGCGCCGCCGTGGAGGAGCGCAGGCGGTGCGCCACCGCCCTCAGCAGTCGGTCGCCGCTGCCGTGACCGAGCGAATCGTTGATGTTCTTGAAATGATCCAGGTCGAGATACAACAGCGCGAGGCGCGTGCCGTCGCGCGCGGCCCGCGCCAACAGGCGCGGGAGCAGGCGCTGTAAATGCTCGCGATTCGGCAGCCCGGTGAGGGAGTCCCGCCGGGCCAGCCGCGACATCTTGCGCTGGTGATCCAGCCACTGCCGCTGTGCGGCTGCGCGGTTGCGCCACGCCCTGTTGAGGAGCGACATCAAGAGCACGACGACCAGCGCGAAGGCCGCCAGCAGCGCCGCGACTACCCAGGTGATCGTTTGTTTCGCCACCTGCAAAGCGGAGCGCGCGACGGTCGTGGAAAGTACGACGATCGGACGACCACCCACGTCTCGCAGCACTACGTGAGTGCGCAACGTGGCCGGATCGCCCGCTTGCACCAGTTCATCGGTCGTCAATGTGGCCAACCAGTCGCCGACCGCGGCCGGCACGCTCAACGCAGGCTTGCCGTGCTCGTCCAGCAGGGTCGCGCTCACCGGCGACTGGCTCGTCTGCTGGAGCCTCTCGATGAGCTCGGTGTGCAGATACCGCCCAAACATCAACGTACCGGCGCTCGGTCCCGGGCTCGAATCGCGCAGAATCGGGCGGACCGAGATTGCCAGCACGCCGTCGGGCATGCGCAGCAGCCGGGTCGCGGCCGACGCGGGTACGGCCATCTGCCGCAACATCGGCTCATAGGCGCTGAGCGCGGCCTGGGCGGCGAGGCTGGGGGCCTGGACAGCGCCGGGACCTGTCCCATCGGTCGTGAGCTGGACAACGACTCGACCGGCGTTGTCCACGGCCCACACGAGATCGACGTGGATGTTGTCCAGGCTGCGGCGGGAAAAAAAGTAGGCGAGCGGCGGACTGGGCCTGCCGGAGACGAAGTCGTAGAGCTCGTCCCAGGTCGAGTAGTCCTCGGTCGCGACATAAAGCTGGCGCAGATCGGACTGCAACGCCTGGTGCACACGCTCGATGCTCTGGCGTGCCTCATCCGCCTCGATGCTGGAGAAGCTGTGCCCGAGGGCCGTCCTGGCCGAATAAAAGACGCCTGCGATCAGCGCCACGGCGGCGAGACAGGCGGCCAAAAGAATCTGCTTGCGCAAGCGACATCCGCCCCCGGCGGCAACGGTCATCTGGTTTTTTCCGGTTTCCGAAGACTGTTTCGGCAGGAAACCGCGCTGGAGCAGGCGCCGCCCCGTGACGCAGATCACCCTTCCGAAGAATAAGTGTGCACTGCAGCGAAATTACCTGGCAGGGGCGTCAGGCGCCGCGCGGCTATCGCACACTCAACGGAGCAGCTTCTCCATCCGTACAATGAGGGTGGAGGGCTGGATCCCCAGGGCGCTGGCGAGTTTGAGGAGGGTGGTAATCGTGGGCTGGCGGATGCCACGCTCCATCTGGCTCACGAAGGTCCGGTCGACGTTGGCGGCGAGCGCGAGCTCCTCTTGCGAGAGCTCCCGTGCCTGGCGCTGCTCACGCAACACCTGTCCGAATACTATCGAGATTTGTTCTGCCCGCATGTCGCATCCGCTTGCGCGAGCCGTGGATCATTTACGGAGCTGTAGCTTTTGGTCCACGGGTTATATCCTACAAGCGCAACACCGCCCCCTCGCGGGCCATTGGAGCGTAAGGAGTCGCCATGACGGAACGTTCGCGCGCGCAGCTGTGTGAGGAGTTCGAAATCAGCCTTCTCATCTGCCTGAAGGAGCTGGACGATCTGATGCCGGAGCTCGACAGGCGTTACGGCACGAGGATCATCCTGCACGCGATGGCGGAGCACGTCGGCCGTGGGCTGCGGATCCTCCTGAATCGCAATATCTGCGACGATGCCCAGGCGCAGAGCCTCATCCGGCAGATCGCGGCCACCGCACTCCAGGAGCCCCGGCCCCCCTCCCGGCACTGACGGACTCCTGTCAGACTCGCACCCGCGGCAACCGCCGCGGCTGCGGAGTCCACACCATGCCCTCGGGGGCGGAAACCACCAACCTGGCGCTGTTCTGCGATTTCGAGAACGTCGCCCTGGGCGTACGCGATGCGCGTTACGCGCAATTCGACATCAATCGGGTCCTGGAGCGGCTGCTCCTGAAGGGCTCCATCGTCGTGAAGAAGGCCTATTGCGACTGGGAGCGCTACAAGGAGTCCAAGGCGGGGATGCACCAGGCGGGTTTCGAGCTGATCGAGATTCCGCACGTGAAGCAGTCGGGCAAGAACTCGGCCGACATCCGCATGGTCGTCGACGCCCTCGACCTGTGTTACACCAAGCCGCACGTCGACACCTTCGTGATCATCAGCGGAGACTCCGACTTCTCGCCGCTCGTCAGCAAGCTGCGTGAGAACAACAAGGGCGTCATCGGGGTGGGCGTCAAGAACTCCACGTCGGATCTGCTGATCGCCAACTGCGACGAGTTCATCTACTACGACGACCTCGTGCGTGAGCAGCTGAAATCCAAACGGGCACCCCGCAAGCGGGCGGCGGCTCACCCACCGAGCGCGACGGCCGCCCACCCGCCGGCACCGACCGAGGACGACAAGAAACAGGAGGCCTTCGATCTCGTGTTGGCGACGATCGAGGCGCTCCTGGCCGAGCGCGGCGCGGAGGACAAGATCTGGGGATCGATGGTCAAGCAGACCCTCAAGCGCCGCAGCCCGGGCTTCAACGAGAGCTATTACGGCTTCCGCTCATTCAACAAACTGCTGGAGGAAGCGGCGCAGCGGCGCCTCATCGGGCTGGAGCGGGACGACAAGTCCGGGGGATACGTGATCCACGCGCCGGCGGACGCGGCGTAGCGGCCTGTCGGACTTAGGTTCGCCTGCTGCGGCCGACCCGCATCGGCTCCTAGAGCGGCCGGCGCTCTCCGACCATGGCCGAGCGTCCAGCCAGGGCGGCGGCGCGCGCGGCCCCTGCGCGTTTGACGGCGAGCATCTGCTCGTTGAGCTCAGCGATCGCCACACTGGCCGTGCGCACGAACACGAACGGCAGCAGGGCGTGCAGCATGCAGGCCAGCCCGGCCGCCACCATCCGGCCCCCACAACAGATGGCCCGCACCAGATGCTCTGCGTAAGTCTCGCCTACGGATTCGGGGTGCTCGGTGAACAGGCGGTGAAGGTTCATGCGTTTCATGCTACGCGGGTCGAGGCGCTACCCGGTTGCGAAGGTCTGGCCAAAACCGCCTCATTGCGCAACAATATTTCCTCCATAAATTATCTAGAGAAACATAGTTTCATGGATAAGCTCGATCGTAAGATTCTGGAGCTCCTGCAGCAAGACGGTGCGCTCACCGCCGCCGAGGTCGCCGACCGGGTGGGACTGTCCAAAGCGCCCTGCTGGCGGCGGATCAAGAAGCTGCAGGATGAAGGCGTGGTGAAGCAGACCGTCGCCTTGCTCGATGCGCGCGCCCTGAACGTCGGGACGACCGTCTTCGTGATGCTCAAGACCGCGAAACACAATCAGGCGTGGTTCGACAAGTTCGTGAGCGTGGTGCGTGATATACCCGAGGTCACGGAAATCCATCGCATGAGCGGTGACGTCGACTACCTCATGCGCATCGTTGTGCCGGACATCGACGCATACGACGTGGTCTACAAGCGCCTCATCTCCGCAGTGGAATTTCTCGATGTGAGCGCGAGCTTCGCCCTCGAGACCATCAAATACACCACCGCCCTGCCCTTGAGCTACGTCGAGCTCGAGTGAGCTTCGCTACTTGCGCGCGGTTTGCAGACGCTCCACTGCGTGCCGGCTAACAGACCCAGCCCGACTGACGAACGCGGAGCTGTCGTGCACCGACAGAGGGCGATCGTGTGCCGGAACGGTTGCGTTGCGGGCATATGCCACTGGAGCGTTGTCCGTAACGATCTGCTCGATACGGGCCGTGATTTCCGTCTTGTCGATATTGTAAATATCAGTGCTCAGCACCGGCTCAGCGCGAGGCGCAAGGGCGAGCTGCGCACCCGAGGCATTGCGCACATCGACGCTCGCACGGGTCGACAAGCCGATGCGAAGCGGATGCGCCTCGATCTCCTTGGGGTCGAGAGCGACACGCACCGGCACGCGTTGCACGACCTTGATCCAGTTGCCCGTAGCGTTCTGTGCGGGCAGCAACGCGAAAGCCGCACCCGTGCCCAGCCCAAGGCCGGCAACCGTGCCGTTGAACTCGACGGCACTCCCGTAAAGATCGGCAACGACCTTGACCGGTTGGCCGATTCGCATCCGCTCGAGCTGAACTTCCTTGAAGTTGGCCTCCACGCGCAGCCGCTCGAGCGGCACGATCGACAGGAGCGGATTGCCCGGCGTCGTGCGCTCGCCCAACTGCGCCGGACGCTTGGCAATGTAGCCGGAAACCGGCGCGTGGATGCTCGTTCGGCGCAGGGTCAGCCAGGCGCGTTCCACGGCCCTTGCGGCGGCCTGCACGTCGGGATTGTCGGACACACCGGTGCGACCCAACAAAGCGGCGCCGCCGGCGAGATTTCTCTCGGCCGCGATGAGCGCCTGTTGGGCCGCGTCCACCGTTTCACGGGCGTGGGAGATTTCCTCGGCGGAAACGGCTCCGGTCCTCCCAAGATTCCTGCGCCGCTCGAGATCCGACTCCGCGCGATCCAGATCCGCGCGGCGCTGTGCGGCCACGGCGGTCAGCTCGTCACGGCTGGTGAACACCGTGTGCACCTGACGGACGACTTTCGCAAGCTGGTCTTCGGCCTCTTGCAGAGCGATCCGCGCATCCGTGTCATCCAACTTGATGAGCTCCTGCCCCTGCCGCACGAAATCCGTCTCGTCCGCATCGATGGCGACCACTGTACCGCTCACCTGTGAGCTGACGTTGACCAGGTCACCGGCTACATAGGCGTCATCCGTGGTCTCGTAATTGCGGGCATAGAGCCACCAGTAGGCCCCTGCGCCGAGGCCGGCGACGGCAAAGGCCGCTACGACGATCAGCAGCCAACGGGTACGACGCCGCTGCAGCACCGTGGCGGAGGAATTCGTTGCAACCCTCTCGTCCATGTTGAATCACTCGCAGGTTTATTGCGGCGTCTGCACGGCAGCGAGTGTCGCGGACGGGGCATACCCCCCACCCAGAGCCCGAATGAGATCGGTGGTGACCGACAAACGGCGCGACTGCAGCTCCGCCAGCAGGAATTGGGAGAGAAACACCTGGTTCTCGGCCGAGAGCACGCTCAGATAGTTGTCGAGGCCCGCGCTATAGCGTTGCCGTGTGATGTCGTAAGAGTGCTGAGCGGCCTCGAGCGCGGCGCGACAATCCGCCGTCTCCTTCTCGGTCGCAGACCAATTGGCCATCACATCGGCAACGTCGTGAATGGCATCGATGAGGCTCTGGTTGTACTGACCGACAGAGAGATCATATTGTGCCTGCTGCGCCTCGAGCGCTCCGCGCAGGGCGCCCCGGTTGAAGACCGGCAGGCTGAGAGCGGGCCCGCCGCCCACGACCATGTCCGACGCGTCGAACAGCTTTGACAGGCCGACGGCCTGCAGGCCCGCGAATGCCACCAGATTCACATTCGGATAGAAGGCGGCCTCGCTCGCCGCGACACCACGGGCAGCTGCCTCGACCCGCCAACGGGACGCAACGATGTCAGGACGGCGACCGAGCAGGTCGACCGGAAGTGCAGAGGGTAACTCGATATTGGCCGGCACCGTGAGGTGCGGTCGTTTGAGATCGAGCCCGCGATCGGGCCCCGCTCCGACGAGCGCCGCAAGTGCGTTGCGCGTGGTGTCGATGCCCGCCTGCGTGGCATCGACGCTCGCGCGAACGAGACTCATCTGGGCTTCCGACTGCTTCACACGCGCCGTGTTCTCGAGACCGGCAGCAACCCGCTGCTTGGTGAGGTCGAGAATCTGCGACTGCTGCTCGAGATTGGCCTGCGCGACATCGAGAAAGGCATACGAGGTATCGAGTTGGAAGTACGCGCGCGCGACGGCGACGGCGAGCGCGAGACGAGCGGCAGCTTTATCGGCTTCCGCCGCCCGCACATTGGCGCGTGCGGACTCGAGCGCCTCGCGATTGCGCCCCCAGAAGTCGATGTCGTAGCTGAAATCGAGCGTAAGCTGCCCGCTCGTGACAAAGCTGCCCGCGTACGGCGGCGGATAAAGGCCATTCTCGGGATAGCGTTGCTTCGTGACCTGGGCATCGACCGCCGTCGAGGGCAGGCGTGCGGCTTTCGCTTGTGTGGCCACCGACTGCGCTGCGCGTAAGCGGGCTTGTGCAATCTCCAGCGACGGACTTCCCGCGAACGACTCCTCGACGAGAGCATCGAGCTGGGGGTCGCCATAAGCACGCCACCAAGCGTCCGTCGGCCAGGATGCCGGAGTAACCGTCGCCGTCGCGAGTGTACGGCTCGCGGCCAGATTCTGCGGCTCGACGGCCGGCGTGGGCTTCCAGTCGCCGCGCGAGACACAGCCCGCCAGCAGCGCATACAACAACGCTCCGCACGTCACCAATACAGAAGGGCGGGTATTCATGAGGTCACCGGTAGAGAGTTCTCGATCATCCGCGTGAGATACAGCTTGAGGGCTTCGACTTCGGCGGGGCTGAACCCCGCGAGATGGCGGCCTACGACGCTTCCAGCGGCGCTCCGCAGCCGCGGCAGGAGGTCCACTCCCGTGGTCGTCATCTTCAGATAGACGACCCGGCGATCCTGGGTGCAACGTTCCCGACGCAGCACGCCTTTCTCTTCGAGCCGGTCCAACATGCGGGTCATGGATCCGGTGTCGTAGTGCATGGTGCGGCACAGGTCCGCAGCCGTTTCGGCGGTGCCGTCCGCGACGTGCTTCAGCACCGCGAACTGCGCCCCCGTGATGCCGAACTGCTCCAGCTCGGTATCCAGCCCAGCCAGCAGTGACGAGCGGGCTCGCCCGATGAGGTGGCCCACCTGAAGGTCGCCGTCGCACAGGACCGTCGAGGGAGTCAGCACCGCCGATCTGTCACTCATTGAATAACTGCCTGAACCATTACTGCCTTGGCAACTAATTTTCCGCCGAATGGCTCGTTTGTCAAGGGGAGCTTGAGCGTGACAATTAGCGGTCCATCACTCCGCGGTGAATACGTCCGCGCCGAAGGCCTTCAGATTGGGCTCCGCCGCATAACCCAGGTGCTCGAGACCGAAGAGGTCCTCCACCGTCCGCAGCAGCGAATAGTGGTTGTAGGGGTCGGTCGACACCGTACCGGGCTTCACGAAGCGCGATAACAGCACTGCGCCGATCCTGCCACCGCCGGGACCCAGCACTCCAGCGGGCCGGCGCGCGCTGGCCAGGGGACGCTCGCCACAGCAGGCCGCAGAACCGTCCGGGCCGCTGCCGTCAGACTCATCGAAGGTCACGATGAGCAGGCCGTCCTGTTTGAATGCCGGCGCAGCCGTGATAAGGGGCACCCATTTGCGCAGGAACGCATCGACCGCCTGAAGCCCTCCAGGACCACCGTCGATGCACTCGGGATCGTGACCATCGTTGCAGAGATTCGGGGTAATGAACACATAGTTCGGTGTCGTCCGTACGCTGCGCAGATCTCCCGGTAGAGCATCGAGATTGACGACGTGAGAGTCGCAACGCGCCTGATCGTCAATAATCGAATGGAAGTAGACGAAGGGGTTGTGTTTGGCAGCGTACTTATCCGCAGCCGTGGCGATGAGAGTCCTGTCCTCCCTGCCGACGACCGCATGGCCGCACGTGGCGCTCTCCCGTCGCGGATCCTTCCCCATGTCCTCCATATAACCCCGCCAGGTCAGCCCGGCGGCCTCCAGCTGGTCGGGCAACGTCCGCACCATCCTGGGATAGACGCATCCCACACCCAACGCCTGCCCGTGAGCGTCCAGGTCCGCCCGCTGCAATCGGAAGTCCGAGAACACCGGGCAATCGAGCTGCGTCTGCTCATTCGGCGCCTGGCCGCTCACCAGGGCGATGTAGTTATCGAGGCTGGAGTGCCCGATGCCGTAATAGTGGGTCAGCAAGGCGCCCTGGGCCGGAAGGGTCCGCGCGAGATAGGGCGACGGCGAACGCTCCCCGAAAGTCACCGCCGCGTTTTGATTCTCCAACATCACAATGAACACGTGCCGGATCGGCGGCACGGCCGCGCCGGCGGCGCTTGCCCCCAAAGGCAGCAGCGCGGCCACACCGAGCAGGACAGCCCGCCTCATCCACTGATTCATCGTAAAGCCTCTCAGTCTGTGTCACGGCGCTCATGACGGACTCGCCCGGCGCGCCTGGAGCCAGCGCCACAGATGGAACAGCGGCACGCCCGCAAGGATGACCAATAGCGTAAATCCGGTGCCCCACGGGTCCGTCCACAAGGCGTTCGCGACCATGCCAAGGGAGGCGAGCAGGAACAACAACGGCACCAGGGGATAGCCCCACACGCGGTAGGGTCGCGGCAGGTCCGGCTGCTTGCGCCTGAGGACGAAGACGCCGGCCACGGCGAGTACGTAGAACGGCCAGATACCCAGCACGAACTTGTTGGCCAGCTGGGCGAAGTTGTTTTGCAGGACGTAGACGACGCCGAGAGCGGTGGCCAGCCAGATCGCCACGGACGGGCTGTGGTAGCGCGGGGAGACACGGGCCACCGCGCGAAAGAACAGGCCACGCTCGGCCATGGCAAAGAAGATCCGCGGCCCCGTCATGAGAGTGCCGTTCAGGCCGCTGAACGTCGAGACGAGCACCACCGCGGCGATGACTCCCGCGCCGATCCCGCCGAACAATGGAATGCGCTCGGCCACCGCGGTAGCGATGAGCTGCGAGCCCGCCATGTCGGACAGGCGCATGACGTAGATGAATCCCACATTGAGGAGGAGATACACCAGCATCACCGCGGCAGTCCCGAGGATCAGCGCCAGCGGCAGCGTGCGCTGCGGATCCTTGACTTCGCCCGCCATGAAGGACAGGTCGGCCCAGCCGTCGTAGGTCCACATGATCGGAATGAGCGCGGTCGCCAGCAGCGAGACGTGCACACCGCCATCCCAGGCGCCGTCGAAATGGGCAACACCGCCGGTGGGCGCGGTGAACGCCAAGATGCCAAGCCCCAGCAGCGCCAGGTACTTCGCGACGGTTGCCGTGCTCATGACCACGGCGGCGCGTCGCACCCCGAAATAATTCATCGCGCCAATGACGACGATCAAGACAGCGGCAACGTAGCGGACCTGCATCTGCGTGAGCGGCGTGAAATAGCCGAGGTATTCCGCGAAGATCGTCGCCGTCGCGCCGAGCGAGGCGGCCCGGATGACGGCCAGCTCGGTCCAGCCGAACAGGAACGCGGGCAAGGGGCCGAAGCTCTCGAGCAGCCAGGCAAACACGCCACCGGAGCGCGGCAGGGCGCCGGCGAGCTCCGCGATGGTGAGCGCGCCGCACAGCGCGATCACCCCTCCCAACACCCAACACAGCAGTACCGGACCCGGCGCCTGCAACTGGCCCGCGACTGTCGCCGGCGCCCGGAAGATTCCGCTGCCGATCGTGACACCAACCAGCACAGCCATCGCGTCGAGCAGCCCCACCGTGCGTGGCATGCGCTCGCCCCATTCATCGCAGTCCGGTGTCGCCAGGGGTCGGCTCTCAGGCATCGACTACCGCCGCAGTCCCCAGATCAGGCTCGGGGGCCGTTTCGGTACATACGCAGTTTCGCCCTCCGCGTTTCGCGGAATACAAGGCCGCGTCGGCTCGCTGCAGCATCGTGCTGGGCGTATCCCGGCCGGGCACGGAGACGGACACGCCGATGCTGCACGTAATACGGCGGCGATCGTCGAACCATCGCACCGTGTCGATAGTACGAATCTTGTCGCAGAAGCGCTCGGCCGCCGCATTCGCCTCGGCCAGGCGCGTCTGCGGCAACACGATCAGGAACTCCTCGCCCCCCAGCCGCCCGAAGAAAGCCGGCTCACCCACCGCGGCGCGCACGGTCCCGGCAACCACCTTCAGCACTTCATCGCCCGTGGAATGACCGAGCTGGTCATTGATCGCCTTGAAGTAATCGATGTCGATGATGAGGATGGCGCACGGCGCCGCATCCACCTGCTGCAGCAGGCGATCCAGGCGCCCCAGGACGGCGCGGCGGTTCGGCACACCCGTCAGCTCGTCGGTCATCGCGAGCGTGTGCATGCGCAGCGTGCTTCGATGTTGGAAGAGAGCCAGGAGCGTCAACAGCAACACGAGCGAGATGGCCAGAATGATCACGGCGGCTTGCAGGCGCCGCACGCTCCGGCCCTGCGCGAGCGCCCGCAGGCTTGCCTCATTCTCACGCTTGAGAGCGGCGTTCTCCTTGTCGCGAGTGGCGGTATCGAACTCGACTTTCAGCGTGGCGAAGCCCCGGTCGAGCTGATTCTTGAGCAGCTTGTCGGAGGTGTTCTTGGCGTCGGTCAGCCGGGCATAGGCGTCGCGCCAGTTGCCGGTCTGCGCGTAGACCGCCGCCAGCTCGGAGTACACCTGGTTCAGCTCGTAGAGCGCGTCGGCCTGCTTGAACACGTCCAGCGCGCTCAGCAGGGAAGAGATGCTCTCGGAGAAACGCTGGAGCTTGTGCAGGGCAATGCCGCGGGCCAGCTGAATCTGTGCCCGCAGACGGGCATCCGGCAGCGGCTTCTGGAAAGCCTCCGCATTCTTGAGATGCTCGAGCGCGCCGGCGGGGTCGCCCAACGCGTTCGAGACAGCGGCCAGTCCGCGCAACGCATACGCCTCGCCACGCGGATAGTCGAGCTTTCGGGCGATATCCAGCGCTTGCGTGAAATCCGCGCGAGCGGCCTCCCACTCGTGCAGGTTCTCGTTGACGCGCCCCAGATTATGTAGCGTGACCACCTCCTCGCGCAGCAGGCCCGCCGCACGCTGCTCGACCAGGGCGCGCGTGTAGATGTGACGCGCCTGGATGTAGTCGCCCATACGGTTGTAGACCGTGGCGATGCTATTGAGGGTCGTCATGGCGTGCAGCGGCTTCTTCTGCTGCTCGAAGAGCGCCTCGGCCCGGCGCAGCTCGATCAGGCCGTTGGGGTAATCGCCAACGACACCAAGAAGGTAGCCGTGCGAGAAGAGGCTGAAAGCCAACATATCGTCGTCGTGCTCGGCGGTCGCCACGGAGACGGCCTCCGTGTACAGCGCCATGGCCTTGGTGTTGTCGCCTGAGTTCTCCAGGCTCTCCCCTTCGCAATTGAGGATGCCGGCGCGCAAGCCCTGCCGCCTGGCCTGCGGCAGGAGTGCGGTGGCGGCCGCAATCTCCCGTTGCGCCGCAGCTGTGTCGCGTTCAGCGTAGTAATCGCACAGAAGCAGCCGCGCACGGATCTCCAGGTCGGCGCTCGGACTCTTCTTCAGCAGCTCCAGCGCGCTTTCCGCGTCACGCCGGCTCGCTTCCGAGTCCGTCCGCATGGCGAGCGTGCCCTGCTCGATGAGCGCCGCCGCCGGGTTTGCCTTCTCCGCCGCGCCGTCAACGGCCCCTCGCGCAGGGGGCGCCGCGGTGGGTGGCACATCCGCCGCGCGCAGCGGCGCCGCCAGGATACCCAGGAGAGCCAGCAACACCGCCACTCCCGAGGGCCACAGCGTCACTTGGCGTCGGCCAGCCGGAGGTGTGTATTCGTTCTTCATGTAGCGCACGCTCGGGAAGGCGGACTGCGTGTCCTCGCTCCCTATATTGGGTCCATTATCCAGCAAGCCGCGCCGGGCGGATATCCCAAATGCGATTCAGCGACTCAGCGCCTCAAGCGCCGGACAGCCGCCTCAAGCGCCGGACAGGCGGTCGGCCAGCAACTCGATCCAATGGCGCACGGGCAAGGATGTCCCGGCACGCAGGTGCGTATGGCAACCGATGTTAGCGGTAGCGATGACGTCCGGTGCGCCCTGCTCCAACGCAGCGACCTTGGCGCTCAGCAGCCGCGCTGACAACTCGGGCTGCAGAATCGAATACGTGCCGGCCGAGCCGCAACACAGGTGACCGTCCGGGACGACCGTGAGCGTGCAACCGGCCCGCTCGAGCAACTCCTCGACCACGCCACGAACCTTCAGGGCGTGCTGCAGGGTGCATGGGGATTGGAATGCGACCTTGGGCCCAGTCTTTGCGCTGGTACCGCGCACGCGCGCGTCGGCGCCACTGAATGCCGCGTTCAACGCCTCTTTCTCGGACAGGATGACTTCGCTGACGTCACGCGTAAGCTTGCTCACGCGAGCCGCACGCTCCGCATAAGCAGCGTCCTCACGCAGCAGATGGCCGTACTCGGTCAACGTCGCCGTGCAGGCGCTCGCAGCCATGACGACGCCCTCGGCGCCAGCTTCGATATGCGGCCACATCGCATCGATGTTGCGCTTCAGCTGCTCCAATGTTTCCTCATGCGCGGACATATGATGGGCGACGGCTCCACAACAGCCGGCTGTCGTAACGCGCACCACCGAAACGCCGATACAATCCAACACCCGGGCCATCGCGAGATTGACCTCGGGTGCAAGGAGCGGTTGCACGCAGCCTTCGAGGAGGAGCACTTTCCGTGCGTGACGTGCTGCCGGCCATGCCCGTGACGGGCGGCCGGAGCTGGCGGGGAGCTTGGCTCGAATCTCTCGCGGCAGGATTCCGCGAACCAGCCGTGCGACGGCGAGCACGGCCGCGAAGCGGCGCCTATGGGGCAACACCTTCCGGAGCGCGTAACGTTTCAGAGCGAGCACCGCAGGCCGCCCGACCCGCTCCTCCGTGACCGCGCGGCCGATGTCCAACAGCCGGCTGTAACGCACGCCGGAGGGACACGTGGTCTCGCACGACTGGCAGGTCAGGCAGCGATCCAGGTGCAACTGCGTGTCGGCCGTGACAGGCTCGCCTTCGAGCATCTGCTTCATCAAGTAAATGCGGCCGCGCGGGCTGTCCAGCTCATCGCCCAGCACCTGATAGGTCGGACAGGTCGCGAGACAAAAGCCGCAGTGCACGCAGGAGCGCAGAATGGCGTCCGCCTCGCGGCCCTGGGGCGTGTTGCGGATGGAGGCGGCAAGAGTCGTCTGCATGGCAGCCGATTCAAGCAGCTGCCGGCCTTTCTGGCTAGGGGTCGCTAGGGGCCGGAGCTCTCCGCAAGCGCTTCGGCCGCTTGCTCGAGATGGCGCAGGAACTGCTTGAGGCTGTCGATCGCCGCGGGATCGAAGTGCTGCAGCAGGCGGGCTTCGTATTCGAGCGCGACCGGCGACACCTCCTGATAGAGACGCGCGCCCGCCTGCGAGAGGACGAGGCGGTGCGAGCGTCCATCAGCGTCGTGAGGCGCCCGCTGCACCAGCCTGCGCTTGACCAAGCCCTGCGTCGCACGGCTCACCGTGACTTTATCCATCACCGTGCGCGTGCCGATGGCCCGCTGAGTCAGCGGGCCGCTTTCGCCGAGAACGGCGATGAGCCGCCACTGCGGGATGGTCAGCCCGAAACGATCTTCATAGGCGCGAGCGATCAGGCGCGATACTGCGTTGGACGCGACCGACAGCCGATAAGGCAGATAGCCGTCGAGCCTCAGCTGCCCGGCGGCGGGACCCGCGGCGGTTTCAGGTCCCGGCGGCGCCGCATCAGGCATTGCGTTCCAGGGTCAGAACGCCACGGCGGATCTGATCCAACTCCAGCGACTCGAACAGCGCCTTGAAATTCCCCTCGCCGAAGCCCTCGTTGCCCTTGCGCTGAATGATCTCGAAAAAGATCGGCCCGACGGCGTTCTCGGTGAAGATCTGCAGCAGCAGGCCCTGGCCTTCGGTGGGCGCGCCGTCGATGAGAATGCGGTTCTCGCGCAGCCGCTCGACGCTCTCGCCATGGCCCGGCACGCGCGCGTCGATGCCGTCGAAGTAGGCATCGGGCGTGTCCTGGAACCGCATTCCACGGGCGCGCATGCGTTGCACGGTTTCGTAAATGTTGTCCGTGCCGAGCGCCAGGTGCTGAATGCCCTCACCCCGGTACGCGTGCAGGAACTCCTCGATCTGCGACTTGTCGTCCTGGCTCTCGTTGAGCGGAATGCGGATCTTGCCGCACGGGCTCGTCATGGCTTTCGAGAACAGGCCGGTCACCTTGCCCTCGATGTCGAAGTAGCGGATCGCGCGGAAATTGAACACCCGCTCGTAGAACTCGGCCCACGTGTGCAGGTTGCCGCGCGCCACGTTGTGGGTCAGATGGTCGAGATAAGTGAGACCGACGCCGTTCGCCTGCGCGCGGGCCTCGGCGCCTTCGATGGGCACGAAGTCGATCTCGTAGATGCCTTGCGCGCCGTAGCGGTCGACGAGATACAGGTAGGACCCGCCGATGCCCTCGATGGCCGGGATATTCAGCTCCATCGGCCCCACCGGGCCCTTCACCTCCTTCGCGCCGCGCTCGAGGGCAAGGCGCAGCGCCTTGCCGGCATCCTTGACGCGGAAGGCCATCGCATTCGCCGACTGGCCGTGCGCCGCCCGGAACTGCGCCGCGGGACCGCTCGGCTCCCTGTTCAGGATGAAATTGATATCGCCTTGCCGATAGCGCACCACGTTCTTCGAGCGGTGCCGCGCCACGGCAGTGAATCCCATCGCGGTGAACTGCCGCGCGATCGCTTCCGGATCGGGGCCGGTGAACTCCACGAACTCGAAGCCATCCGTCCCCAGCGGGTTGTCCAACAGGTCACGGCCCATCACGAAACTCCAGATTGCCTTGGGCGCCTCGAGCGCTCGATGGAGCTCATGGTAGACCGCGGCCCATGTAGTTTCAAATGAAACTACTTACGGCTGCGCCGCGGATCACTGGGGATGGCCGAGCGACCAGACATAAGCGGCCACGGCGGACGCCTGCGCGTCCGAAAGCTGCGCCCCGCCCATGGGCGGCATCGCGCCACGGTAATTCTTCGGCTGCGGCACACCTTGCGTGATGGTCTTGCGCAGCCCGGCGAGACTGCCGTCACTCCAGGTCCATTTCCCCGCCGTCAGATCGGGGCCGAGAGGCGTGCCCCGGCCGTCCGACCCGTGACACCCGGTGCACGGCGCCTCACCCACCCGGCCGGCGAAAATGTCCCGGCCGAGGGCCACCGCCTTGGCGGTGGAGCCTGGGGGCACTGCAAGCGCCGCGGCACCCGCATCCTTGTGCAGACCTTCAGGCGGCTTGGCCGCTACGGCAGCAGCGCTCCCCACAGGAGGGGAGACCGGGGCCACGGTCGCGAGCTTCGCAGCCGGATCCGAGCCTGTGTACGTGATCCGCCAGATACGGCCATTCTGATCGTCGCTGACGTACAGCGCGCCATCCGGCCCCACGGCGAGCCCGGAAGGGCGATGAGCCGCCTTGCCGGGCTCCTTCTGCGCGCCGGCAAAACCGTCCGCGAAGATCACGTATCGGGCCGAGGCTTTGCCGTTCGCGAGCGGTTGGAACACAAGGTTGTATCCGCCCTGCGGGAAGGGTGCGCGATTCCACGAGCCGTGGAAGGCGATGAAAGCGCCTCCCCGATAGACCTGAGGAAATTGCGTACCCGAATAGATCGTCACGTCATTCGGCGCCCAGTGCGCCGGGTACGCCGCCACCGGCGCGAGCTTGCCCGCGCACACCCCCACCTTCTTGCCGCCGTCGCCGCCGTACTCGGGAGCGAGCACGAGCTTGTCCTGTTTGTTGTCGAAATAGCATTCCGGCCAGCCGTAGTCGCCCCCCTGCCGGATCTTCAGCAGCTCTTCGGCAGGCAGCTCGGCCCCCTGCTGCGGGGTGTAGAAGCGGGACCAGTTGTCGCCGAGCTGATCGCGACCGTGTTGAGTCGAATAGAGGGTATTGCTGCCCGGATCGAGCGCGAGCCCGTCCGCATTGCGGATGCCGGTCGCGTAACGCTCCGCGGGCGAGAACACCTGCCCGGTCTTGTTGGCGTCATAGCGCCAGATGCCGCCGCGTGTCTCCAGCTCGGTGCAGGGCTGCATGCCGGGGGTGTCGGCCGTACGGTTCTCTTTCTGGCAGGAGTTGGTCGCGCTCGCGACGTCGACGTACATCGCCCCCTGCGGATCGATGACGAAAGGGTGCATCGGATGATCGCCGGTGAGCGGCAGACCGGAGACAACGACCTCGGGCTTGCCCGCGGGGGCCGGAGAATCCTTGCTCAGCGCGTAACGCACGATGCGGTCGTTCATCTCGGCATAGAGCGCCCCGTTGTACAAGGCGATGCCCGTTCCGCCTGCGCTACCCATTTGCGCCGTGTCGCCGAAGCGGATGTTCACATCGGCGCGGCCGGTGCCTTTCGTGTCCCGCAGCACGACGAGAAAGCCTTCCTCGCGCAGCTTGTCATTGCCGTAATAACGCCCGCTCCAGGTGTTGACGTATACCGCACCGTTCGGCGCCACGACGAGATGGCGCGCATGACCGATCTTGTCGGCGAATACCGTGGCACAGAATCCAGGCGGCAACTTCAAGCCGGCATTACCCGCCGGGCAGCCGTCAGGCTTGGCAGCAGCGGAATGCGCGTCCTCGGCGTCCACCGGCACAGCGCTCAGGAGCAACGCTGCGACGGCAAGCGATGAGGCCAACACCCGCGTGCGCACTCCGACGGCGGATCGCACGGACTTCGAATCGGGAGACAGTTCCTGGCACACGTTCAGATCCGCCTGCGGTTGGAATTCGGGCGGCTGATATTACGAGACCTTTGTGACGCCTTCCACAAAACACCGGACCGGCGTGCGCCCCTGGCGCGCAAACCACGGCGGTTGCGGGATAATCGGCGCGATTTGGGCACCCTCGCAAAGCAGATGAAATACCGTCTCACCGCGTTCGGTTGGCACTTCCTCGGCAGCGCCACTGCGCTGCTGCTGGTGCTGGGAACGCTATACCTCGGGTGGTATCGCTGGCCGGGCTGGTACTTGACCGGCGTCGTGAGGCTGCTGCCGATCCTGATCGGGGTCGACCTGGCGCTCGGGCCGCTCGTCACGCTCCTGCTCGCGAATCCGCGCAAGCCGGCCCGAGCACTGGCGCGCGACATCGCCATGGTGGTCGCCGTGCAACTCGTGGCGCTCGGCTACGGCACCTATACGTTGTGGAACGGTCGCCCGCTCTATTACGCTTTCTCGGTGAACCAGCTCGAGGTCGTGCAGGCCTCGGATATCGACAGCAAGGAAGCCGAGCTCGGGCGACGGAACAACCCCGCGCTGGCGCCGCACTGGTACAGCCTGCCCCGTTGGATCTACGCACCGCTGCCGAAGGACCCGGCGGCCAGCAAAGCCATCATCGAGTCGGCCATTCGGGGAGGCAATGACGTGACGGACATGCCCGGCTACTACCAGGAGTGGTCGCGCGGTCTTCAGGACCTTCGCACCCAGCTGAAGAAGGTCGGCGACTCGACTTTCTTCTCACGCCAGGATCGCATCGCCCTGGCGCAGAAGATGACCCGGCGCGGACTGCCGGCGGACCGCGCCAACACCATCCCCTTGACCAGCGGCCGCGCCATCCCGCTGCTGGCGGTGTTCGACCCCGGGACGATGCAGATGCGAGCGCTATTGACGGCGCGCTGAGGGCCGCAGGCGCTCGCGAACCTCGCTGACCCGGTCCTGCAGCGACTCGAGAGTCTTCGAGCCGCTGGGGCTGAGAAAGGCGACCACGGCTCCCGCGCCCTCGCTGTGCTCGGCGGCTACCTTCAGGGCCACGAGGCTCGGCACCGCAATGACGATGCCCGCCACGCCCCAGAACCAACCGCCGAACCACACCGCCAGAAACACGAGAATGGGATTCAGGTCCAATCGGCGCCCCACGAGAAGCGGCTGCACGATCTGCCCTTCGATCGTAGCCAACGCCAGATAACTGCCGACGACGGCCAGGACGCGGGTCAGGTCGTCGAATGACACGAGCGCAACGACGGCCAACAGCAGGAGCGTCGTCGCGGAGCCGACATAAGGGATGAAGTTCAGCACGGCGGCAACGGCTCCCCATAGATACGGGCTGGGCATCCCCAGCAGCAGCATGGCAACGGCGGTGGCAGCCCCCAAGCCGAGATTGATGAGGGTGATCGTGCCGTAATAACGACCGAGCTCGCGGCGAATGGCATCGATGACGCGCAACGCGTGCACGGTCTGAAGATCGGAGCCGAGCGAGGCCGCCATGCGCGCCAACATCGGAGGGCCGCCAGACAGCAGGAACAGGGCCAGAATGACGATGGTCGTGACATTGACCAACGTCGCTCCGGTGGCCGACAGGACGGCCGAGCCGTTGATGGGGCTGCCTGTTTGCGCCGCAGGCGCGCCGGGCGGTGCCGCACGCGTGCCACCAATCTCACCTGCCCGATGCGTAATGCCTTCCAGCCGGTGCATCCAGCGCTCTACGGGGCGGACCTTTCTTTCGACTACTTGCAAGGTGCGCGGCGCGCTGGCCAACCATTGTTGGGCGGGCTCGATGAGCGCATCGGTAGCGGCGCCGATTCCCACGATGAGAATCAGCAGCAATAAAATCGCGCTGACCGCCCGGGGCACACGAAGGCGGTGCAACCCTTCGACGGCGCTCGACAGCACCAGCGCGAACAGCAACGCCAGCGCCACCGGAATGAATACCTCGCGCGCGAAGTAAAACAACGCACCGACAGCCACCGCCGCTAGTAACAGCAACGCGCGCGACGCGCGCGCGAGGTAACGCGGACTTCCTCCAGACGACTCGGTCATTGCTATCCCCCTGAATTTGTCATAGGCATGCGAAAAAATACGCCGCCAGACACAGCTTCGCGAGGGGGTCACGGGCTGCGCCTGGCGGCGTTCGGACGCTGAATCAGTGTCCGTGACTGAGAGATTGCAACCCCCGTGCCAGCCACGCCGGGGGTCGCCGTTCCCAAGAAACAAGGACTTACACTCGCTCTGCCCGGCCCGGTGAGTAGATAAGGTGCACGCCACGGTGCGCCGGCACGCTTACAGTGCAGCTTCCGAGTACACTTGGCATCCCCCCGAAAAGTTGAATGCCCTGCCATGCGTCCCGTTCACGACCCTGGAGAAGTCGTGTTGTTCTCGCCCGATCGCGCCGTGCCCAATGGCGCGCGGCTGTTTTAAGTCTCACTTAAGGATTGACGGCCTAACCTTCTCATCATGAACCGCACCACCGCTTTCCTCGGCCCGCTGGTCCTGTCGCTGGCGAGCACCCAGGCGGCCACGCCACCGGCGCAATACGGCAGCTTCGGGCTCGACCTCACGGCGCAGGACAAGTCCGTCAAGCCGGGCGACGACTTCTACGAGTACACGAACGGTCACTGGCTGAAGACACAGGCCATCCCCGCCGACCGCGCGCGCTGGGGCACCTTCGACCAGCTCGGCGAGCAGGCCGACGAGCGCGTGCGCAAGTTGATTCAGGCGCTCCCGGAGCACGCGCCGGCCGGCAGCATCGAGCAGAAGGTGGGCGACTACTACCGCGCCTTCCTCGACCGCGGCGCCATCGATGCGGCCGGCCTGAAGCCGGCACAGCCGGCCCTGACGGCGATCGCGGCGGCACAGACCCCGGAGGACATCGCAACGCTCATGGGCCGGCCGGATCTCGGCCTGAAATCACCCGTCGGCGTGGGCATCACCATCGATGCCAAGAATCCGGATCGCTATCTCACCGTGATCGTCCAGAGCGGCCTCGGCCTGCCCGATCGCGATTACTACCTCAAGCAGGATCCAAAGTTCGTCGAGATCCGCGCCCAATATCGCAGCCATCTCGAGAAAATGCTCAGCCTCGCCGGCGTGACAGACACTGCCGCCAAAGCCGGACAGATCCTCGAGCTCGAGACGAAGGTCGCGGACTGCCATTGGCCCCGGGCGAAGCTGCGCGAGCGCGACCTCACGTACAACCTGCGCACGCTGGCCGAAGTCGAACAGCTTGCGCCGGCATTTCCGTGGAAGAGCCTCCTGGCAGCGCAGGAGCTGCAGGACCGCAAGGAGTTCAATGTCGCCCAGCCCGACGCGGTGCAGAAGCTGGCGACACTCTTCACCCAGACACCTGTCGACGTGTGGAAGAGCTACCTCGAAGTCCATTACCTCGACGCCTTCGCCGCGGTGCTCCCGACGCCCTTCGATGATGAATCCTTCGACTTCTTCGGCCGCAAGCTCAACGGCCAACAGGAGCAGCGTGAGCGCTGGAAACGCGCGGTGGCCGCCGTCAACAGCGAGTTGGGCGAAGCGGTCGGCGAGCTGTATGTCAGGGAATACTTCCCGCCCGCCGCCAAGGCGCAGGCCCTGGCGCTCGTGGAGAACCTCCGCAAGGCGTATGAGAAGCGCTTCGCGCAGGTACCGTGGATGACGCCGGCAACCCGCAAGGTGGCGTTGGAAAAGCTCGCGACCTTCCGTCCAAAGATCGGCTATCCGGACAAATGGCGCGACTACTCCTCCCTCGAGGTCCGTCCCGGGGAGGCGCTGGGCAACCAGGTCCGCGCCGAAGTGTTCGAATGGCAACGCGAGGTGAAGCGCATCGATCAGCCGACGGACCGCGACGAATGGGAGATGACGCCACAGACCGTCAACGCCTATTACAACCCGGTGTTCAACGAGATCGTCTTCCCGGCGGCGATCCTGCAGCCCCCCTATTTCGACCCCAAGGCCGATCCCGCGGTCAACTACGGCGCCATCGGCGGTGTGATCGGCCACGAGATGGGACACGGCTTCGACGACCAGGGAGCGAAATCGGACGCCAAGGGTGTACTACGTACATGGTGGCTGCCCGAGGACACCGCGGCATTCAAGAAGCTTGGCGACGCATTGGCAGCGCAATACGACAGCTATGTAGCCGTCGACGATCTACACGTGAACGGCCGGCTCACACTTGGCGAAAACATCGGAGATCTCTCCGGGATGACGGTGGCGTACGATGCGTATCACCTGGCGCTGCACGGCGAGAAGGCGCCGGTGCTCGCCGGCCTGACGGGCGACCAACGCTTCTTCATGGCGTGGGCCCAAGGCTGGCGCACGCTCATTCGCGATGAGCGCCTGCGCAATCAGGTCATGACCGACCCCCACAGCCCGGCGCCATTTCGCGTCAACGGAGTCGTCCGTAACGTCGACGGCTGGTACAAGGCTTTCAACGTCAAGCCCGGTGACAAGTTGTACCTGCCACCGGACAAGCGCGTGCACATCTGGTGAGCAACCCGCCGGCCGCCTTTCCCAGCCCGGCCCACCGCAACCCGCCGGTCGCATCTCCCAGCGCGGGCCGCCGCCTGTACTGCGGAGCCCTAGCGGGCACTGCGCTTGCTGGGTGAGCCGACGCCCCGAAAAATTCAGCGCCCACATCTCATGATTGATCGTCGTTCCCTGCTCGCCACAGCGGGCGCCTCTCTGGCTTTGTCAGCGCTCGGACTGACGCGCCAGGCGCACGCTGCGACCGCGGCACTGAAGCTGGGCCCGTCGCACCCCTTCTCCTTCGACGGCCTCACGAAGGAAATGGAGGACCTCGCCGCACGACCTTATCAACCCGCCCCGTCGCTGCCGCAGCAGGTGCTGGACCGGATAGATTACGAAGCGCACGGGAAGATCAAGTTCGACACGGACTGCGCGCTCTTTCGTGACGGACCGGGCGAATTCCCGGTGACGTTCTTTCACCTCGGCCATTTCTTCACCACGCCCGTGCACATGTACGTGGCGGCGGCGGAAAGCGCCTCGACGGCTCGCGAAATTCTCTACGACCCCGGCTGTTTCAGCATGCCCGCCGACAGCCCTGCCCGGCAGCTGCCCAAGGGCGCCGGCTTCGCGGGGTTCCGCTTCCAGGAAAGCCGGCTGGGGAACCAACACGAGCTCGACTGGCGCACGAACGACTGGGTTGCCTTCCTCGGCGCGTCCTACTTCCGGGCCATCGGCGAGCTGTACCAATACGGCCTGTCGGCGCGCGGCATTGCCCTCGATGTGGCCATGCCGGATCACGCTGAGGAGTTTCCCGCATTCACCCGCTTTTATTTCGAGCCGCCGGCCGACGGCTCGCGTGCGGTCACGGTTTACGCAGCTCTCGAAGGCCCGAGTGTCACGGGCGCCTTCAAATTCGTGATGCACCGGGAGAAGGACGTCACGATGGAGATCGACGCCCGGCTGTTCCTGCGCAAGGACGTGAGTCATTTCGGCATCGCGCCGATGACCTCCATGTTCTGGTACGCGGAGACCACGAAGCCCACGGCCATCGACTGGCGCCCGGAAGTCCACGATTCGGACGGCCTGGCCCTGTGGACGGGCGCCGGCGAGCACATCTGGCGGCCGCTCAACAACCCCGAGCGCCCGGTCACTTCCGCCTTCGCCGATAAATCGCCGCGCGGGTTCGGGCTACTGCAGCGTGACCGTGTGTTCGACCACTATCTCGATGGCGTGCGTTATGACCGGCGCCCGAGCCTTTGGGTCGAGCCCATCGGTGATTGGGGCGAGGGCTCGGTGCAGCTCGTCGAGCTGCCGACCGACGATGAGATCCACGACAACATCGTCGCGATGTGGGTGCCCAAGCAGCCCGCCAGGGCGGGGAGCAACTTTCACCTGCGCTATCGACTGTACTGGAGTGCGGACGAGCCCCATCCGACGACACTCGCTCGCTGCGTGGCGACTCGCCTGGGGCGCGGCGGCCAGCCCGGGAAGGCTCGGCCCAAGGGAGTGCACAAGTTCATGGTGGAATTCCTCGGCGGCCCACTGGCGACGCTGCCCTTCGGAGTCAAGCCGCAGCCCGTCCTGACGGCGGCATCAGGCACTTTCTCTTATGTGTTCACGGAAGCCGTACCCGATGGGATCCCCGGCCACTGGCGTGCGCAGTTCGATTTCGAGCCGGCGAGCGACGAGCCGGTCGACATGCGCCTGTTCCTGAAGAACGGCGACCAGACACTGTCGGAAACCTGGTTGTATCAGTTCAGGCCGGCGTAGCCGCGCAATTCAGGCCCGGCGCAGCCACGCACGGCCAAACGGCTTCCTTACGGTCTCTTCGGTAGAGTGCGGGCCCTTGCCGAAGGAGCCTTCATGAATCGTCGCCATGCCATCCGCACCCTGCTCGCAACTTCCTGTCTTACGTTGAGCGCCGCAGGGGTCCATGCTGCTCAAACCTATGCAATAGCCGGCAAGATCGCCGGGCCGGACGGCGGTTGGGACTATGCTTCGTACGACAGCGGCGCACACAAGATTTATGTCAGCCGTACCGACGGCGTCATGTCGATCGATGTGGCCACCAAGGCGGTCACCGGCCACCTCCTGCACGGCTCCAAGGCGCGTGCCGTGGTCGCGCTCCCCGCACTGCACCGCCTGCTCGTGACTTTTGGCGGTGACAACGCGACAACGATCTTTGACACCGAGAAATCGCAAGTCGTCGCAACGCTGCCTGTGCCTGGCTCGCCGGATGGGGCCGTGCTCGATCCGAAGACGAGCGACGTCTACATCATGAGCAAGAACGGCAACGTTACCGTGGTGGATCCCGCAGCTGCGCGCGTGAAAGGCCACTTCACGATCGGGGGCGAGCTGGAAGCACCCGCGGTCGACGGGCAGGGCAAGATGTTCGTCAACGTAGCTGACAAGTCGGAAATCGCAGTGGTCGATCTTCAGTCACAGCGGGTGACTGCCCATTACCATCTGGCCGGCTGCGAAGGTCCGACGGGACTCGCCTTCATTCCCAACGGCCGTCGCCTCATTTCCGTCTGCGACAACGGCGTTGCCGACATCGTCGATGCCGACACGGGTAAAGCGGTGGGCACGCTGAAGATCGGTGCCGGACCCGACGCCGTCATTCTCGACATTCAGCGGCAGCTCGCGCTCGTTCCGTCCGGCGACGCGGGAACCCTGACCGTCATCGACATCAGCTCGCCTCAGGGCGCTATCAAGCAACAACTCAAGACTGAGCCGGCTGCAGCCACCGGCGCGCTCGAGCCCGAGTCGGGTCGGCTCTACCTGCCCACCGCCAACTTTCCTCCGGGGCCTCCGCCGGAACATCGTGCGGATCACCTGCCCGGCACGTTTCACGTGCTGGTGGTCGAGCCTCGCTGACGTCGTTGTTCAGGCTCCTAGCCGGATAACCTCAGCGAGGCTGCGCACGTGTAGTTTCTCCATCATTCGCGCCTTGTAGACCTCCACCGTGCGCGGACTGATCTGTAAACGCTCCGCAATATCGCGGTGCTGCAAGCCCTCCGCCAACAGATTCAGGACCTCGCGCTCGCGCGGAGTGAGGCGATTCAGCCGCTCCTGTGTGTCCGTACGCTCGGCAATGACCCGGTGCCGTTCCTCGTCGAGGCGGATCGCATTGCGAAGAACGTCGATGAGCACGTCGTCATCGACCGGCTTCTCGAGAAAATCCGCCGCCCCGTTTTTCAGCGCCGCGCGCGCCGTAGCCACATCCCCATACGCGGTCAGCACCACGACGGGGAGCTCCACCTGTCGTTGGACGAGAGCCGCCTGCAGCTCGAGGCCATGCATCCCCGGCATCTGCAGGTCCGTCAGCAAACAACCCCGCCAATCCGGCGAATAGGTCTCGAGGAAGCTCTCCGCCGAGGCGAACACAGCCGTTCGCAAGCCTTTCAAGGAAATCAGCAGACTCAGGGCATCCCGAATCGCGGCATCATCATCCACCAGAAATACGGTCGGGTCGCTCATAAGGCGGGCTGGGTCCAGTCGTTGTCAGGCGTCCGTTGCGGGCACGGGGTGCAGCGGGATCCGCACGATGAAGCAGGCGCCCCCTGATGCCACGCTCGGCTCGTAGCTCAACTCACCACCTTGCCCGCGCAACAGCGATCGGCTGATCGCCAGACCCAGCCCCATCCCATCGACCTTGCTCGTCACGAAGGGCTCGAACAGCTTCGCGGCAACATCAGCGGCGATTCCGGGACCGGAGTCCTCCACTCGCAGCGTGACGCCCCCGGCGCCATGGCCGCCGCTGAGGACGATATGGCGCGATGCCGGAGGCTGCTGGCTGACGGCATCGATTGCGTTCGAGAGCAGATTGTGCAGGACGATCTCGAGTTGCGTCGCGTCAGCTTCAATGCGCGGGAGGGCTTCCGGGATGTCCACCAGCAGCTCCGCGCCCGCGCGTCGCAGCCTCTCTTGGAACGTTGCCGTGAATGTCGCGCAGAATAAATTCAATTCCAGCCTCTCGCGCTTGACGGCACCGCCCCGATAGAAATCCCGCAGCCGGCGCAATACCTCCGAAGCGCGGATAGCTTCGTGCGTGGCTTTGCCCAGCGTGCCCTGAAGCCGCTGGTCTTGTGAGGCGAGCGGGGCGGCCAGGATTTCCGCGGCCTGGAGATAGGACACCAGGGCGGTGATCGGCTGGTTGAGCTCATGCGCCAGTGCGGAGGCCAGCTCACCCGCCACGGCGAAGCGCATCGCGCGCGAGAGAGCCATCTCGCGCTCTCGAAGCCGATTCTCGGCACGCTGCCGCTGTGAGACGTCGCGGACGATCACCAGATAGTCGTCGTTCGTCGGCGCCGTCAGCCGTGCCCAGGCGATCTCCGCCGGAAACGTGGCACCGTCGCAACGGCGACCTTCGAGCGTCGCACGCCCGGACTCCCGGTCAAGTCGGATGGCCGGAAGAATCGTGCGCAACGTTCGACTGCCCGTGGCGCTCGCGAGTGGCCCGAACAAACCGTGCGCCGCCGGATTGGCCGAGCGGATCTCGCCACTGGGATGGACTGTCAAAACGGCGTCGGGCGCCGTTGCCAGGAGCACCCGCTGCTCCGCTTCCCGCATCGCCACCCGTTCGAGGGCATTCGCCCGCTCGGTGACGACGGCTCCCAACAGGAGCGCGGTCAGGATCAACGTGAGCAGCAGGAATTGCAGATCGACCAGAGGTGGCGCGCCAGGTTGGTTTTGCACCGCGATGACCAGGCCGATCTGGACAGCCAACGTGCTCAGCATCGCACCCGGCACGCCCCATTGCAGCGTGACCCAGATCACGGGCAGGAACAGCGGATAAAACAGCCTGAGCTCGTCGTTTGGCGCGAGCCCGAAGATCAGCCACATGGTGAGCGCCACGGCGGCGAACTGCAGCGCAATCAGCCCGAGCCGATTCCGCAGCACCTGCCGGAGCTCGCGCCAGCGACCGACGAGGAGCAGCAAAGGCGTAAAGGTCAGAATGCCGTTGAAGTCGCCGACCCAGTAACGCGCGATGCTGCCGCCGACCGCTTCCACAGGCAGTGCCCCGGCAGCCATGAACAACAACACATAACTCGTGGCAACGACGAGCGTGGTCACGGCGACGGCGACGACCAGTCGCGCCGCTCCTGCTGTCGACTCGATGAGCTTGGGTACACCCCAGCGCCGCAGAAGCGTCGCGAGGGCGGCATACCCGCACGCAATGGCGGCGGACGCGCAGATGAGCACGAGCCACCCGGCCGGGGTGCCGCGGATGAGGACTTCAGCCGCCAGTACACCGAGCGCCGTCACAGGCGCCCAGCGAGGACCGTAGACAAGCAGGAAAGCGAGCATGAGCCCCGTGTTCGGGTTCCACGGTGTAATGCCAAGCTTCAACACCGGCTGGATGAAGCTCAGCCAGTCCAGCACCACGTACAAAACCAAATAGGCGCCCGCGAGCGCCAGTCCACGGCCATCGATGCGCGGCTGCCGCGCGAAACCTCTCTCGGAAGCAACGGTTGCGATCGATTGGCTCATGCGGACACGCACCTGCCGTCAGGCGATACCAGGAGACGACCGTATTCCATCCCCGCGCCCGCTGACCAGTCGTTGTGCCCCGTACGGGAAAGCTTCCTTGGAGCTTTCGCTGCGCGCACGTCGATCACTCTGTTCAGGCCCTCACTTCCTGGTGACGGCCGGCGGTTGGCGCGCGAGCTCGATGAAAGCGCTCAGATAACGGATGTCGAGGTCGGATTCGCGCGCGCCGAGAAAGATCTGCTTGGCGATGCCGTGCCGTCCAAGACGCACCGGCGCGACCTCCATTTTACTCGCGTACTCCTGCGCCAGCCAGCGCGGCAAAGCCGCCACACCCCGGCCGCTTGCAACCATTTGCAACATGATGTCCGTGGTCTCGATGGTCTTGTGGCGACGGGGTGAGACGCCGGCGGGCATCAGAAACAGGTTGTACACGTCGAGCCGCTCAATGGTTACCGGATATGTGATCAACACCTCATCGGCGAGATCCTTGGGTCGCACGTAAGGCGCGCCGGCGAGCGGATGCTTGCGGCTCACCACGAGCACCTGCTCGTAGTCGAAGACTGGCTCGAAGCGCAGCCCCGGCTTGTGAAGCGGATCGGGGGTCACCAACAGGTCGATCTCGTAGCCGAAGAGCGCGCCGATCCCGCCGAACTGGAACTTCTGTTTGACGTCCACGTCGACATCGGGCCAGGCCTGCAAATAGGGCGAGACGATCTTCAGCAGCCATTGATAGCAAGGGTGGCATTCCATGCCGATGCGCAGCGTACCGCGCTCGCCGGCGGCGAACTGCCGCACCCGCTCCTCGGCCAGCGCCAGTTGCGGGAGTACGCGGTTGGCCACCGCCAGGAGATATTCGCCGGCCTGCGTCAGGCGCAGACCCCGCCCCTCGCGCGACCAGACCTGAGTACCGAGTTGCTGTTCCAACTTGCGCACGGTGTGACTGAGAGCGGACTGCGTCGTACACAACACATCGGCCGCGGCGGTCAGCGAGCCTTCCTGGTCGACTGCCCGGATGATGGCGAGGTGAATCTTGTCCAGCATGAGCGCACCCATGAACAAATTCGATCGATTGGTGAACAATGACCATTTTACCTCATGGGTTGGTCTTTCTACGATTCACGGCCCATCCCCACCTCACTGAAAGATCGCCGGCATGACGACCACCCACAACCTCGGTTTTCCCCGCATCGGCGCGCAGCGGGAGCTGAAATTCGCATTGGAGTCCTACTGGAAGGGGCAGCTGACGCGCGAGGAGATCAAAGCTGTCGGGGCGCGGCTGCGCCAGCACCATTGGAGCCAGCAGGCGCAGCTCGGCCTGGCACCCGTGCTCGACTTCTCCTTCTACGATCAGGTGCTGGATATGAGCTTCACGCTGGGCAACCTGCCGGAGCGGGTGCGCGGCTTTCACGGCGATCCGTTGGACAACTATTTCCGGGTGGCACGCGGCCGTTCGGCACAGACTCCTGAATCCCATGCTCAATGCTGTGGCGGAGTCGCCGCGGGTGAGATGACGAAGTGGTTCGACACGAACTATCACTACATCGTGCCCGAGTTCGACGCACGGACGCAATTCAAGCTCGACGCATCACGAGTGTTGGAGGAGCTGGCCGAGGCCAGGTCCCAGGGTGTGAAGGCCAAGCCGGTCATCATCGGCCCGATGACGTATCTGGCTCTCGGTAAAGCCAAGGACGACTCCGACAAGCTCGCCCTGTTGCCGCGTTTGCTGCCGGTCTATGTCGAGCTGCTCGCCACCCTCGCGGCTCAGGGCGTGCAGTGGGTGCAGATCGATGAGCCCATTCTGGTCACCGACCTGGATGACGCGTGGAAACAGGCTTTCACCACCGCGTACCCGGTCCTGAGCACGGGGAAGGTGAAGCTGCTCCTGGCGACCTACTTTGGCCCGCTGCTCGAAAACCTTCCCATGGTCTGCAACCTGCCGGTCCAGGGAGTGCACCTCGATGCCATCAACGCACGCGCAGAGGTCGACACATTGGTTGCGCAACTGCCGGCCGATCGCGTGGTGTCCCTGGGGATCATCAATGGCCGCAACATCTGGAAGACGGATCTCAATGCCTTGCTCGAGTGGCTGGAGCCCGTAGCGAAGCAGCTCCGTGAGCGCCTGTGGATCGCCCCTTCGTGCTCGCTGCTTCACGTACCGGTGGATCTGGCCGGCGAACGCAAGCTCGATCCGGAAATCAAATCCTGGCTCGCATTCGCCCTGCAGAAACTCGATGAGCTGCGCGTCGTGGCCACAGCTCTCGAGAAGGGCCGTACGGCTGTGAAAGCCGAATTGGACGCCAACCGCGCTGCCATCGAGGCTCGCCGCACGTCACCGCGCGTGAACAATCCGGCAGTCAAAGCCGCCGTGGCCGCGATCGACTCCCGGCTCGGGCAGCGCGAGAGCCCATACACACAGCGCGCGGCCAAGCAGGCGGCACTGCTCAAATTGCCGAAGTTCCCGACGACGACGATCGGGTCCTTCCCACAGACCGCCGAGATCCGTCGGGCCCGCAGTCAGCTCAAGGCCGGAGTGATCGGCGAGACCGCCTACCGGCAAGCCATGCTCGCCGAGATCGAGCGCAGCGTGAAAGAGCAGCACGAGCTCGGCCTCGACGTGCTCGTCCATGGCGAGGCCGAGCGCAACGACATGGTCGAGTACTTTGGCGAGCAACTCGACGGCTACGCCTTCAGCGAGTTCGGCTGGGTGCAGTCCTACGGCTCGCGCTGTGTGAAGCCCCCTATCCTGTTTGGCGACATCAGCCGCCCCAGGGCCATGACCGTCGATTGGATCCAGTACGCGGCATCCCTCACGAGCAAGCCGATGAAAGGCATGCTCACGGGCCCCGTCACCATCCTCAACTGGTCGTTCGTGCGTGACGACCAGCCGCGGTCGGTCTCCTGCAAGCAGCTGGCCCTGGCCATTCGCGCCGAGGTCCTGGACCTGGAGAAAGCCGGCGTGCGCATCATCCAGATCGACGAGGCGGCACTGCGGGAAGGCCTGCCGTTGCGCAAGTCGCAGTGGCAGGAGTATCTCGGCTGGGCGGTGGAGTCGTTCCGTATTGCGGCCAACGGCGTCGCAGACGAGACGCAGATCCACACGCACATGTGCTATTCGGAGTTCAATGACATCATCGCCTCGATCGCCGGCATGGACGCCGACGTCATCACCATCGAGACCTCGCGTTCCGACATGGAGCTGCTCGATGCTTTCGAGCACTTCAAGTACCCCAACCAGATCGGCCCGGGAGTGTACGACATCCATTCACCCAACATCCCCACGCAGGAGCACATCGTGCAGCTGATGCGCAAGGCTGCCGAGCGCATTCCGGCCGAGCGGTTGTGGATCAATCCCGACTGCGGCTTGAAGACGCGTCAGTGGAGCGAGGTCATTCCAGCCTTGACCAACATGGTAGCCGCCGCCAAGACCCTGCGCGCCTGAGCTCACCGATCGTCAGCTGTCCCCGGTTGCCGGCGACGGGGACAGCTGATAGCGGATCACGGTCTGAAGAGGCCAAGCGAATGGGATCCGCGGGTTGAATTGCCGCCCGCCCCAGCAAGCACGCTCGATCTCCCGCGCCCGTGTACAATCGTCGCGGAAATCCTTCCCGATTCGACTTCTCAGGCGTACGGACCTGCGGCAGAGCAGGTCGGCGGCGCCATACGGCGCTGCGGCCAAGCAACGACGAAAGGCAATACCTCTCATGAATACGCCTGTGCAACCCGAGACAGGACTGCAGCAGGGGACTCTGACCTGGTTCAAGGTGGCCTCGCTCGGCGTTGCCATTGCGATATCCGGCAATTTCTCCGGATGGAACTACGGATTGGGCATCGGCGGCCTGGGTGGCATGTTTGCAGCCGCATTGGCGATGGCGCTGCTGTTCTTTTGCCTCACGCAATGTGTCGCCGAGACGGCCGCCGCACTTGCCAACGAGGTGGGGTTCGATGGTTACACCCGAGCGGCGCTCGGCCCCTCGGGCGGTTATATGTGCGGAATGGCCGTGGCGATCGCGCTCGCGGTCGGGGCCGGGCTGGCACTCTCATTCATCGAGGCGTACGCGAGCGCCTCGATGGGGTTCGGCGGCTGGGAACTGAAGGCAGGCATCATGATCATCGTGATCGCCCTACAACTGCGCGGCGCACGTGATGCTGTGGCGCTGACCATGGTCACTGGCGCGGTCGCCGTCGCGGTCCTTACGGCGCTCTGTCTCTTTGCAGCTCCTACGTTCCGCATCAGCAACTGGATGGTGGGAGGTCCGGGCGTGGCCAATGCATTCTTCCCGCACGGCGTGACAGGCGCGGTGCAATGCATTCCATACGCGTTGTTTCTCTTCCTCGGCGTCGAGCAGGCGGCGCATGCAGCATCCGAGATGAAGGATATGACGACTTCCCTTCCCAAGGCCTTGATCACTGCAATCGGAATTGCAGCGGTGATCGGGATCTCCGTGCTGCTGTTGGCCACTGGAAGCGCCGGCGTGGCGCGCCTGAGCCCCTCCAACGACCCTCTGTTGACCGTCGTCGGCTCTCAGCCGGCGAGCCCAGCCGCCGCAGTCATGACGAAGATCATCGGCCTCGGTGCCCTGTTTTCGCTCATAGCGACATTCTTTTCGTTGATTTACGCGGGATCGCGCCAGTTCTATCACCTGTCGCGCGCCGGCGACCTGCCTCGCTGGATCGCTCTGACAAACCGGAGGCACGCGCCGGCCAGCGCCCTGGCTCTGGTCGCGCTGATCGGCATGGTTGCGGCGGCCTTTCCCCCCGACGCCGTGATGGTCGTGTTCATCTTTCTAATCAGTGTCTCGCATCTTCTGCTCATCGTCTCCTTTATCCGCCTGCGCCGGGCACGGCCGGAGCTCGTGAGGCCCTTCGAGGCTATCGGGGGCGAGCCGATGGCGTGGTTGGCCGGCGTGTTGTCTTGCAGCGTCATGGCATCCTGTTACGGCCTGCAGACGACCGCGCTGAGCTGGACAATCGCTGCGCTCGTAACTTTGTTCGTGTATTTCCGCCTGGTAAAACTGCCGCAACTCTCGAGCCGGGACAATATTGGCACCTCTTGAGCCCCAGGAAGGGCGAGAAAAGCCCAGCGGATTAGCGGCTTGCTCGCCGATCCTCAATATCACCGGCCGACGATCCGATTCTGGCGTATAATAGGCGCGTCGCGCCCGCCTCGACCGCCTGGCCTTCGGGCATTCCAACGTCTCGTCCGAGCGTAGCCGGCCGTGAATGCCGCGCCCAATGCTCCCACCCACCTCCACGACTACGGAGAGCCGATGCCGAAACCTAACTACCACCAGGCGCGAAAGCAGAAGGAAGTGGCCAGAAAGGCGCGCCAACAGGAAAAGCAACAACGCCGCTCAGCCCGGCCGAACGCTCCGGGAGAAGAGACCCCGGCGGCCACGGCGCAGGAGCCTGGAGGCTCGCGCGAGCCGAGTCCCGAGAGCCAAACGTGAGGCTCGCCTCATCCAGTCCAGCGGCCTTGCGCCAGGAGCGCATGGAGCGGTTGCGTCGCGACCGCGCAGCCGCATTGCCGCTGCGCACGGCGTTTCCTGCCGTACAGCAGCTTCGCCTCGAGTTGAAATTCGAGGGTACGACAGCGAACATCCCCGCAGCCCAGTCACACGTGTTGCACCCTCCGGCGCGGGCTTTTTTCGGCTTTCCCTGTCCCTATGCCGACTGCGACGGGCAGTTCGATCTCACCGATGCCGTAAGCGCCGTACTGGCGAATCGAGCGACCGAGGCAGAAGGGGTGCTGAAATGCTCCGGCCAGCGGCTCGACCGGCACGCCTCCAGAATCCCCTGCGAGCTGCAGCTCCACTACGCATTCACCGTGACGTATCAGCACGGCGGTTGAGCACCGTTACTTGCGATCGCCGGGAGTGAGCGGGGCACGCTGACGCATTGCCTGTGCCCGTGTGAAATCAATGACGAAACGGTCGCCGTCGAACGTCACGACCTTGCCGATCAAATCGGTCCGCACGTGGCAACGGCGACTGCTCTTGCCGGTCTTCTCTTCCACGGAGGTCACCACCATCCGCACAGGGAGCGCGCCATCACGCGCAAGTGTCAGGTGTTGACCCAGAAGCTGTGCATCCTTGGATTCAGCGGATTCCCTGGAGAGGCTGTCTTCGTAGCGCAGCACACCTCGGGAAGGATGCGCGAAATAGGCCCGCTGGCAGTTGAGCACCAGCGCTCCGTCAGCGGCCATTGCGGAAAGCCCCCGCAGTCGATTGCTCGGCTTCGCTCCGAATTTTCCGAAAGCATCGATCAAGCTGAGATTCATTTCACCCGAACTCCTGCGCTCCCGCGCGACTACGACTCAAAGTAGCGCCTCAACGGCACGGCCGACCACGCGGTAGAGTTCGCTGCCTCAATCGCGTACGGATGGCCGGCGTCGCAGCGTATCGTCCATGCGGCTACTCCTCATCCGGCCAGGGCCCGCGGATCAACGAGCCGGCACCCAACACTGCGCCTTATTTCCGAGGAACTCAACGACCTTGTGCAGGAGCCGCATCCGGTGAATGCGGGGCGCCAGCCCCGCGACGAAATCGTACAACTCACCCGCGGCGAGCTCGTGCGTGCCGTCGTGTTAGGCCCGCAACTGCCTGGCAAGCGCGGATCAGCTCACCATGTCCTCGCGAACGGTTGCGCGGGACAGCCAGAACAGCCAGGCGGGCACCACCGCGAAGCAGGCCGAAACGCCCAAGGCCCAGCGAACGCCCTCGGCCGCTCCCAGGCCGAAGACCTGATTGAAGGTGTCCGACAACTTGCCGACCACCAGCGAGCCCAAACCCAGGCCGATGATGTTCACAATGAACAAGGCGATCGACCCGGCCGTGGCGCGCATTTCCCGCGGCACCAGCCCTTGCACCGACGAAAGCACCGGTCCAAACCACAACCCGCCGCACAGATAGCT
>DASZVD010000129.1:0-12532 GCA_035547375.1 Steroidobacteraceae bacterium
GGCACCGGCGGTGGTGCAGGCTTGCAGGATCGCTGCGGCTCATCCCTCAGGATACCGGAAGGGCGCCACCTTCCCGCCTGCGGCGTGCCACGAACTCGGTCAGGGCTTCACTGACACCGGGGTCCAGGGGCGGCGGCTGGAAGGCCGCCAGGGTGTCGCGCGCGACCGCGTTCGCCCGCTCGGTGGCGGTCTTCGCGCCGTCGTCGAACCAGGCGCCGTAGTTGCGCCAGTCCGATACGAGCGGACTGTAGAAAGCATCGCGATAGCGCTGCATGGTGTGCGCCGTGGCGAAGAAATGGCCCCCGATTCCGGCCTCCTCGACCGCCTCGACCGCGATCTCCTCGGGGGAGGTGGCCACCGGCTGAAAGATCTCCGCAAACATCTGCAGCATCTCGACGTCGAGAATGAACTTCTCGTGCGAGGCCGTGAGTCCGCCTTCCAGCCAGCCCGCGGCGTGCAAGATGAAGTTGCAGCCGCCGAGCAAGGCGCCCCACAGGCTCATTTGCGACTCGTAGACGGCTTGCGCGTCCGGGGCGTTGGAGGCGGTGGCGCTCGAGCAGCGCCAGGGGACGCCGATACGACGCGCCAGCTGGCCGGCTCCAAAGGCGGCCTTCGTATACTCGGGTGTGCCGAATGCCGGCGATCCGGACTTCATGTCGACGTTCGAAGTGAAGCTGCCGTACATGACCGGCGCGCCCGGCCGCACGACTTGAGTCAACGTGATGCCGAACAGCGCTTCGGCGTGTGCGAGCGTCAAGGCACCGGCCAGCGTGATGGGGGCCATGGCGCCGGCCAGAGTAAAGGGCGTGACGATCACCAGTTGACCGCACTGCGCGAACTTGACGATGCCGTCGGTCATCGGCACATCCAGCTGCAACGGCGAGTTCGTGTTGCAGATGGTGTAACAAAGCGCTCGGGTGGGAAGCGCTGCTTCATCCATGCCGTGCGCGATACGCGCCATGGCGAAGCAATCCTCCAACTGCGCATCGCCCCGGCAGTAGAAGTAGGGGACCTTGTCGCCCAGCGTGAGCTGGGCGAGCGAGGTTTGCAGGTGACGCTCCGACATCGGGACGTCTTGCGGCTCCACCATCTGTCCCAGTGTGTGAATGACGTCAAAGGACTGCGAAAGCCGGACGAAGTCGCGGAAGTCCTCGATCGAGCCAGTGCGCTTTCCGCGCACCAGGTCGCTCACGCTGGGCGGACCTGCAACGGGGGCGAAGACGACATGGCGCCCGCCGACGCGGCAGGATCGTGCTGGATTGCGCGCAACCAGCTCCACTTCGGCCGGCACGGTCGTCAAGGCCTTCGCTACCAAACCCGGATCGAGACGAACCATCTGAGTGGACTCGTCCACGGCAGCTCCCGACGCTGCCAGGGCGGCGCGGCCCCGCGGCGACAGCACGCGCATGCCTTGCCGCTCGAGCATCCCCAAGGCGGCCAGATGGATGCTCTCGATCTGGTCCGCCGAGAATATCCGGGTCGGCTCGAACGGATTGACCAGGTTGCGATAGCGGGCGGTGCGTGCCGCCGAATCGGGGGGCGCTGTTCTTTGGGAGTCTCGTCGACGCGGTCTCATCCAGGCGCTCCAGCCAGGCGGCTATGAGAATCGCCGCGCAGTATGCCGTCCACCCGAGCCGGGCACGATCTAATTTGCAGATAGCCCTATGATCCGCTCGAGCGCGGCGGCGCGGCCGGCCGGCTCGATTCAAACACCCCACCTCCCGCTTCCGGTAGCCGCCGGGCTGACGGCCCAGGTGTGCGCGGTAGGAATGTTATTTGCGACACCTGCGTAAACGAGAGCGTGACTCGCGACAAGTCAACCGCAAGAACATCGCCAGGGGACAGCAGGAGCCGACGACAAGTGACGACAAACGGCTCGCCGAGCGTGCTGCTGATCGGTCCTTACGATCCGCTGTGTGGAGAATACACCTTTCTCGCGCCGCCCCTGGGAGTGTGGCGGCTCGCGGGAGCGCTCGAGTCCGCCGGATTCCGGGCCAAGGTCTTCGATCCCAACTGCTGTCCGGGAGCGCCGCAACAGGCGCTGGAGCGCGAATTACGCGCCCGCAGGTGGGATGTCGTCGGCGTTTCCACGACGGGCATGACGCTGCGCTTCGATCTGGAGCTGGCGCACCTCGTGCGCCGGGTTGCACCGGAAGTGCTCATCGTGGCCGGGGGCATGGAGGCGACCTTCCGTCCCGAGCTGATGTTCGAGTTGGGTCCGTTCGATCTCGTCGTCCTGGGTGAGGGCGAGCGGCCGCTGCAGGAATTGCTGACGCGAATGCGGACCGGAGCGCCTCCTGGCGGTGTTGCGGGAACAGCCGAGCGCGCCGCGGACGGGCGGCTGATCTCGCTGCCGCAGCGCGCCTTGAACCGCCAGGAGCTGCGCGAGGCCATCTTCAGCATTCCCTACGAGCGCATGCCGTATGCCGCCTATTGGGAGCGGCTCGAGTCCGCCTACCGTGTCGGCGCGCTCCCGAGCAAGGCGGCGCGTGAGGCGCACCTTGCCGAGATCCGCTCCGTGCGCCTGATCACTTTGAACTATTGTCCGATGGGGTGCACATTCTGCTCCGCCACGAACTTTCTGCACGAGGCGCAGGGGAGCGTGGCATCCATAGCACGGCTCGACGCGGACGAGTGTCTGGTCATGATCGAGCGCATCGTGGCGGCGCATCCGCGTGTGCGCACCATCATCTTCCAGGACGACATATTTTGTTACACCCGCGACCAGCGGATTCTGCCGCTGTGCGAGGGGATCGCAACGGCCAAGCGCACCGGGCGGATTCCCGCCCATCTGCAGTTCATCAGCACCAATCGCATCGATGCCATGTCGCCCGAACGGTTGACCGCGATGCGCCGCGCGGGCTTCCGCGTGTTGGGCTTCGGCATCGAGAGCTTTTCGCGCCGGGTGTTGGAGGAGTTCAACAAGGCGCAGATTCACCGTCACATCGAGCCGATGTTGTCCACGGCGCTGGATCTCGGCGTCACCCCGTTCCTCGATCTGATCCTGAGCTCGCCCCGGGCCAGTCTCGCCGACGTCGCCGAAACCCTCCGCGAGGGATTTCGTTGGTTGCAACGGGGCTGTGAGATTGGCATGTATCCCTATGTCATTCCCTTCTCCGGGGCTGCCCTGTCGCAGGACTCGAGCCTCGCTCGGCACGTGCGGTACGCGTTGCGCGAGGTGGCGGGAACCGGCATTTCGTGGCAACAGCCGGCCAAGATCCTGCCCGTCGATCCGGGCGTGGCGGAGGTCATTCTGCGGCTGGAGCGCAGCTTCGAGGCCGCCCTGCAAAGTCTCGAGAACGATGGCGCTCATCTGCCGTCCCGGGTGCGCTCGCTGCTGTGGATCCTGTGCTCCCTGCCCATCATGGCGGAACACGGGCAGCGGCACATTGCAGCCGAGGCTGAAGTGCTCCGCGAGCTGAACTTGCGTCTGCCCTCGCTGCGGCGCAATCCGGCGCGGGTCGCCACAGTTGGCGCATGACAGCCCAGCGAGTCGCCTGGACGATCCTGCCGCCGCTGGCGGTTTGTGGCTTGCTCGCCGGCTGGATTGCGCTGACGATCGTGAACGCGCGCGCGCAGGGCTTCTCGCTCTTCGTATTCGCGATCGCCAATCTGATCGTCTACACCGACGCGATGGATTTCGCGCTGCGTCTTTATATGCGCCGGCGTCACACGGCGGCGGTGAGTGATGTCCTGGAGGGCGGGCGTGTCGCCAACGTGTCCATCAATCTCGCGGCGGTCATTCCGGGCGGCGCGAGCCGCGTGCCCGCTTCACACTTCGCCATCATTGCCTCGGTATTCAATCTCGAAGACCACCTGGAGGAGTTCACGCAGGCCTTCGGCCGCTACCGGGAGCGGACCTGGCTCATCAGCGACGGCTCCACCGACAACACCGTCCTGCGATTGCGCCAGGCCGGCTGGCGTTGCTTCGATGACGGCATCAACAGGCGCAAGCCGGGAGCCCTCCGCAAGCTCCTCGAGTGGCTTCCCGCTCACATCGAAACCGTGCTGGTGGTGGATCCGGACGTACGCATACGGGGGCGGAGCGAGGGAAGCGCGATCGAGCTGGAGCGCTTCGTCAGCGATTTCCAACAGTCCGGGGCCGCCGCCGCCTGTCCGCGCATCATGATCGAGCCGGACGGCTTTCTCGCCCGCTTTCAGGCGTTCGAGTACGCGCTGTCGTTCCGTGTGGGGCGGGAGAGCCTGGCGGATTTCACCATCACTTCCGGCATCTCCATCTATCGGCGCGGCGCTCTGGAGAGCGTGCTGGAGGAGCACTCGCTGTCGGTCTACGCGGAAGATTTCGAGAACGCGGTGATTCTCCTGAACCGGGGCGAGCGCATTTACTACGACGGCCGGCTGGTCGTGAGCACCGAGGGGCCCGGAACGCTGCGCGGCTGGTTCTCCCAGCGGGTCGGCTGGTATCACGGGCTGCTGAAGGTTTATGTCGAGCGTTTTCCGGAGATCGTCCGGATCAGCCGGCGCTCGCTGTTCTCGACCTATCATTACCTGCTCTATCTGGGGGGCATGTGCCTGGCCATGCACCTGGTGAAGATGGTCGGCGCGGCGCTCCTGTTGCTGAGCTTCCTGGCAGGCCTCGATGAGCTGCTGTTGGACCAGTTCGTCTCGCAGGGCCGTATCAGCCCGACCTATTTTACCGCCGCGGTGAGCAGCTACCTCGCCCTCGGCGTCGTGGCGCTGTTCACGAGCGTGCCGAAGCTGGAGCGAGCCTACGCCGCGCCCATCGTGCCGCTGTATCTGTGTTACGCGCTCACCCACATCGTGCCCATGACGATCGGGTTCGGGAATTTCTTCACCCAGCGATTGTTCGGGCGGCGGCTCTATCAGGATCACTACGAGTCGCCGTTGGATCCGCACCCGAACGGCGAGCGCCTGAGGGTCCGCGAATGAGCGTGCGGGGGACGCCGGCACCGTCCTCGTATGTCCCGGATCTGTACTGGGAAGACCGGGCGCGCCGTTTCGCCGGCGAGGGCGCCGGGTTGGCGGCGGTGTGCGCCTACGGCATGCCCCTGTTCTACAACCGTGCGATCGATTGGGAGCAGCGTCTCGCGCTCGTGCCCTGGTTGCGGGTGGCCCGGGGAGCTCGTGTTCTGGATATCGGCTGTGGCGTTGGACGCTGGAGCAGGTTGCTGGCGTTGCGCGGGGCGGTGGTAACCGGCGTCGATATCAGTCCAACGATGATCGATGAAGCGCGTCGCCGTGCGGGTGACGATGGTGTCGCGGACCGGTGCCGCTTCCGTGTCGGCGACGCGGCGACTCTCGATGTCGAGGGCGAGTTCGATCTGATATTGGCCGTCACAGTATTACAACATATTCTCGACCCGGGCCATTTGCGTGCCGCGCTCGTTGGCATGCGCTCACGCCTGGCTGCCGGCGGACGGATCGTCTTGTTGGAAGCGGCGCCCACGATGCGCGTGAACCGCTGCGACACGACAGTTTTTAGAGCGCGTCCGCGCGCCAGCTACCTGGATCTCTTCCGCGAGTGCGAGCTGCAGGTGAGCGTGGTCGCCGGGGTTGATCCGGCGCCCTGGCGCTCATGGTTGCTGCCGCACCTGCGCTCGCTTCCGCAGCGGCTGTCCATGGCACTCATTGCATTGGCGACCGTATTGTCCTTACCCACGAACGGGCTGTTGGGGCGTTGGTGTCCGCGGGCCTCCTGGCACGCAGTGTTCGTGCTGCGCGCGAGGCCGGGGAGGGTATAGCCGTGACTCCCAGACAGCGTACAGCGGTAGCTATCGGTGTCTTCGTGGTCCTCGCCGTCGTGGTGGCGGCGGGTCGCTGGTACGAGTCGCAGCACACCAGGCCGCAGCAGGTGGCCGCGAGACAGGTGCTGGTGCACGTCACCAATGCAGGCGACCGGGGCCCCGGCACCTTGCGGGAGGCGCTGTTCATCGTGGCCGCCGCGAGCGGTCCGGCCGGCATCTCGATCGACGTTCCGCACATTCAGCTGTACACCGCGCTGCCCGCCCTGGTCAACGGACACGGCGTGCGGATTCAGGCGTCGAGCGCCGGTGCGCAGATCGATGCCAGGGCCTTGAGCTCCGGGCCGGTCCTGGACGTGTCCGGCCCGGACACGACCGTCGAGGGGCTGTCGATCACGGGTTGTCCGGCGGCTGGCGTGCTGGTGCGGGCCACGCGCTTTCATCTGTCCTCGAGCACCATTTCCTCGTGCGATGTGGGGATCGAGATTGCCGAGAACGCCAGCCAGACCTTGCTGGACCGCAATCGCTTCACGAAGAACCGCGTGGCGGTCCGTTTCGCGGCGTCCGGTCGCGACAGTGCGGTGACGAACAACGAATTCGTGGACAACAAGGATGCGGGAGTGTGGGCGGTGCGCAGCGCGCCCGACTCTCATGACGAGCCGATCGATATTCACGACAACAAGCTCACCGGGAACGGCACGGGAATCGTGGCGGGCAATGTGCCGGTACTCATCGAGCACGATGACTTCATCAATGTGAAGGAAGCCGGCGTACACCTCATCGGCAAGGGTGCCGTAGTCCGGGGCAATCACATCGACGGCGGGGCGGCAATGGGGATTGTCGCTGAAGGAGCCCATGGAGCGGTGATCGAGGGCAACGAGCTGGAAGGGCTCGCCGCATACGGTGTCATGGTCCGTAACTCATCGGACATCCTCGTGAAGTCGAACAGGCTGCACAACTGCGGTTACGGCTTCGCGTTCGTGTTGGGCGATGCCAAGGGCGTGACCACGGTCGTGGACAACACCATCATCGAGCCCAAATTCAACGGGATCGACATCGTCGGCGACTCGCCCATCCTGCGCCGCAACCAGGTCCTGCGCCCCCATGCCTTTGCACTGCACGTCGAGGATTTTCAGCCGCCGGCCGGCGGCGACAAGGTGCAGTCGAAGCCGTTCCTCGAAGACAATACCTTCGAGAAGCCGGTGGGCGCCACCAAGGCAACGGCAGCCGATACCGCACAGCTTCGCTAGCAGGAGGTATCCCTTGAGACCGGAAGTCGAGAGAACTCAGTTACTGCAGCAGCCGTTGTGGCACCACCCGCGCGTGCACCTGTTGGACGACACCTGGCTGCTGACCATCGTGGCCATTCTCGTTGCCACGGCGCTGCCGTGGCTCGCGAGCGATTTCGAGGTGGATGTCGCGATGGCGGCGTGGGGGCTGCTGGCGTTGGGCGGCATACACGTTGCTTTCTCGCTGCTCGGCTCGCCGGGACACCGCCCTGGAAAATGGCACGATCCGATCCTGACACTGCTCAGTCTCGCCGGCATCGCGGCGATCGGCTTCATCTGGGCCCATGCCGGAGCCTTGCGCAACCCGATCTTTCCCATGGTGCTGGCCCTGCCGGTGGTCAGCTCCATTTTCCTGTCCCGTTGGCACCCGTATTTTCTTGCCGCTGCCGGGGTCCTGGTCACGGCCTTCGTCGCCCTGAGTGAGTCGCCGGAGCTGCGTTGGTACGCGGCCGGCTTCGTCGGCAGCGACGCCTGGCTCACGGCGCTGTTCGGCACCGGGGAGAGTGCGACGCAGGCGGCCTTCATGGGCTCGTACGCGCCGTCGAGTTATGTGGTCCTGCTGGAGGTGTTCGCGGTCTTACTCTTTGCGTGCGCCTTCGCAGCCGAGTACATCGGCAGCCTGTTCGAGCGTCTCAACGCCCGCGCCATGCTGGCGCAGGCCGAAACGGAGCGGGCCCAGGCGCTATGGGAGGGGCTGATCGAGCGCTTGCCGGTGCCGGTGTTGCTCGTGGACCCGGAGACCCAGCTCGTCGTGGCCGCGAGCGACAGCGCGCGCACGTTTTTGCGCCCTGAGACCGAGGCTTTGACGGGCTCCAGGATCTTCGCTGCGCTGCGCTTCACTTATCCGGACATCGTGCAGGAGCTCATCGGCGGCAATGACGGCTCGGTGCAGCGGACGGTCCTCCACGTCGGAAATCAGGTGCACATGTGCGAGGTGCGGGTGGTCCACCTCGCCCATAAGGGGCGCCGCCTCGCATTGCTGACACTCGAGGATGTCACGGAGGCCTTTTACGTCCGGTCGGTGCTCGATACTTCAGAGTACGCGGCCATCCTCATCGAGGGTGGCGGACGGGTCGTGACATTCAACAAGCCCGCCCGAGTCCTGTTCGCCGATCTCGAGGTGGGTGTGGATATCGGCCGTCTGTTGCAGGTCTCGCAGGGGGCGCAGCAGTGGTGGGAGCCGGGCCTGTCGGGCCGCAGCAAGTTGCACATGGAAATCGGTCCGCGGCTGTTCCAGGTGACCAGCTCGGCGGTGCTGTTGCCGGGTGAGGAGCATCAGGTGTTCTCCGTGTCGCTCGTCCCTGTGGCCCGTGTGGAGGCGAACGACCCCTATGGAGCTGGGTCGACTATCCGCACCAGCGTGCTGAGGCCTCTACGATGAGGCGCGCCTTGCGCGTGACCGTGGCCATACTGGGTGTGATGGCGCCATGCGCCGCGGTGGCTGACAGCTCGCTGGCATCGGATCGCATCTCTGTCACCGGGAATGGCTCGACTCTGACCGGAACCTCGGGGGGTGGCGGCGGAGCCTTGGCGTGGCTGCACAACTTCGACCCCGACGCGCTTGTGACCCTCGGCGCCGAGCATCAGAAGCTGGGTGATGCGCAGTGGACGTTCGGTACGTTGCTCGGCTCTCTCTCGCGGGAGATCGGTACCGGGCGGTACAGTTTTTATGCTGAGGGCCACGAGGGAGCAGGCGACGATGGGCCTCACCCTCTCAAATATCACATCGAAGCCGCGGGCGTGGCGGCTACCTATTTTCATAAGCTGTCCCTACTCGTCGAGGCGCGGCGGATCGATGTCGAGACGACACACGGGAACTTGCCGAAGGTCGCGGTCTCCTATCTCTGGACGCCGCACTGGCTGACTACCGTTTCTTACGCCGACTCGGCGGGCGGCAATCTGGGAACACAGCTGACGTCCGTGCGTGTCGATCGATATAGCTCCACGGTCAACCTGCTGGCAGGCGGATCCTACGGCCGGGCCTCGCCGACCATCATCGCCCTCGGCATCGTCTCTCCGGGCCACATCCTCAGGGAGGGATACGCCGGGGTATCCAAAACACTGGCGCGGCGTACCGACGTGAGCCTGACCGCCGACTACCTCAATCTGTCAGGCAGCAAGCGGGCGACGTTGACCTTGAGCTTCATGTTCCGTCTCGGCTCGCTGGGAGCCAGGCGGTGAAGCGACGCGGTCGCGCAACTGGATCGGGCTGGCTGTTGACCGTCGCGGTGCTGGCAGTCGTGACCGGCGCCGGCTCCCGCCTCATCTATCTCAGCGTGCAACATCACGAAGCGCTGGCACGGGAGCGGGCGGCGGGGCTCGCTGCGGGATTTGTCGGCAAGATCGAGCCTCGGTTGGCGGCTCTCGCACGGCTTGCAAGACGGCAGCAACAATTGCGAGCGGATCAGTCGCCGGATTCAGGCGGCCCGGGCCCGTGGCCGTTGACGCCGGGGGCCTTCTGGTTGGGAGCGGATGGGCAGGTGATCGCAGTACGAGATGCCGAGGCTGGGCTCGCGGCATCGATTGCAGGAGAGTGGGCGGCTTTGGCGTCCGGACCCGCAGCAGTCCAACCCTCCGTGTTGGGACCCATACGCCAAGGCAGCGACTGGCTCGTGGCGGTTCGAGTGCCCGCCGCAAAGCCTGCTGCCTCCGCTGCCGCGCGGCCGGAGGAATGGTCGGTCGCGTACGCGAATCTCAATGCGCTGATCGCACCTGCGCACCTCGGGCGCCTGGTCGACATGGGCTACGATTTCGAGCTCGCGCAAATCGAGCCGCGCAGCGCCCGCTCGAGGTCCTTCGTCACCTCGGAGAGGCAACCGGTGAGCGATGCCGTGGCCGCCACTATCCGGCTGCCGGCGGGGCTCATTCCGGCCATTCCGGGCAGCTACCTGCAACTTGCCCTGCGGCCGCACGAGGGATGGTATGCGCCGACGAGGTTGGCTTCGCAGATCGGACTGCTGGCCTTTCTCGCTTGGCTGTTTGCCTTCGGGGTCCACGATCTGTCGCACGCATTGCAACGGGCGCAGGCCAGGCTGGCCGGCGCCCGTAAGCGGTTGCACTCGGCCAACCAGGAGCTGGCGCGGGAGGTGCAACAACGCCTGAGCCTGCAGGAGACCTTCGAGCACGCGCGTTTTCACGACGCGTTCACCGGATTGCCCAACCGGCGCTGCTTCATGGATCAGCTGGATCGAGCCTTGCGCGACTTGCGCACTCGACGCCGGCAACGCATCGCGGTCGTCCTGGTGGGCGTGTCGCGGTTCAAGGTCATCAGCGACATGCTGGGCCACACGGCCGGCGATGAGCTCATGGTGCAGGCCGCGCGCGACTTCGAGGGGCCCGCCACCGCATTCGGCGGAGTGCTGGCGCGGTGGAGCGAGGACCAGCTGGCCATCCTGTTGCCGGAAGCGCCCTCGACCGAGGCGGTCCTCAAGCTGGCGGCGGAGCTGCGGCAGAAACTGCAATCACCTTTCGAGCTGCGGCGTAAGCGCCTGCTGGTATCCGCGACGATCGGCGTTACGTTCGCCGAGTCGGGTCAACAGCGCGTGGAGGACGTCATGCGCGAGGCCGACCTGGCGCTCACCGTTGCCGCACGCCAGCAGGAAAACAAGATAGTCGTTTACACTCCCAACATGGCGGGTCAGGCCGCCACGCTCGTCAGTCTCGAGGCCGACCTGCACATCGCGTTGCAAAAGCACGAGCTGCAATTGTTGTTTCAGCCCATCGTGGAGCTGCGCACCCGGAGGATGATCGGCGCGGAGGCCCTGCTGCGCTGGTACCATCCCGTGGAAGGTGTGTTGACGCCCGAGAAATTTCTCGGAATCGCAGAAGACGCGGGCCTGATGGGGCCGATCGCGCGGTGGGTCATCCTGCGGGTGTGTCGCCTGGCGCTCGACTGGCGCCAGCGCCTGACGGCGGACCGCCCTTTCTTCATCAGCATCAACCTCTCGCCGGCCACCTTGCGCGACCCCGGGCTGGGCGACTACATCGCCCACTGCATCGATCAGCTCGAGCTGCCGGCCAGTCTATTGAAGTTCGAGCTGACCGAGGCCGCGCTCATCAACAACGTCGCCGCCGCGCGCGAAACCCTGGACAAGCTCCATGGGATGGGCCTGCAACTGATGCTCGACGATTTCGGCACGGGGTATTCCTCGTTGAGCCACCTGCAGCTGTTTCCCTTTGACTTCGTGAAAATCGACCGCCCGCTGGTCACCCGGACCGGGCCCGACCAGGCTACGACCGGGCTGACCGCCGCGATGGTGCAGATGGCCCGCAGCCTGCGGCTCACCGCCATCGCCGAAGTCATCGAGTCGGAGGCCGTCGCCAGTGCCCTGCAGGCGATGGGCTGCGAGTACGGACAGGGGTATTACTTCAGCAAGCCGCTGGAAGCGCCTGCCGCGTTTCACCGGCTGTGGTCACAGCAACCGTTCGAGCCGGCGGCCCTGAGCGCCGAGACCGTGGAAGTGCGGCCGCTGGCAGAGGATGACGACTCGCCGACGATCATGATTCCCGCCGATTCGATTTCCTTCCAGGATCGCTGAGTCGAGTGGCCTGCCGGGGCAGTCTCCCGGTCACAGGTAGCAGGGACCCACACCCCGTATCTCGACCCGGGCCCACTCCGCCGCGGGGCATTGTCGTGCAAGCTCGAGGGCTTCTTCGTAGGTGTCGCAGCTCAAGAGGAAGAATCCGCCGATGAGCTCCTTCGTTTCGGTAAAGGGGCCGTCGATGACCGTAAGCTTTCCCGCTCGCGCCTGCAGGCGGGTCGCCTCCGTGCGCAACGAATTGCTGCTCACCAGCACGCCTTTGCGCTGCAGGGATTCGGTATAGTCCAGCATACGCTGGTAGACCTGCTCACCTTGTTCCCGATCGCGTGTCGCACGCTGACCCTGTTCTTCGACGATCAGTAGCATGTAGCTCATGACAATGATTCTCCCATATATTCCATCGGCAGGGGTACGACGGGGGGATGAGCGTTGAGCGAGCAACCGGTTGCCCACGACACGGACTACTACAAAGAAAGCGGCGGACAGTTGAAACGGGTGCTGGGGACTGGGGCGCTGGTGGCCTTTGGCCTGGCCTATCTCGTTCCGTTGACCGTGTTCACGACACTGGGTCCGGTCACGCAGATGACGGCGGGGCACCTGCCCACGGCATATCTCGTGACCACCGTGGCGATGGTGTTCACCGCTTGCAGTTATGCCCACCTCGTACGCGCGTTTCCATCGGCGGGCTCTGCCTATGCCTATGCTCGCGGCACCTTTGGTGAGCGGGCGGGGTTCATGGTCGGGTGGGCGCTGCTGCTCGATTATCTGCTGCTGCCGGCGATCAACTATCTCGTCATCGCCGTGTATGTGCACGCGCAGTTTCCTGCCATACCGGCAGCCGCCGTGATCCTGGGCACCTTGCTGGGGGTGACCGTCCTGAATGTCATCGGCATTGGAATCGTCAGCAACGTGAGCCTGTCGCTGGTCGCCTTGCAGCTCGTTTTCGCTGTCGTGTTCACCGCGGCCGCGCTGCTCCTGC
>DASZVD010000130.1:0-7771 GCA_035547375.1 Steroidobacteraceae bacterium
GTCTCAGGCACCTCCGACGGCGGCGCGGTATCCTTCATCGTGAAGAACAACGTCGACTCACCCGGCCGCGAATAGCTGCGCATGTAGTCGACGTCGCGCGTCTCCTGCAGCTTGCGAGCGATGCGGTCAGTGACCTCTTCCTGCACCTGGCGCGCGGTCGCGCCGGGCCACAGCGTGCGGATCACCATCACCTTGAAGGTGAACGGCGGATCCTCCGATTGTGCGAGCTTGCTGTACGACAACACACCGAACAGCGTCAGCAAGCCGATCAGGAAGACGACCAGGGATTGGTGCTGTAGTGTCCAGCTGGACAGGTTGAACCGGCGGCTCGCCTCCGCTGGCGTCATCAACGGCGGCTGCGGCGCCGCCGACGGCCCGAGCTCCGCGCCGGAGAGATCGCCCTGCAGCGTGGTCATCGCGCCGCTCCGGTCGCTCCGTTGCCTATCCCAGCGGGGGCCGCCGCGGGGGCTTCCACGTCCCCCGACTCGTCGAACAGCGGCCTGACCGGCGTGACCCGCTCCCCCGCAAAAACCGTGTGCACCCCCGCCAACACCACCATCTCACCGTCTTTCAGTCCGCGGGAGATGACAATCGTGTGGTCCGTGTAGCGGCTCACAATGACGGGCCGCAGCTCCAGCGTCGAGCTGTCATTGACGACCCACACGGCCGGTGAGCTCCCCTGATGGAAGATCGCCGTCGCAGGCACCGTAAACGTCGCCGCCCCAACGCCCGCCGCCCCAGTGCCTGCCGCCGCCGACGCCCCGCCACTGCCTGCCTGTCCCGCCGCGGCCGGAGCCAGAATCGCCTCGCCGGTCATCCCCAACTTCACCATTTTTCCGGGATTGAGCAGCGTCAGCTTCACCCGATACGTCCTGCTCTGCGGGTCCGCAGCCGGCGCCAATTCCCTCACACGCGCCTCGAACCGCTGCCCCGGCAACGCCGGAAACGTGACCGTCGCACTCTGCCCGATCGCGATCCGGCCGAGGTCACTGGCGGCGGCATCCAGGGTCGCGTCCGTATCGCCGCTCCACGCGAGCCCGTACACTGCCTGGCCCGCGGCTACGACCTGCCCCGTATCCGCGTTCTCGCTGGTGATCACGCCGTCGTGATCGGCGACCAACGTGTTGTATTGGAGATTGTTGCGAGCCACGACCAGCTGCGCGGCCGCCTCCTCACGCCCGGCCCGAGCCGCGGTAAAGGCATCCTGCGTCTGCTCGAGTTGATTGGTCGCGATGAGGTTCCGCTCCGCCTGGGCGGTGTCGCGCTCCAGCTGCTGCCGCGCGAACAGCAGACGATGCTCCGCGGCTTCGAGAGCCGCTTGCGCGCTGGCTGCCTGTTTCTCGGCGTCGATGGGATCGAGCCACGCAACCGCCTCGCCTTTCTTGACGGTGTCGCCGCTACGGACCTTGCGCTCGATGAGCTTTCCGGGGATGCGAAACGACATCGGGTTCGAGTAGCGCGCCGCCACCTCGACCGGGTAACGGATCGCCGCGCCGCCCGCCGTTCCGGCATCCGGGCGCACCGGCAACGCTACGACGACGGCCGGCGGCGAAGCGGCAGCCTCGTTCCGGCCACACCCAGCCACTGCCAGCAGCGCGACCGCCGCGATGCTCCACGACACGACTCTTCCAGCACTCATGCTCACCTCCGCCTCGCTGCGCCGCCACGCGCAACTGCCCGGCCCAGACCGGCCGCGGCCCCGGCTCAGGCCCGCAGCTCAGGCCCCGCGGCTCAGGCCCGCAGCCCAGGCCCCGGTCCCGCCAATTCATCTTAGTATTCGGATACAGTATTGTATCTACATACGATAGTGAATTCCAATGATTCACCGTATGTGCTAGCATGACCGTATGAGCCGCAAACGCCTCAGCCGCGAAGACAGCCGCGACCAGACCACGCAGCGCCTGCTGGACGCCGCCCAAAAACTGATTGCGCGCAAGGGATTGAGCGCGGCCAGCGTGGAGGACATCGCCGCGGCGGCCGGCTACACCCGGGGCGCGTTCTATTCGAACTTCAACAGCAAGGGCGATCTGTTCATCGAGCTGCTGCGCCGCGATCACGCGAAGGCGCACGCGGCGCTGGATGCGTTGCGTGATGACGCGCTCTCGCTGGATCACATCCAGGCGCGCACCCGCGACATCTACGCAGGCCTCTACCGCGACAACGAATCGTTCATGAATTGGACCGAGGCCCGGATGCTGGCCGCCCGGGATACGAAGTTTCGCGCCAAGCTGAACGCCTTGATCGCCGAGAAGCGCGCCGAGATAGCCGGATTCATCGAGTATTTTTACCGGCGCGTGGGCGTCACGCCGGCCGTCCCGCCGGAAGCGCTGGCGATGGGCTTCATGAGCCTGTTCGAAGGAGTGAAGCTGTCGATGCTGTCGAGCCCCGCCGACATGACGGCGGATGCGGCCGAGGCGGTCCTGGCGGTATTCCTCGACTCGATCATACAGGTCGCCCGGCAGCAAGGCCCGCAGCAGCACGCCCGGCGCGCCGCCACCGGCTGAGCGTCCCTGTCTCGGTCGCCGGCGCTACTTCTTCTGCAAGCCCCGCTCGGCCTCCGCGACCCAGCCGTCCCGGTCCTCACCCGGCGGCAAAGCCTGCGCCGCATCGCGCGCCTTGGCGTAAGCATCCCGCGCCTCGTTGGGATCTCCCGTCTTTGCCAACGCCTCGCCGAGAGCAAGGAGGTTAGGCGGATAGTCGGGACGAACACTTACCGCACGCCGCGCAGCCTCGACCGCCGCGTCAGCATCGCCCGGACCCACCGGCCACCCCGGTGCGCGAGCCAACACCAACGCCTGCACGCGAGCAGGACCGCCTTCATCGTATGAGGGGTCGGCAGCCTCAGCGCTGCTCAAGGACTGCAGCATCGACTTCAACAGCGGCAACGCTCGTGTTGGATGCGCCTGTGCGTCGAGACCCTGAGCAACTCCTTGCCCGTAGAGGCAAGCCGCGGCTTGCGGCGCTTGCGCGATACAGGATGCCGCATAGCCGTTGGCTTCTTGAGCCAACTGTAACCGGGCTTTGCCGTCGGTTTCCTTGTCGCTGCGCCGCGAATCGGCCTTGATCGCCGCAGCCAGCTCTTCGACAGTCGCAGGCGCCCCGCCGACGGGCGCACTCGATCCCGCGCCGGCCGGAGCAGGCCTTTTCGGCACCGTGCACGCGGTAACCAACACGAGCACAGCCACCCAGGGAAGAAAATTTCGCACGCGTGCCGATTCCAGGACGAAAGCGTCACCGCGCCGCGGCAACGACTCCCCTCACGGCGTCGCCGGCAACTGCGGCAAGATGAATCCCTTCAGCTGTAGCGCCGCCAGAGTCTCGGCACCCTCTCCATGCGACATGCGGAGCAATCCCGCTTGCAGCGCCTTGGCCCGGGCGGCCGGAACTCGCGACTCCACCACCGCGATGATGGCAACAGGCACCGGCGGTGACTGCGTCACGGCCTCGAGATTGTTGGCGAAGGGGAGAGTCGGCAGGGCCGCGGCCTGTGTCTGGTCGAGCAAGGCCACCGACTGCTCTCCGTTGGCCACCCGTCGCAGGGCGCTGAGGATCTGCCCGGTCGATTGGATCTTGACGTCGGGCGCCAGCGGCCACGACTCGAGCGCCGTATGCCTCACGAACTGCGGCGCATAGCCCGCAACACTGACGATGGTGTAGCCCGCCAACGAAGCGGGCCCCGTGACTCGCCCGGGCTTGGCCACCAATGTCCAGCGCTGCTGCGTGCCGGTGCCGGCGACGTCCGCCTGCACGAGGGGAGTCAGGTGCAACTGCTGGCCGTGCTGCACGAAGAAGGGATACGGCACGAACGCCAGCGCCGCATCTGCGGCAGCGAGCTTCGCCATGCTCCCGTCGTCCGTGGGATCGTAAATTGCGGCAAGGCTCCCGGCAGGCCAGCCCGCCGCCTTGACGGCCGCGCCGGCGAATCGATCCACGAGGGGCTGGGCATCGCCGGCGCCTCCGGGATAGCCGGGGGCACAGAACACGAGAGTCGCGGTCGCTGCAGCTAATAGGGTGCTCATGGCTTTAGGCTATCATTCCCGCGCGCAGCAGGCTCGAGTGGCGCCGCAGCCGAGCGCGTCTCCATCATGAACAGGCCCACCCACCTCCCCAAGATGCAGCGAATTTTCCTTGGCATTCTGCGCGCCCGCTACGGGATTGCGCTCGCCTTCGTGCTCCTGACCGCCGCCGGCATCTACGGCGCCATGCGGATTCCGACGGACTCGGCCATCGACCGCCTCGTCGTGCCCGGCGATCCGGTGGCCAGGGCCACGGAGGCGTTCGACAAGGTGTTTCCCGAAGGGGACCAGGCGCTGATCATGCTGGAAGCCCCGGATCCCCTGAGCCCCGCGGCCTTGCGCGCCGCCGCCGGCGTCGAGCAAGCGCTTGCGAAAATTCCACACGTCGAAGCCCACAGTCTCATCACCCTTTTCCGCCGGACCGACGGCACCGGTGAGATCACCGCCGCACAGGCCGAGCAATTGCGCAAGTTCGCAACCGGAACAGCGCTGTTCCGCCGAGCGGGTCTGCTGGGCGAGCACTATCTCGGCATTGGCGTGGAGTTGCGAACGAAGACACCCGAGGAGCGCGACAGCGCCCTTGCCGCCATCGATGCGATCGTGCTGCCGCTCGAGAAACCCGGTGGTCCCTTCACCGCGATCCGCCGCGTAGGCTCACCCTGGCTCGACGCCTGGCTGGAGCAACAAACGGGCTCGGCCACGAAGCGTTCCATGCCGCTCTTTGGCATTTTTCTCATGACGCTGGTGCTGCTGGTCTACCGCTCGCTCCGCGCGCTCGCGGCCATCATTCTCACATTGGGCGCGGTCGTCGCCATGGCCGTAGGACTGGCCTGCATTTTCGGGTGGACGAACTCGGTGGTCTCGACCCTCGTGCCCCTCACCGTCATGGTGACTACCACCGCGACGCTCGTTTACATCCACTCACGCTACATGGAGCCGGGTGACGCACCGACTCTGTTGGAACACCACGCGCGGGCACTCGCAAACAAGTTCCTGCCGTGCACCGCATCGATGTTCGCTACCGCGGTGGGCTTCGCGGCGCTGGCGGTCTCGGATATTCGCCCCGTGCGTGAGATGGGACTATGGACTGCCGGGGGGCTGATCGTCGCCTGGGTGGGCTGCTTCACGTTGTTTCCCGCGCTGCAGTCCCTGTTGCGCACGCCACTGCGCACCGAGCGCGCGGCCGCGAGTAAGTTGTTCGCGAGCTTCGTGGAATACCTGGTCCCTGCCACGCACCGCCATCGCCGGGCCTTTGTCGTCGGCGCGCTGGTGCTGATGCTGTGTGGCGGGGCCGCGCTATTCGGCATTCCGGGCAGGATAGCGCCGCTGTCCCTCGAAACCGATGCTCTCACCTACGTGAACCCGGGCGAGCGGGTAGCGCAAGACACCCGCCGCTTCCAGGATGAGAACGGCCTCGACGTCATGGAGCTGTGGATCCGGACCCCGCCCGGCCATGCGCTCGACCCCGACTTTCTGCGGTCGGTCTACCTCCTCACACGCCGCCTCGAAAGCAGCCCCGGCATCACCGCGGTGGACGGCCCCACTTCGGTGCTCACCTGGGCACGTTACATTCAGTCAGGCTCCGACCAGCTGCCGACGGACCCCGCCGCGTGGCCCCAACTGGCCGACAGCCTCGAGCAGATCGTCCTCACGGAGCCCGGCGCGCGCGCCTACATCGATGTGCAGGACCTCGCGAGCGTGCGGCTCAGCATTCGCGGCCGCGGCGAATACTTCGGCAAACACGGCTCGATCGAGGCTTTCATCCGCAAAACCTGGGCCGACGCTCGCGCGGCGGACCCCGGCCTGCGCACGGCGCAGGGCGATCTCGTCGGCAAGGGTGTCGTCTCGGGCGAGATCACCACCCGGCTGCTCCCCACGCTCACGGAGAGCTTCGTCCTCACCGCGAGCGTGATTTTCTGCGCGTTCCTGTTCGTGTTCCGCAGCCCGGCGGCGCGCCTCATGACCATGATTCCGTCGCTGTTCGCGATCCTGTCGGTCTTCATCATCATGCGCGTGGCGGGCATCCCCCTCAACATCGCCACCATCCTCATCGGCTCCACCGTGCTGGGAGCGACCGAGAACGACCAGATCCATTTTTTCTATCACTTCCAGGAAGGCCAGACGACCGGCTCCACCACGGCGGCCCTGCGCCACGCCCTGCTCATTGCCGGCCGCCCGATCCTGTTCGCCACCCTGATCAATGCCAGCGGCTTCCTCGCCCTCGCTCTCTCGGACCTGCCGCCGATGAGACAGTTCGGCATCGTCTCGGCGGCGGCCTTCGTTCTGGCGCTGATCGCCGACTTCACGGCGCTGCCGGCTGCCCTGTGGATCCTGAGCCGCTACGAGCGCGTTCCTCAGACCCAACAGGCATGAGGCGCCGCGTAGAATAGGACAAACAGTGAAAGACTCGAGGAAGCCATGACGAACCTGCGCCTGCTCGCCGCGACCGCCGTCTTGCTGTTGGGATGTGTCATGCCCCTCGCGCGCGGCGCCACGCCCGACCCGACTCCCTTCAAGATCGGCATCGTCGGAACCGGCCGCATCGGCAGCTCGTTGGCGCGGTATTGGGTGAAGTCAGGTCACGAGGTCTTCGTGTCCTCGCGCCACCCTGACCAGCTGAAGAGTCTCGTCGCCGAGTTGGGTCCGCGTGCGCACGCGGGGACGCCGCACGAGGCTGCCGCCTTCGGCACTGTCATTTTGATATCCGTGCCGTACGCTGCGATGCCGCAGCTCGGCACCGAGCTGCGCGCGGAGCTCGCCGGCAAAGTCATCCTGGACACGAGCAATCCGATCGAGGGGCGGGATGGGCCCATGGCCCTGGCAGCGCAGCAGAAGGGAGCCGGGGTCGCGACGGCCGAGTTTCTGCACAACAACCGCATCGTGCGCGCCTTCAATTGCATCCCCGCCGCCGTCCTGGCGACCGAGAGCAACCGGCAACCGGAGCGCATCGCGATCCCCATCGGCGGTGACGACGCGAAGGCCCTGGAAATCGCTCAGCAGCTGGTGCGCGAAGCGGGTTTCGATCCGGTCGTCGTCGGCTCGCTCGCCCGCACGCGCGAATTCGACCTCGGCCAGCCGCTCGCCGGCGGCCAACTCAGCGCCGCCGAGCTGCGCGCCAAGCTCGCCAGGTGAGGGGTCTGGATTTGCTGCGGGGACAGCGCCGTGCTGAATTTGCCGCAGAGAAGGCGCCGTGCTGACGCTGGCACAAAACTGTCATGTTCTGACCCTACCCTCAGAGGCTTGCGCAAGGCTTTCGGAGCGTCATGAATCAGCGGCTCCTTCTGTGGGGTTTCGCGGGCGGCGTTTTCATCGTCACCCTCGGGATCTCGTCATGGCAAAACGGCCTTTGGGCTCCCCAGGACACGGTGCCTGCAGCGCGGACGTCCCCGCCAGCGGTGGTGCCGGCCCCCACAGCTGAATCCACTGCCATTCCGGCGCGCCCTTTCGCCCCGACGGCCGCCGCACTCGTGTCACAAACGCCAGCAACACCAACAGCCGTGCCGGCCGTGGCGCAAGCTGCCCCACCACCGCTTCCGCGATCAGACGATCCGTCGTGGCAGACATCGGAGGCGGCGAGCCCGCAACCCGATCGCAAGAGACCCTTCATCGTCGACCCGGACGAGGAGGAATTCCGCGCTCATGCGGAACGCGCCGACCACGACCCCCGCTCGCGCTGAATCCGCACCACGCAACCCAACCCTTGTGGTTATCTCATTCCCTCCCGGGAAGGAGTAAAATCATGCCCGGATGGGTCT
>DASZVD010000131.1:0-2427 GCA_035547375.1 Steroidobacteraceae bacterium
CCCGTAAAGCGCTCCGGTGTACAGGAACGGCCGGCGCACGAAGCCGTTCGACCCGCCGACGAGCTTCGTGACCTCGATCTCCGCGCGGCGATTGAGGATCTCGAGCCGGATCGTATTGCCGATCACGGCCAACACCCCCGCGCCGAGCAGCACGGCGGCAATGACGAGCAGGCGTCGTAGGAAGTCCAGAATGGCGTTGAAACGCATGACCCACTCCGAGTCGATCTGCACGACGTCGACCTCGGGCCAGGCAGCGAAATAACGTCGCAACGACTCCAAGGCCGCGGCCGAGCTCGCCTCGGGCTTCGGCCGTACGTGCAGGACATGAGGCAGGGGATTTTCCTTCAGCGCCTCCAGGGCCGCGCCGAATCCGGAGTAGGTGCGGAACTCCTCCAGCGCCTTGTCCGCCGGGATGAGAGTGACCTCGGCAATGTCCGAGCGCTGGCGGGCATCGCTCGCCAGCTGCTGCGCTTTGGCCAGCTGCACGCCGGTCTTCATGTATACGGACAGATCGACGGCATCCGCGAAATCACCTGTGGCAAGCTGCGCGTTGATGACGAAGAGGTGCAACGCCATCGGGAAAGCCAGCGCCAAGCCAATGACCAGCAGCGTCATGACCGTGGCGAACGGGTTGCGCGCCAGGCGCCCCACGGAGCCGAGCAACGCTTGTGTATGACGAGCTCCGGCGACCCCGAGGCTCATCTCGTAGCCACCACGGACGGCAGCGAATCCTGCGCTCCATCCTGCACATGGCCGTTGTCGAGAACGATCTCGCGCTGACCGAACTCGCGCACCAGATGCAGGTCGTGAGTGGCCACCACGACGGTCACACCGACATCCTGAAAGCGTCGGAACAGCCGCATGACTTCGACAGCGAGATCGGGATCGAGGTTGCCCGTGGGCTCATCGGCAATGAGCAGGGGCGGCTTGCTGATGACAGCGCGGGCGATGCCGACCCGCTGCTGCTCGCCGACCGACAGCTCGTAAGGCAACATCGCCTCTTTCCCCAGCAACCCGACCTGGTCGAGCGCGGCGCGCACGCGCTTGTCGACCTCCTTGAGCGGCGTGGCCGCCACGATGAGCGGCAGCGCCACGTTGTCGTAGACGGGACGGTCGGCAAGCAGCTTGTGGTCCTGGAACACGACGCCGATACCACGTCGAAAGGCCGGAATGTGCCGCGCTTTCAGCGTGCTCGTATTCTTTCCGTTCACCAGCACCGTACCGCGCGAGGGCCGCTCCAGCAGCGCGATGAGCTTCAGCACGGTGCTCTTGCCGGCTCCTGAGCGTCCGGTGAGGAACACCATCTCCCCGGTATTGATATTGAAGGTGATGTTGGCGAGCGCCTCGCGCCCGTTGGGGTAGCGCTTACTCACCCGGTCGAAGGCGATCATCGTGTCGTCACGCCCCCATCAGCCGCCCGCCGCGCCGGGCAACGGCGTACCCGCATCCGGCGCCGGCCCCTGCACCAGCGCGGTTGCAAAGGCCTGCGCGTCGAACTCGCCGAAATCCTCCGGCTGCTCGCCGATCCCAATGAAACGGATCGGCAGCCCCAGCCGGCGCGCAATGGCCACCACGATACCGCCCTTGGCCGTGCCATCCAGCTTCGTCAACACGAGCCCGGTGACGCCGACCGCTTCATGGAATTGCACCGCCTGCGAGAGCGCATTCTGGCCCTGGTTCGCATCGAGCACGAGCAGCACCTCATGGGGCGCGGAAGGGTCGACACGTTGAATCACACGCTTGACCTTCTTCAACTCTTCCATCAGGTGCGACTGACTGTGCAACCGCCCTGCCGTGTCGGCCAACAGCACGTCCGTGCCCTTCGACCGAGCCGATTGCATCGCATCGAAAACCACCGCACCCGGATCGGCGCCCGCCTGCTGCGCGGCGAAGGACGCCCCCGAACGCTCGGCCCACACATTGAGCTGCTCGATCGCGGCGGCGCGGAACGTGTCGCCCGCGGCGAGCATGACCTCGCGCCCATCCTCGACGAGACGGCGTGCCAGTTTACCAATAGTGGTGGTTTTGCCCGAGCCGTTGACGCCGACGACCAGGATCACGAACGGCTTTTTCCGGTCGTCAATGATCAGCGGCTTTGCGCACGGTGCAAGGATATCCGTGATCGCCACGCGCAATGCGACGATGAGAGCCTGGACGTCCGCCAGCTCATTGCGCGCCACCCGCTTCTGCAGGCCCGACAGAATGTGCTCGGTCGCTTCGACACCGACGTCCGCGCTGAGGAGCCGCGTCTCGAGCTCCTCCAGCGCTTGCGCGTCGATCTTGCGCCCACGAAACAGGTCGGTCAGGTCGTAGGTCAGCCAGGACGGCCCACGATTGAGCTTGGCGCGCAGGCGCTTGAAGAAGCCCTGACGCTCCTCCTGTTTTTGATTGGGGTCTTTGGGTGCGCGTCTGAACATAGGGAATTCC
>DASZVD010000132.1:0-6494 GCA_035547375.1 Steroidobacteraceae bacterium
GAGCTCGTTCCACCGCCGCCCAGAATCAAATGGATGGTGCCGCGAGTCGCGTCGAATCGGCCGCTGGCGGGTTCCGAGGTGACCACGGGTTGGGGTTGGCAGGTGTCAACAGGTGTGCCGGCCGATGCCGCGTCACGCCCTACGTTATGGTTGCAGCCACGCACCGGCCAGCTTCGCTCATAATCGTGATCGTGCCCGCAGAGCACGAGGTCGACTCCGTAGCGGTCGAAGAGCGGCAGCCAGGATTCCCGGATTCCCTTGTCGGAGCCGTTGCCGTGCTTCGAGGAGCTGAGGGCGTCCTGGTGCATCTGGACGATGATCCAGTCGATGCTGTCGTCCTGCCGCGCGGCAGCGAGAGTTTCTTCGAGCCAGCGCGTCTGCTCGCCTTCGCTGTAGCCGCGAACGTAGATCGAGGTTCCGGGTTGGATCGGCGCACGGCCCGTGCTCGGCGCGGGAATGAGAGGCTCGGGCCCGGCGAGGAAGGCGCCGCTGTCCTGATAGATCACATCATCGGCGGCCAGCGAGACGAACAGCGCGGAGCCGACCTTGAAGCGATACCAACGTCCGGGAAAGCGGGTGCCGTTGTCCGGCAGTGAATAACGGGTCAGGTAAGAGTCGAGGCCTTGCTCGCCGTTGCCGAACTCGATTTCATGGTTGCCGGGGCAGGGCATCCACGGACGATACGCTGCCGAGCGTTGTACGTTGCGACCGAAGTCGGCCCACACAGCGGGTTGCGCCGTTGGATTCAAGTTCGCGTAGCAGAGGTCGCCGTTCAGGAGGTGGAAGAGCGGCTCGAAGCGTTCCACGGCATCGACAGCGTGCCGGCTCTGTGGCGACGACAACACCCACGAGGTGACCGGTGTGGAGAGATCGCCATAACTCGTCCAGCGGAAGTGCGCGCGTCCCGTGGGTGCCGTGCGGAATGTGCCGGCGAACGGCTTGTGTTTGTGAGCGTCGTTGTCAGCTGTAACGCAGTAGCGATAGGTCGAATCGGGTATGAGACCGTCGAGCCTCGCGTGATACGTGAAGACGGTCTGCCCGTTCATGCCGTCCGTATAGGTTCGCTGTACGGCGTGGATGATGCGCGGGGCGCTGCCGGAATGCTCGAGGCTCACCCGAGGATTTACCGACTGCGTCGGCGACACCCACGACACGAATACAGTGCGCGACGGGTCATCGCCCCATGTCAGATGTACTTGCTCGGGTGTGCCGTCGGCCGATGCGGCGCCCGTCTCGTGCAAGAGACCCAGAGGCGAGCTCGCGGCAGCGGCGCTTTTGAAGAATTCCCGTCGGGAGGTCGTCAACGCGATGTGGGGCGGTCGGCAAACACCGTGCCAGTGTACAGGAACAGGCCCGCGGCGGCGAGCGCCGCGGGCCCCAGGGGACGTGTCAGAACTTCTGCTCGAATTTGAGCGCCACGGTCCTCGGTTGCGCCGGAATGATGTACGGCTGGTTACAGGTCGTGGTGGTGCACTGAACGAAACGGGTCAGCTCGGCGTGCTTGTCGAATACATTCGTCATCGACAGCGAGAGGGTGAGCCCGTTCTGCCCCACACCCGCGGACAGATCCCAGAGCGAGTAGGACGGCATCCTGCCGATGGTCTGCTGGTCGATGAGGCGCAGGAGCGGCGTGGTGCTGGTCTGGTACATGCCGGAGGCCTGCGCGAAGCCGTCCCAGCTCGCGACGGGAAACGTGTAGCGCGCCACGATGTTGGTTTTGAACTTCGGCGCCACCGGCAATTGCGTACCGGCCGGCGCTTCGGGTCCGTTCGGCGCGTTGCCGACCGGGTACGAATTCACCTGGTCGGGGCAGTTGGTGGACAACGCGGTGGTACCGGGAATGGCCGCCTGCGGGCCGCAGTAGTTAGCGGTGGTCACCGCGTGCAGGTACGTCGCCTGGGCCGTGAGCAACCAGTGGCTGGCCGGGGCCCATTCGAGCTCCGTCTCGAAGCCCTTGATCTGCGCCGAGGCGGCGTTCTGGACGACCGTGACGCTGTTCGGGCCCAGGAACAGGAACTGGAAATTGCTCCAGTTCTCGAGGAAGACGGCACCGTTCCAGCGCAACTGGTGGTTGAGCCACTGGGTCTTCCAGCCGATTTCCCAGTTCGTGAGCGTGTCCGCCTTGTAGGGCGGATAGAGGGCCTTGATCTCGGCGTCATACACACGATTCACGCCGCCCGGCCGGAAGCCGGTGGAGTAGGTGAAGTACATCAGGTGATCGGGGTCGAACTTGTAAGTCAGGGTGCCGCGGTAGGTGCGGCCGTTGTCGCTGACGGACTGGTTCAGATCGGTGCACGGGGCGCCGTGGAAGGGCTGGTAGTTCGGCTCGCCGCCCACTCCCGGCGGTCCGCAGATGAGCTGGCCCGGGTAGTACCCCGTCTGTTCCTGGTAGGCGGCGGAATAGCCGTAGAAGCCTTGCAGCGAGTTCTTGTATTTGTAGAAGCGGATCCCGCCGAGAGCCTGCCAGTGGCTGTCGATGTCCCAGGTCACTTGGCCGAAGGCCGCCTGGTCGCGGTCGACGCGCTCTTCGTCGGTCAGCCAGATGGTGTTGCCCTGGACGCCGGGAATCGAGAGGCTCTGCGCGAAGCCTTGCGGGTTGTTGATATACGGATTGCCGCCCGCGCCGGGCATGACGTACTGCTCCCAGATCTCGTGCACCTGGCGCTGGGCGAAGACGCCGACGAGCCCCTTCACGGGATATTGCTGTGGCGTGGCGAGCCGCAGCTCGTTGCTCCACTTCGTGTAATGGCCGTCCGTGATGACGAACTCCTGCGGCATGGTCTGGTCGCCGGGCGGGTAGCGCGTTCCGCCGTAACAGTTGGCGCTGGCGTTGGGATTGGTCTTCAGGTAGTTGTAGCCGGACTCGGTGACCCAATTGCAACCCGAGCCGAAGTACTGGTCGTACCAGTAGGAGTAGTCGGCGTAATCCGCGATCGAGTGCGTGTTCCGGTCCAGCCAGCCGCCGGCGTAGGTGAGGTCGAAGTCCCAGATCTTGCCTTCGATCGTGAGCGCCGTCGAGGTGAATGAGTCGTGATCGCCCTCGGGCCCGGAGTGCACGAGCTGCAGGTAGCCGACCGCGGGGTCGTAGCCGAAGAAACCGTTCGAGTCGGTGCGCTGGCCCATGAAGACCGGGCTGACCGTCCAGTTGTCCCCGAGATTCACCTTCACGGCCGCGCGGCCTCCCTTGGTCTCGACGGTGTTGTATTGGTCGTCGAGGTAGGCCGAATTGTCGAGTGTCAGGCCGCTCGTCGGAAACGTGCGGACGCCGTCGACGATGCCGGCCGCGGCGTTGGTGCCGGCCACGTTCTTGATGTAGCCGCCGTCGTGCTCGTCCCACGCGACCAGCCGGACCGCAGCGATGGGGGACAGTGGGATATTGACATACCCTTCCGCGGACCAACCCTGGCCGCCGTGTGAGATGGAATTACCGCTGACGTCGTAGGACGCCGAGAACTTCGTCGGGTCCGGCTTGTTGGTGATGATACGGATGGTGCCGGCTTCGGAGCTCGCTCCATACAGGGTGCCCTGCGGCCCCTCCAGAACCTCGATACGCTCGATGTCGTAGACGTGGATGTCGATCGTGCCGTCGATGGTCGTGACGGGCATCTCGTCGAAGTAGGTGCCGACACTGGGCTGGGAGGCGGAGTGGTTGCCGTCCTGCCCGCTGACGACGCCGCGCATGTACATGTGCGTCGTGCCGATGCCTGTGCCGCCCTGGCCCAGCCCTTTGACCGTCGTCACGCCGGCGAGATATTTCACGTAGTCATCGATGTTGACGATGTTCAGCTGCTCCAGCTTTTCCGTGCTGAGAGCCTGGACGCTCAGGGGCACGTCCTGCAGTTTTTCCGTGCGCTTCTGCGCCGTGATGATCACTTCTTCGAGGCCGCCACCGCTCGGTGCGGCGTTGGTGTCGGCCGCGACCTGGGCGTGCGCGGCCGGCATCGCGAACAGGGCCGAGGCCAGCGGAATGCCGGCCCGGAGCGCCTTGGCGGCGAGCCCGGGGCGGCGCGCCTCGTGGGGCGGGCCGAGCCGGAGAGCCTGGCGCGACCCTGCTTTTTTGCGTTCGAGTTTCCGTCGTCGACTTCGAGTCATGACTCACCCCGAATCGGTGTAGGAGAATAGTTCTCGAGAACGGGCCCCAGCGCGAGCTTCAGCGGCGTGAGCCACGGCTCGTAGTGGCGCCAGTGCTCGAGGCCTTCGCGAAAGATGGGTCGGCGCACCTGCTCGGAGCTCGCGGTCCGCACGGCTCTCGGGTTCTCGTGGAACCGCAGGCACGCCTCTTCGAAGGGCAGCCGGCAATGTGTCAGGAGCCGGCGGACCTCGTGTTCCGTGTCGGTTACCAGCTGCTCGTAGAACACCCGATGAACGCGGCCCGGGAGGACCGTGTCGTAATGGTCCATGAGCTCGACGTAGTCGCGGTAATACCGGCCGAGGTCCTCGAGAGCGTAGGTGAAGCTCTGGCCGCGGGCGAAGTGCTGCTTGAAACAGGAGAAACAGGTGCCGAGCGGATGGCGGCGCGCGTCGATGAGGGTGGCGTTCGGCAGGATGAGGTGGATCAGTCCGACGTACAGCCAGTTGTTCGGCATCTTGTCGATGAACCGCGGGGCGCCGGTTTTGCGGAACGCCCGCGTCCGCTCCAGGTATCTTTCGCCCAGGGCGCGCACCGCGTCGGGCCCCAGAGCGCCGAGTGCCGGAAGGAGCTCGATTCCCGGTCCCGCCGTGGCGCTCAGCTCATTGGCGAGACGCGGAATGTCCTGCAGCTCCATCGTGCCTTCGACGCTCGAGTGGCTGGCCAGGATCTGCTCGAGCAGCGTGGAGCCGGCGCGGGGCAGGCCCACGATGAAGATGGGGTCTGCCGCACTCGCGCCCCAACCCGCCCGCTCGGCGAAGAACCGCGGTGTGAACAGCGCTTTCGCCTGTTGCACCAACTTTGACTGGCTGTCCGCCCGATACGGGTGCGATTTGCGGCGCAGGGCGTTGCCGGCGGCGTAGTGCGCGAACGATTCCGCGTAAGAGCCGCGGTCCTCGAGCACCTTGCCGAGAGAGAACTCGAAGTGGAGCCGGTCTTCGTCGCCGAGCCCGGGCCGGCGCAGCGCCGCCGTCATGGCCTGCACCTCGGCGTCCGAGAAGCGGTAGGTCTTCAAGTTCGCGAGGCTCCAGTAAGCCTCGCCCAGGGTGGGCAGTTTCTCGATTGCCAGACGGTATGCCGCGATGCTTTCGGCTGCTTGGCCGCTGGTTTTCAGGGAGTGGCCGTAGCTCATCCACACTCGCGGCTGGCGCGGAAACTCCTCGAGCACCTCGGCATAGACTCTGGCGGAGCCCTGATAGTCCCCCAAGTTGGCGAGCACCGCGCCCTTGAGGTTGCGATAACCCGGATTGCGGGGCTCGCCGGCCAGCAGCTGCTCGACCTGCTCGAGAGCGGCGGCCGGGTTGCCTTGGCGGTTGAGTACCGTCGCGTAGTTGTGCCGGGCGGCAGCGAAGCCCGGAGCCAGCTCCAGGCAGCGCTCCAACAAGCGCTGTGCGTCGGGGTAGCGCCGTAACCGGGCGGCCACTTCCGCGAGCATGCGCAGAGCCGCGACATCGCTCGGGTGCCGTTCGAGGTGAGTGCGCAGGAGGGCTTCCGCTTCCGGGAGGCGGTTCTCGACCAGAGCCGCCGCGGGTGCCAGCAATTTGGGGTCGCAAGTGGCGGCCTTGATCTGGCGCGCATAGGCGGCATCCGCTCCCGCGGTATCGCCGATCGCGACCAGATGATCCGCGAGCGCACGCCAGGCGTCCGCGGCGTCGGGTTTCAGCTCCGTCGCCCGATGCAACGCAGCGATCGCGGCGTCTCCCTGGCCGGCTCCTGCCAACGTGATGCCGAGCTCATAGTGGGCCGCCGCCCAGTTGGGGCGTTGACGGCACAGCTGTTGAAGGCGTTCGAGGGCCGCAGAGTGGTTGCCACAGGAGCGCTGCGCCACGGCGAGCAGCAACAGGGCCAGCGGGTGGTCCGGGGTGACTTTGAGGATTTCGGCGGCTTGCTCGGCCGCCAGCGCCGGCCGGGTGGGCAGGAGTCGCGCGGTGTGGCTCAGGGCGAGCTCAACCGAGCCCAGTGCGCCCCCGTTCAAGGGCCCGCTCCCGGTCGCGGAGTCGCGTTCCCCACGGGGTCGGGACAACGACACACCGTCCGGCGAGGAGTGTGCCTCCGGAGCAACGGTAACGGGTCCAACTCAATCCCCACTGACACTTGAGGCACCTTTTGCAGATGCTTAAGCGCATTTCCCCGCGGGCGGACTCCTGTCCCCCTTCCGCCCGCGCGGCAACATAACTCACACGCGCGACCGATGTCACGAGATATCGCGGCTCCCCGTCAATCTAACTGAAGACCAACTCAATGTGTTGTTTGGATCCGACGAGTTTGTTGGGAGCGAGCGGCGGCGGCGATGAAAGCTGCGCGCCAGGCAGGGGCCGAGGTCGCGCTTCGCGGGCGGCGTGGCCGCGTGGTGGCGGGTGGCGGG
>DASZVD010000133.1:0-17692 GCA_035547375.1 Steroidobacteraceae bacterium
CCACGTGGGAGCAGATCTTCAAGCCCGCGAAGCCGACTCTGGTGCGCGCGGCCCCTTGGTGGATCCAAAAGCGCGCGCAGCTCGTTCGGGCGATCGGGGATCGCGACACCGCATTCGTATACGACCTGGATGCGGTCCGTACCGCCGCCAAGGCGCTCCGGGGCCTGAGCTCGGTCGCGCGCGTTCACTATTCGATGAAGGCGAATCCGCACCCGGAGATCCTGCAGACGGTGAGGGCCGAGGGCGTCGATCTCGAGTGCGTCTCGCGCGGCGAAGTCGAGCGCGCGCTGCAGCTCTTCCCCGATATCGACCCGCTGCGAATTCTCTACACGCCCAACTTCGCTCCACGCACGGAATATATCTGGGCGTTCGAGAAGGGAGTGCGCGTAACGGTCGATAACACATACGCGTTGGCTACGTGGCCGGATGTCTTTCGGAATCGGGAAATCTTTGTCCGCATCGACACCGGTGTTGGCCGCGGCCACCATCATCACGTGCGCACCGCGGGTGCGCATTCGAAGTTCGGCGTACCCGTTGCGGAGCTGAAGCAGTTGGTCCGCTACGCGCAGGATGTCGGCGTGAAGATCGTCGGGTTGCAGGCGCACGTCGGCAGTGGCATTTTCGACGTCACGAGCTGGGAGCAGACGGCTCGGACCCTGGCGGACATCGCGCAGCATTTCGAGGCCGTGAAGGTGATCGACGTGGGCGGCGGCCTCGGTGTGCCCGAGCGCAGCGATCAGCTGAGCCTGGATCTCGCAAAGCTCGACACGCTGCTCACGGCCGTGCGCGCGGAGCATCCGAATCTGGAGTTCTGGATCGAGCCGGGCCGCTATCTGGTGGCGACCGCCGCCGTGCTGCTGGCCCGTGTGACCCAGTTGAAGTCGAAGGGCGAGGTCCGCTATGTCGGGGTGGCGACCGGAATGAACTCTCTGATCCGTCCGGCACTCTATGGGGCATACCATGAGATCTCGAATCTCACCCGGGCCGATGAGCCCGCCACGGAGCTGGTGAACATCGTGGGACCGATCTGTGAGAGTGCGGACGTCCTGGGGCATGACCGCCTGCTCCCCCCGACGCGCGAGGGTGACATTCTCCTCATCGCGAACGCGGGCGCTTATGGGCATGCCATGAGCTCGCACTACAACCTGCGCGAGCCGGCGGTGGAGCTGTTCCTCTGAAACCCGGACCACGGCGCCGGGCGGGACTGCGCTGAGGCTGACCATGGCGCGGGCACGCTCGAAGTTTCGGAAGATATTCTGGCTGAGCGCGCTGCTCGTTGTGCTCGTGGCCGTCGTGGCCGCGGGAATGTATGTGCTCTATCTCGACCGCCTGGTCGTGAAGCAGTTCGAAGGGCGGCGCTGGACGCTGCCGGCGCAGGTGTACGCCGCGCCTCTCGAGTTGTATGTCGGCTTGCCGTTGACCGTGAGCGATCTCGAGCACGAGCTGCAACGCCTGCAGTACCGTCGCGTCGATCGGCTCGAGCATCCCGGGACCTATCACTTACAGGGCATGCGAATCGACATCGCCCTGCGTCCGGCGCGTTTTGCGGACGAGACCCGTCCCGCGTCGATTCTCAGCGTTGGCGCGAGCGATCGGGGCATCGAAGCCCTGCGCGATAGTGACGGGAAGGACGTCGCGATCGCGCGGTTGGAGCCGCTGTTGATTGGCAGCATCTTCCCGATCCATGGCGAGGATCGCATCGTCGTCACGCCCCAGGACGTGCCGCCGATGCTGCCCGCGGCGCTCACGACGGTCGAGGACCGGAAGTTTTATACGCACCACGGGGTCGATCCGACGGCGATCATGCGCGCCTTGTGGGAGAACGTGCGCGCCGGCCAGATCGAGCAGGGCGGCAGCACACTCACCCAGCAGCTGGTGAAGAGCTACTTCCTCGACCCCCGGCGCACCCTCACGCGCAAGATCCGTGAGGCCATCATGGCCGTGTCGCTGGATTCGCACTTCAGCAAGGCGGATCTCATGAACGCCTACATCAATGAGATCTTCCTCGGCCAGGATGGCGATCGCGCGATCCACGGATTCGGGCTCGCCAGCCAGTTCTACTTCGGCAAGCCGCTGTCCGAGCTGGATCTGCACGAGATCGCGTTGCTCGTGGCGGTCGTGCGCGGCCCCTCGTACTACGATCCCCGCCGGCATCCGGACCGCGTCCGCCAGCGCCGTGATCTCATCCTGAAGCTGATGGCGGAGCGCGGGATCGTGAAGCCGGATGAGGCTCTGGCTGCGGCGAGGAAGCCGCTCGGTGTCACGACGCGGGCCTCCGGCGCGTATTACCCGGCTTACCTGGACTTCGTGCGCCGCACCTTGCGCCGCGACTACCATGATCAGGATCTGACGGAAGCCGGCCTGCGCATCTACACCAGCCTCGAGCCGCGGGCACAGGACAATGCCGAGCGCGCGCTGGAGCGCGAGCTGGCGCGATTGGACAAGGCGAAGAAGTATCCCAACGACCATCTCGAGGGAGCCGTGGTCGTGACCTCGCCGCAAAGCGGTGACGTGATTGCCATCGTCGGCAGCCGGAACGTCGGCTACGACGGTTTCAATCGCGCGTTGGACGCAAGGCGTGCGATGGGGTCTCTGGTGAAGCCGTTCATCTATCTGACGGCGATCGAGACGGGCCGCTACAACGCCGCGACGGTCGTGCAGGATGCGCCGGTCGCGATCCGACTCGCGAACGGAACCGTGTGGAAGCCCGAGAACTTCACGCGCCAGACGTACGGTCCGATTCCTGTCGTCCATGCGCTTGCGGAATCCCTGAATCTCGCGACGGTCGGCGTGGGCATGGATGTTGGATTGCCGAAGATCACCGAAACCCTCGGCCGCTTCGGGCTCGAGCGTCCGCCGGCGCAGGTGCCGGCGATGTTGTTGGGCGCGATAGACGTGACGCCCCTGGAAGTGGCGCAGTTGTATAACGGCCTGGCGAACGGCGGTTTCCGCACGCCGCTGCGCGCCGTGCGCGCAGTCATCAGCGCCGACGGCAAGCCTCTAAAGGCTTTCCCGCTGGAAGTGCACCAGGTGGCCGCTCCGGAAGCCGTGTATCAGGTCGATCGCATGATGGAGGAGGTCATGGAGAAGGGCACCGGACGTGCCGCCCATGCCGTGCTGCCGCCGAATATCGTGGTCGCGGGTAAGTCCGGGACCTCGTCCGACTATCACGATGACTGGTTCGCCGGATTCTCGGGGAGCCATCTGGCGGTGGTCTGGGTCGGTTACGACCGCAATCTCTCGACCGGCCTGACGGGCTCCTCCGGAGCGCTCCCGGTGTGGTCGCGCCTCATGGCGAGTCTCGGCACGACCTCGTGGGATGCTCCGATGCCCGAGTCGCTCGTGGAAACCTGGATCGATTATTGGACGGGCCAGCGCGTCGAGAAAGGATGTTCCGCCGACGCTGTTCCCATCGTCGTGCCGGTAGGTACCGAGTTACCGGTGAAGCCCGGGTGTTCGAGCAACCCTGTGCAATCCATAGTGGAACGAGCCGGCGAGTGGATGCGCGATCTCATGCATTAGCGGCCTGTCCCGCGCAGGCCGCCGGCCTGTGCCGTGCACGCTCCTGGCGATATCATTCCCTCATGCGTTTCATTGCTCCGCTCGCCGCGCTCGCCGTGGCCACCAGCCTCCTGTCCGCGTGCTCCATATTTCGCGAGCCGGAAGCTCCTGCTCGTCCGCCGCCGCCCACGCGCGCTCCCGTCCCAGCGCCGCCCAGCGCCGCCCAGCCGCAGCCTGGCGGCACTCCGCCCACTGCCCAGCCGGTCGTGCCTGAACCGCCGCAGCGGGCCCCCCAGAAGCAATTCAAGCTGAGCCCGGCGACGGCGGCTCTCGTCTCGCAGGCCCGTACGCAAGCTCGCAGCGGCAATTACGAGCCCGCCGCCGGGACGCTCGAGCGGGCCCTGCGGATCGAGCCGGAGAATCCCTTGTTGTGGATCGAGCTCGGGCAGGTGCGCCTGAGCGAGGGCAATGCCGGCCAGGCGGATAGCATGGGGCGCAAGGCGCTCGCCCAGGCCACGGGAGATCCGCAGGCGCAGGCCTCCGCCTGGCGACTGATCGCCGATTCGCTGCGCGCCCTGAACCGCAATCAGGAAGCCGCCGAAGCCGACCGGAAGGCCGGATCCCTCAGCCCACGTTGATCAGGGCTTCGCCCAACTGTCCTGCGGGTCGAAGCGACCCGCAAAATGTAGCGGCGCGGGCGCGCCGGCCGGAACCGCTATCGCCCCGAACCGCTATCGCTTGGTGTGACGGGCCTGCAGCTCCGCGACGACGCGCTCCAGCGACAGCCCGCGGCTCTTCAGCATCACGAGGAGGTGGAACAGCAGGTCCGCCGACTCGCTGATGACCTTGTCGTTCGGCTCGGCAACCGCCGCCAGCGCCACCTCGACACCTTCCTCGCCGACCTTCTGCGCCACCCGTCGTGTCCCCTGCGAGAGCAGGCGCGCCGTGTAGCTCGTGTCGGGCTTCTCGGTGGCCCGCTGCGCGATGACGGCCTCGAGCGCTCCCAAGAATGCCAAGCGCTCTGCGGTGGTGGCCGGCTCATCGCCGAAGCACGTCGCGGTGCCGACATGACACACCGGGCCACGGGGCCACGCCGTGACGAGCAGGGTGTCGCGATCGCAGTCGGTGCGAATGCCGGCGAGCTCCAGCACGTGACCGGAGGTCTCGCCCTTTTCCCACAATCGCTGCTTGCTGCGGCTGAAGAACACAACGTGGCGCCGCGAAAAGGTCGTGCGCAGGGCCTCGCGATTCATGTAGCCGAGCATCAGCACGGCACCGCTGCCCGCGTGTTGCACCACGGCCGGCAGGAGGCCGCTGCCTTTGTCGAAGTCCAGCGCCTCGATATCAGAGGCCGTGACGGGGGCGCCTCCCTCGAAACTCATGGTCGCACCTCGATGCCCGCCGCGCGCAACTCGCGCTTCAGCTCGCCGATCGCAATCGCTCCCGAGTGAAAGACGCTCGCCGCCAGGGCGGCATCGACCTGGGCATCCTTGAACACCGCGCAGAAGTGCTCGACCGCTCCCGCGCCGCCGGAGGCAACGAGAGGAACCTGACAGATCTCGCGCACCGTCCGCAGTTGCTCCACATCGTAGCCGCGGCGCACGCCGTCGCTTCCCATGCAATTGAGGACGATCTCGCCGCAGCCGCGGTCCTGGACCTCGCGCACCCACGCCAGCACATCACGCCCCGACTCGCGAGTGCGGTCGGGATCGCCAGTGAACTGGTAAGCGCGATAACCCTCGTCCGTGAGCTGGCTGTCGATTCCAACAACGATGCACTGCGCGCCAAAGCGCGCGCTCAGGGCATCGATCAGCGCAGGATTGGCCAGCGCCGGTGAGTTGATGGAAACCTTCTCTGCCCCTGCGTTCAGGATTTCCTCGGCGTCGGCGACGGACCGGATACCGCCGGCCACGCAAAAGGGAATATCCAGCACGCGCGCGACGCGCCGGACCCACTCGCGATCCACGGAACGCCCCTCGGGGCTCGCGGTGATGTCGTAGAAGACGAGCTCGTCCGCTCCTTCGTCACGATAGCGTGCCGCCAGCTCCATGATGTCGCCGACGACGCGATGATCGCGAAAGCGGACGCCTTTTACGACTTGGCCTGCGCGGACGTCGAGGCAGGGAATGATGCGTCGGGCAAGAATGGTCGCAGCTCCTCGGGGGTGATCCGATCTTCCAATAGCGCTTTGCCGCTCACGGCGGCAGTCACTCCGACGTCGGTCAGCGAGGCCAGGTCGGCCGCGCTGCGCACGCCTCCGGAGGCCTGCCAGGAAAATCGGGGAAAGCGGGCCAGGGCGGTTCGATACAGATTGAAGTTGGGGCCGGTGAGGGCGCCGTCCCGCTCGATGTCGGTGCACAGGACGTGCTTCACCATCCCGTCGGGAAATCGGCTGACGGCCTCCCACAGACTGATGGCGGTTCCTTCACGCCAGCCGTGCGTGCGGACCCGTGGCTCGCCACCGGAGTCGATGCGGATGTCGAGCGCCAGGCAGATCCGGTCCGAGCCAAAGCGTGTTAACCACGTTGCAACTTCATCGGGTCGCTCGACAGCGGCACTGCCGATGACGACGCGCTCGACGCCATGTTCCAGTAAATCTTCGATCACTGCCGCGGAGCGGACACCGCCGCCCACCTGCAGTTTGACGGCGCGCTGCGACGCCAGGGCAATGATGATCGTGCGATTCGCGCTCACGCCGTCTTTGGCGCCGTCGAGATCGACGACGTGCAGCCATGAGGCACCCAAATCACGGTAGCGCGCCAACAGCTCGTGCGGTTCGTGCTCGTAGCGCGTCTCGGCGCCAAAGTCGCCCTGATAGAGGCGCACACAGCGTCCGTTGCGCAAATCGATCGCGGGAATCAACAACATCAGTCGAGCCTCAGGAAGTTCGCCAGCAGCCGTGCACCGGTGTGCGCGGAGCGCTCCGGGTGAAATTGCGCACCCCAGAAATTGCCTTTCCGTACGATCGCAGACAGGGGGATGCCGTACTCGGCGCTCGCCAGCGTCACGTCAGAGAGGGGCGCCGCGTAACTATGGACGAAATACACGTAGTCGCTTGCGCCTATGCCGTCCAGAATCGGATCGTTCCGCAACACGGCGAGTTGGTTCCAGCCCATGTGGGGCACCGGCAGGCCGGGCGCGGGGTGCAGGCGACGCACGCTCCCGGGAAGGATTCCCAGGCACTGCGTCGAGCCTTCCTCCGAGCGCTCGAAGAGCAGTTGCATCCCCAGGCAGATCCCCAGCACGGGTTGCGTCAGCCGGGGCAGCAATTCGGCGGCCCCCGAGTTGCACAGGCGTTGCATCGCGTCGGCCGCGGCTCCCACACCCGGCAAAACGACGCGGCGGGCGGATGCGATGGTCCGCGTATCCGACGTGACGAGGGTCTGCGCCCCCAGGCGCTCGAAGGCGAACTGCAAAGACGCCAGATTGGCGCCGCCGCTGTCGATGATGACGGCGTCCATCACAGAACGCCCTTCGTACTGGGCAATTCCTCGCTCTCGCGCCGGAACGCCTGCCGCAGGGCGCGGCCGACCGCCTTGAAGCACCCTTCGATCATGTGATGGGCATTCTCGCCCGTGACACTCACGTGAATGGCTGCTCCGAGCGACTCGGACAGCGAGCGGAAGAAGTGCGGCACGAGCTCGGTGGGCAGGCCGCCGACGGCCTCCCGCCCGAAGTGTCCTTCGAACCGGGCGTAGGCACGGCCCGACAGGTCGATGGCAACCCGTGCCTGCGCCTCGTCCATCGGCAGCAGAAAACCATAGCGGGCAATGCCCACCTTCGAGCCGAGCGCGCGCTTGAGCGCGTCGCCAAGCGCGAGCCCGCAATCCTCGACGGTGTGGTGCTCGTCGATCTGCAGGTCTCCCCGGCAGGTCAATTCCAGGGAGAAGCCGCCGTGCTTGGCGAGTTGCTCCAACATGTGGTCGAAGAAGCCGATGCCTGTCGTGATCCGGATAGGTGCGGTGGCGTCGAGACCCACCGTCACCTCGATGTCCGTCTCCTTCGTCCGTCGGGTGACGTGAGCGCGCCGCGCCGTGAGCGTACGCACGATCTCCGGCCACGTTTCTTCGCTCGCGCCGTTGATTCGAACGCGAATCCCCCTGATCCCCATGTTGGTGGCGAGCTGCAGGTCGGTATCCCGATCCCCGATCACCGCGCTGGCGGCGAGGTCCACCGTGCCCGCGCGCAGAAGCTCGTCCACCAGTGCGGTCTTGGGCTTGCGGCACGAGCAGTTGTCGGTCTTGAAGTGGGGGCACACGAAGACGGCGTCGAACTCGATTCCCTGCGAGCGGAAGGCCTCCAGAATGAACTGCTGCGGCTTCTCGAACGCCGCCCGGGGCAGGGAGGCCGTGCCGAGGCCGTCCTGGTTCGTGACCATGACGAAGCGAAAGCCCCGCCGTTTCAGCTCGCTCAGCGCCGCGAACACGCCGGGCATGAAGCGGATCTTCTCCAGGGCATCGACCTGCTCATCCGGCGGCTCCTCGACCAGAGTGCCGTCGCGGTCGATAAAGAGAGTCGGGACAGGAACGGGAGGGCTCATTGCCACGCCTCGAGAAGTCGGTTGTTTTGCGCGGCGGTGCCCACGCTGATGCGCAGAGCCTGACCGAGGCCGGGGTAGCCTCGCGCATCGCGCACCAACAGGCGTGCCTCACGCGCCAGCTGCAGCGCTGCGCCGGCATCCGTGAATTGCGCAAGGATGAAATTCGCATCGCTCGGCCAGACCTTGACGACGCGGGCCAGCTGCGGCAAAGCGCCGGCGAGCCGCTCACGCTCGGCCAGGATGCTCTCGATGTTGGCTCGCGAGCGGGCCAGCTGCGCCGGTTGGAGCTGCTTCAGAACCGCTTCCAACGTCAGCTGCGTGATGGCGTACGGCGGGATCACTTTTCGCAACAGGGCCACGACCTCCGGGTCCGCGATGAGCGTCCCGCAGCGCGCGCCCGCCAGCCCGTGCGCTTTTGACAGCGTGCGCAGGATCGCCAGGTGCGGAAAGCGGGGCAGGTGTCGTGCGAGGCTCTGCGTTGGCGCGAACTCGATATAAGCCTCGTCGACCACCACTACCGCACGGCCGGCGAGTCTCCCGGCGATCCGCAGAATAGCCTCTTCGTCGAGGAGGTTGCCGGTGGGGTTGTTGGGAGAGCAGAAGTAGACCAGCTTCACCTCGGGGGCGCAGCGCTCGAGAATCGCCTTCTCATCGATCGCGAAGCCGGACTCCGCGCTCAAGGGGACCGTAATGACGTCGGCCCCCTGGATGCGCGCGCTCACCGCGTACATCCCGAACGTCGGCGGGCACACCAGTACGGCATCTCGTCCGGCACGGCAGAAGGCACGCGTCAGGAGATCGATAGCCTCATCGCTACCGCGGCCCACCAACACGCATTTCGGCGCTACGCCGTACAACGACGCCAGCCCTTCCACGAGGTCGTGCGGCTGCGGCTCCGGATAACGATTCAGTCCCGCCGCGGAATCGTCGGTGCCGGGGCGCCAGGGAAGCTCGTTGGCGTGCAGGCGTTCGAGGGTAGGCTCCCAGGAGGCGTGCTCATAAGGCTTCAGGGCCACGATGTCGGGGCGCGCCAGCTCGGTGACCCAGCTCACTTCATTTCTCCCTTCGCTGCCCGGGCGCCAGCGCTCAGTGCCCGGCCCCCTGCCTCGGCACCGAGTGCGGCGAGTCTGCGCGACACCGCGCTCGCGTGCGCATCCAGCCCTTCCAGCTCGGCAAGGGTGACGGCTGTCGGCCCCAGGGCCTGCAGCCCCTCCGGCGTGAGCTCCTGCACGGTGACCCCTTTGACGAAGTCCTGAACCGACAAGCCGCTGTAGGCACGCGCATAGCCGTAAGTGGGCAGGACGTGATTCGTCCCGGAGCAATAGTCCCCCATGGGCTCGGGCGACCAGGTGCCGAGGAAGATCGAGCCCGCGTTGACTATGTGCTGGAGCCAACGGCGCGGCTGGTCGATTTCGAGGATCAGGTGCTCCGCGGCGTATTCATTGGCTACGCAGATCGCCGTCTCCAGGTCCGGAACCACGATACAGCGGCTCGACGCGAGCGACTTTTCCAGAATGGCCCGCCGGGACAGACCGCGCAGTTGGGCCTGAATCGCGGCGGCTACGGCTTCCGCCAGGCTCTGGCTGGTCGTGAGCAGAATGGCTTGCGCCTGTCCGTCGTGCTCGGCTTGGGCGAGCAGGTCGGCGGCCACGAATTCGGGGCGGGCGGTATCGTCCGCCACTACGAGCACTTCGGACGGCCCGGCCGGCATGTCGCAGGCCGCTCCGGCGGGATCCTGGGCAACCAGTTGCTTGGCGGCGGTGACCCAGGCGTTGCCCGGGCCGAAGATCTTGTCGACTTTGGGGACGCTCCCGGCGCCATAGGCGAGGGCGGCAATGGCCTGCGCGCCGCCGACCTTGAAGACCGTGTCGATGCCGCACAGCTCGGCCGCGACCAACACGGCCGCATTGGCGTGGCCCTGCCGGTTGGGAGGCGTACACAGCACCCGGCGAGGGCATCCGGCAATTCGCGCCGGTACCGCCAGCATGATGACGGCGGACGGCAGTGGTGCGGAGCCGGCGGGTACGTACAGGCCTACGGCCTGGATCGGACGAATGATTCGCTCGCAGTGCACGCCCGGCATCGTGTCGGTCGAGAAGGGTTTCGGGACTTGCGCGGCGTGGAACTTGTCGACGTTGTCGATCGCGCGCTCGAGAGCCGCCGTCTGCCCGGCGGTCAGCTCGCGCCGCGCGGCGGCGAATTCCTCAGGGGCGACGGCGAGGGTGTCGAGTTTTACACCATCGAAGCGCTCGGTGCAGGCACGTAAGGCGTCGTCACCTTGCTCACGAACAGTCTTGATGACCTCGGCCGCCACGGCCGTGATGTCGACTCGGGCCGCCATCGAAGGACGCGCCAGCGCGGCGCGGCGCTCGCGCTCGGAAAGGGAATTCCAATTCAGAATACGCATGAATCAAGCCAGCATCTTTTCCACGGGCAGCACCAGCAGGGCGCTGGCCCCCGCCTTCTTCAGGCTCTCGAGGGTCTCCCAGAACACGTTCTCACGGCAGACCGCGTGAATCGCCACCCGGTCCGGAAAGCCCTCCAGGGGGATGATCGTGGGCGACTCGCTGCCGGGGAGCAGCTTGCGAATCTCGGGCAACGCGGCACGCGGCGCGTGCAACATGATGTACTTGCTCTCGCGGACGCTTTGCACGCCTTCGATGCGCATCAGCAACCGCTGCACCCACTCGTCCTTGTCCGGCGCAAGCTCGAGCGGCGTGCGAATCAGCACCGCGTGGCTCTCCAACACCGTCTCGACCTCGCGCAAATGATTCGCCTGCAACGTGGAGCCGGTCGAGACGAGGTCGCAGATGAGGTCCGCACGGCCCAGCCGCGGAGCGATCTCCACGGCGCCGGACAACGTAACGATTTCGGCGTTGATGTCCCGGTCGCGCAGGTATTTCTGCAGCGTGTAAGGGTAGGTCGTGGCAATTCGCCGGCCTCGCAGCGAGCCCGAGCCTTCGAAGGAGAAGCCTTCGGGAACCGCGAGAGACAGCCGGCAGCGGCCGAAGTCCAGGGTGCGAATCTGCTGGAAGCGTGCCGTCTGGCCGCGCGCGGCGAGCTCGAGCCGGCTCTCTTCCAGCACATTGAGGCCGACCAGGCCCAGGTCGCAGACGTCTTCCTGCACCAGGTCGGGACTATCGTCGTCGCGCACGAAGAGCACGTCCAACGGCATGTTCTCGCCGAAGCCCATCAGCTGATCCTTGCCGCGCGAGAGCTTCAAGCCGCAGCGCGCCAGCATGTCGAGCGAGGGATCGGTCAGCCGGCCGGATTTCTGCACGGCCAGTTTCAAACGCATCTCATCCATTACGGTCCTCCTCCAGAGGTCGCGGCGCGTGGCTCGCGCTTCGCTTCTTCCACCCGTTGCGCCGCTACTTCGTACCCGCCATTGCCGTTGCCTAGAAAGCGGGCGACGCGGCCTATCGTCGTGACGCTCACTCCCGTGAGGCGATGGATCTCCCGATAAGGGAGGTTCCGCTTCAGGTGGTCCACGACGGCCCAGCGATCGGCCATGGCCTGCAGCTCGGCGGGGGTGCACAGATCACGAAAAAACGCACGGACCTCGTCCGGCGTCCGCAAGGCGGCGACCGCCACGCACAGATTGCGCTCGGCGAGCGCCTCCTGGCGGGGGCTCAAGGTGCGATGGGTCTTCATGCTGTCTCAATGTAATAGCGCGCTAGTACATTAGCATGATTGGCGGGCCGCCGGGGGATTTTCTCCGCACGCGGGACCTGGGGGGGGGGCGGAATGGGGGGCGCCTTCGAGGCGCCCCCCCCCAGGGAACGGCATCACGGGGTGGAATGAGGTCATACCCCGGCGCCTTGACGGGCTGCGCCTTCGCACCCTAGACTGCGTTCCACTCATCGAGACCGGCTGAGGGATAAGGCCCTTAGACGCCGGGGCAACCGCCAGACTCAACCACTCTGGAAAGGTGCCAACTCCTGCAGTTTCGGCCTTGGGGCGCAAGCCACCGGAGCCGGAGCCGACAGATGAGCGGTATGCGTAGCCTCGGCCCCGGTGTGTCCGGCGAGGATGGACGCAGACAACCTGCCTGTGCCAGGCAGGCGCTCCGCAGCAGGACGGTGAGAACCGTGTCGAAGCTTGCGGAGTATCCATGAACGCCTCGGTCGAAGCCGTTTCCAGCCAGCGAGCGCAGCCCGCGCCCGTTGTTACCGCACCCGATTGGGTCGTGCGGGAAGGCCTGCTGGAAGTGCCCGGTGAGGTCTCTCTGTATCACGGCGGAAAGCTCCAGGGCCTCACTATCGCCTGGCGCCTGGTGGGACCTGCGAGCGCTCCGGTGGTGTGCGCCCTCGGCGGCATCTCGGCGAATCGCCGCGTCTTCGTGACCGAAAATCCGAAGCAGGGCTGGTGGTCCGAGATCGTCGGTCCCGGCCGCGCCCTCGATGCGAATCGCTTCCGCGTCCTCAGCTTCGACTATCTGGGCGCCAGCGCGGAAACCACGGGCCCGGCGTCGGGCACGCTCTTCCCCAACGTCTCCACCTACGATCAGGCGGAGCTTCTCGTGCGCCTTCTCAATAACCTGGGCGTGAAGTCTCTGCGGGCCATTGTCGGCGGCTCATACGGCGGCATGGTCGCCTTGGCCTTCGGCGAGCGTTATCCCGAGCGTGTGAGCCAGCTCATCGTCATCGGCGCGGCGGACAGTACGCACCCGATGGCCACCGCGTGGCGCAGCGTCCAGCGGCAAGTGCTGCGTTTTGCGTTGGAGTGCGGTCGTCCGAAGGACGGCTTGCGTCTGGCGCGCGCACTGGCGATGTCAACGTATCGGAGCGCTGAGGAATTCGAAGCGCGTTTCAACGGAGTGCCGGCGCGAGAGGGCGAGCGCTTCGTGTTTCCGGTCGAGCAGTATCTATTCGCGCGCGGCGACGAGTTTGCCGCGCGGCATAAACCCGAAGCCGTTTTGTGCCTGTCCGAATCCATCGACCTGCACAGGGTGGAGGCGGAGCGCATTTTCGTTCCCACGACGGTCGTGGCGATCCGCGAAGACCAGCTGGTGCCCTTGACGGACCTGCGCGGCCTCGCGGCGCGCCTGCCCGTCGCGCGGCTGCACGAAATCTCATCCATCTACGGCCATGACGCTTTCTTGAAGGAGTCGGATCAATTGCGTGGAATATTCAATGCGGTGCTCGGAGGTGCGGCGTGACGAAGAAGCTGAAGCCGACCCGTCCCCGCCAGATCACTCAGGCGGTGCGCGCGGGACTCGAGTGCGACGACACCACCGGCTGCGTCGTTCCTCCGATTCATCTGACCTCCACGTTCGCTTTCCGCGGCTTCGGCCAGAAGCGCGATTACGACTACACCCGTTCGGGAAATCCGACGCGGGATCTCCTCGGCTCGGCGATCGCCGAGTTGGAACTGGGCGTCGGTGGGGTGGTGACCGCCACCGGCATGGCGGCGATCACGCTCTGCGGGTATCTGATTCCCGCCAAGGGACGTATCGTCGCGCCGCATGATTGTTACGGCGGAACCTACCGACTGTTCAACGCGTGGAACCAACGCGGCGAGCGGGAAGTGGAGTTCGTGAACTTTGGTGACGAGGCTGCCGTGCGCGCCGCGCTATCGAAGCCGGCGGCGCTGCTCTGGATCGAAACGCCCAGCAACCCGCTGTTGCGCATCACTGATATCGAAGCCTTCGCAGCTCTCGGCAAGGCCGCGGGTGCGCTCGTCGTCGTCGACAACACTTTCCTGTCTCCTGCATGGCAGCAGCCGCTGACTCTCGGTGCGGATCTGGTCGTCCACTCGACGACGAAGTACTTGAACGGTCACAGTGACGTCGTTGGCGGCGCGGTTGTCGCCAAAGAAGCGAAGTGGCATGAGCAACTCGTGTGGTGGGCGAACTGCCTCGGCATCACCGGGGCTCCGTTCGATAGCTTCATGACTCTGCGTGGCCTGCGCACGTTGCACCCGCGTCTCGAGCACCACGGCCGCAATGCCATGGGTCTCGCGCAGTGGCTGAATGAGCGGCCCGGCGTAAAGCGGGTTTACTACCCAGGGCTGCCGAGCCACCCTGGCCACGAGATCGCACGCCGGCAGCAGACGGGCTTCGGCGCAATCGTGAGCCTCGAGCTCGAAGGCGGTCACGATGCGGTTCGCGAATTCGTCTCCGATCTGCAGTACTTCTCCCTCGCGGAATCACTCGGTGGGGTCGAGAGCCTCGTCGCTCATCCGGCGACCATGACGCACGCCGCCATGGACCCGGTCGCTCGCCAGAAGGCGGGTCTCGCTGACGGACTCATCCGCTTGTCGGTGGGGATCGAGGCGTTCGAGGACCTTCGCGAGGACCTGGAAGCCGCTCTCCAACGCGCCGTTGCCGCGGTCGCGGCTCCAGCCCGTCGCGTCGGTACGACCGGCTAATGTCCTTATTACGGGCTGAGAAAGCCGCCGTCCGACGGACTTTCAGCCCGTAGAACTACCGAGGCGCGCGAGGATCACGTCGCCCATCTCGCGAGTCGAAAGCACCTTCGCTCCCTTCTCCGCGATGTCCGGGGTGCGTGCGCCGGCGTTGATCGCGTGCGTCACAGCGTTTTCGATCGCAACGGCTTCGGCACCCAGGCCGAGCGAGTGACGCAGGAGCATTGCGACGCTCAGGATCGTTCCGACGGGGTTCGCGATGCCCTTGCCCGCGATGTCCGGCGCCGAGCCGTGAATCGGCTCGTAGAGCCCGCGCTTGCCGTCGCCCAGCGAAGCAGAGGGCAACAGGCCCAGCGAGCCTGACAGCATCGATGCTTCGTCGGTCAGGATGTCACCGAACATATTCTCGGTCACGCACACATCGAAGTCTTTCGGACGACGAATGAGGTGCATGGCCGCCGCGTCGACCAGGACGTGCTCCAGTGCAACGTCAGGGAATTCCGCCTTCATCACCCGCTCGGTCACTTCGCGCCACAGGCGCGACGTCTCGAGCACGTTCGACTTATCGATGGAAGTCAGCTTCCTGCGTCGCTGCTGCGCCAGCTTCGCGGCTACGCGAGTGATGCGCTCGACCTCCGCGACGGTGTACGTGCACAGGTCGCTCGCGCTGGCGGCGTCGCGCTTCTTCTCGCCGAAGTAAATGCCGCCCGTCAGCTCGCGCACGAAGACCAGATCGACTCCTTCGAGGATCTCCGGCTTCAGGGTCGATGAATTGATGAGTGCCGGCTGCAGCTTGACCGGCCGGAGGTTCGCATAGACGCCGAGCTCCTTCCGCAGCCTGAGGAGTCCCTGTTCCGGACGGACTTTGGCGGTGGGAGCCGACCACTTCGGCCCGCCGATCGCCCCGAGCAGCACGGCATCCGCTTTCAGGCATCCCTGCAATGTGTCCGGGGGAAGGGGATCGCCCGTGAGGTCGATGGCCGCGCCGCCGAACGGCAGGTCCGCCAACGTAAATTCGTGACCGAAGGTCTGACCCACCGCACGCAGGCAACGCAGTCCCTCCGCGACGACCTCCGGACCGATGCCGTCGCCGCCAAGCACCGCAATTCGTGCCTTCATACGCGCTGCTCGTAGGCTTTGATGGCGTCCATGCGGCTGAGCAGGAATCCCAGCTCATCCACGCCGTTCAGCAGGCAATAGCGGGAGAATGCCTCGATGGGAAACGTCACGCGTTGTCCGGTGGGCAGCGCCAGCGTGCCGGCCTCGAGGTCGATGGTCACTTCAGCGCCGGGATTGTCGATCAGCCAGCGGCTGGTGGCTTCGTCCACCACGACGGGCAGGAGGCCGTTCTTCAACGAGTTGTTGCGGAAGATGTCCGCGATCTCGGTGCTGATGACCGCGCGAAAGCCGTAATCCAGCAGTGCCCACGGCGCGTGCTCACGCGATGAGCCACAGCCGACATTTCGGCCCGCGACCAGGATCTGGCAGCCCTGCGCTTCGGGACGGTTGAGCAGGAAGTCGGGGCGCGGAGTGCCCTGCGCGTCATACCGCCAATCGGCGAACAGGTTCTTGCCCAGCCCCTCGCGCGTGGTGGTGGTCAGGAAGCGCGCGGGAATGATCTGGTCGGTGTCGATGTTCGTCTGCGACAGGACCGCGGTGCGCGAACGCAAAATCTTTATGGGTTCCATCGGTGCTCAACCATTCATCAGTTCGCGAGGGTCGGTTACTCGTCCGCGTACGGCACATGCGGCGGCCGTCAGCGGACTCGCCAACAAGGTGCGGGCGCCAACGCCTTGACGACCTTCAAAGTTACGATTGCTGGTGCTCACGGAATACTGTCCCTTGGGCACCAGATCGCCGTTCATTCCGAGGCACATGGAGCAGCCCGACTCGCGCCATTCCGCGCCGGCCTCGATGAAGATCTTGTGGAGGCCTTCGGCCTCGGCTTCCTTCTTCACCTGCTGCGAGCCCGGCACCACGAGCATCTGCACGCCCTTGGCAACCTTGTGGCCGCGGAGGAGGTGAGCCGCGCTGCGCAGATCGGAGAGCCGCGCGTTGGTGCAGCTACCGAGGAACACCACGTTGATCGCCTGGTCCTTGATGGGTGCGCCGGCTTTGAGGCCCATGTAGGCCAGGGACTTCTCGAATACCGTGTCGCCCTTCTTCACCGGAATGGCGCCCGAGATGGGAATGACCATGCCGGGGTTCGTGCCGTAAGTGATCATGGGCTCGAGCGTGGAGGCATCGATATCGACCTCCTTGTCGAAGCGCGCGCCCGGGTCCGTCGGAAGCTGCTTCCAGCGCTCGACGGCACGCTCCCAGTCCGCGCCCTGCGGCGCGCGCGGCCGGCCCTTCAGATAGGCGTAAGTCGTTTCGTCGGGCGCGATCATTCCCGCGCGCGCACCGGCTTCGATGGACATGTTACAGACCGTCATGCGGCCGTCCATGTCGAGTGCGCGAATGGTGTCGCCGCGATACTCGATGACGTGGCCCGTGCCGCCCGAGACGCCGATCTTGCCGATGATGGCGAGAATGAGGTCCTTCGCCGTCACGCCGGCGTGCAATTTGCCGTTGACGTTGATCGCGAAGGTACGGGGCTTGCGTTGCAACAGGCACTGCGTGGCGAGCACGTGCCCGACTTCAGTGGTTCCGATTCCGAAGGCGAGGGCGCCTACCGCGCCGTGCGTGCTGGTGTGGCTATCACCGCAGACCACGGTCTTGCCCGGTTGGGTCACACCCAACTCGGCTCCGATGATGTGCACGATGCCGCGCTGCGCGCTGCGCAGGCCGAGGAGCTCCACACCGAAGGCCGCGCAGTTGGTTTCGAGCTGGCGGACCTGCCTGGCCGCGGACTCGATGGAGATGGGCGCGCCGCCGAACACCTGCTCGGTGCGGGTGGGGGTGGAGTGGTCCATGGTGGCCAGGGTGAGATCCGTCCGGCGAACCGGCAGACCCCGCTCGCGCAGGACCGAAAACGCCTGCGGCGAGGTGACCTCGTGAATCAGGTGGAGGTCGATGTACAAAACGGCGGGCGTGTCGGCGGTCTCGGGGGTGACCTGATGGCGGTCCCAGACCTTTTCGAACAAAGTTTGCGGTGCGTTTGCCATGAAGCTTCTCAGTACCTCTTCACCCGGCGGCGACGCGGCGCCGGCGCGTCGCCGGAATGGGAATTCAAACTCCTAGGGGATCGCGACGGCTCGGATCAAACCGCGGTTTGTGCCACCCGTGCCGAGCCGTTGCGTTCTTCGCGCGCACGGCTGCTGGACTGTGAGAGCTCGATGC
>DASZVD010000134.1:0-10718 GCA_035547375.1 Steroidobacteraceae bacterium
CCCTGGTGCTCATGGCGAACTGCAATCTCGTCGGCCGCTGGGCCCGCGAGGACGTGTTCTACGACCTGGAGCGGCGCGGGCTCATCTGTTGGGGCGGCCTGACCGCGGGCTGCTGGCAGTACATCGGCTCGCAGGGTGTCATCCAGGGCACCTACGAGATCTTTGCCCGGACGGCGGAGCAGCTCGGCCAGCCCGATCTGGCGGGTCGCTTCGTGCTGACGGCGGGGTTGGGCGGGATGGGCGGCGCACAGCCGCTCGCCGGCAGGATGGCAGGCGCCACGACGTTGGTCATTGAGGTGGATCCGGCCCGCATCCAAAAGCGATTGCAGGCCGGCTACCTGGAGTATGCGGCGACATCGCTCGACGACGCGCTCGAGCACGTCAGCCGGTGGCGGGCGGAGAAACGCGCCGCCTCCGTGGCGCTCTGCGCCAACGCCGCCGAGATCTATCCGGAGCTGGTGGCGCGCGGCATAACACCCGATGTCGTCACCGACCAGACCTCGGCGCACGATCTCGTCTACGGCTACGTGCCGATCGGTTTTCCGGCGGGCATGTCGCGAGCCGAGAGGGCCGCGGCCGCCGATCAGCTCACCACCGACGGCCTGACTTCCATCGCCGCTCACGTGCGGGCGATGTTGGAATTCAAGTCGCGCGGCGCCATCGTTTTCGACAACGGCAACCTGATCCGCTCGCAAGCGAAGCGGGCGGGGGTGGAGCGGGCGTTCGACATTCCGGTATTCACCGAGGCGTTCCTGCGGCCCCTGTTCTGCCGGGGAATCGGCCCCTTCCGCTGGATTGCCCTGTCGGGCGAGGAAGCCGATATCCGCCGGATCGATGCGCATCTGCTGGATCATTACGCACATAACCGTATCGTTGCGAACTGGATCCGGCTCGCTTCACGGTGGATTCCCTTCGAGGGGTTGCCCGCACGCATTGCATGGCTCGGGCACGGCGAGCGCACGAAGCTGGCGCTCGAGGTGAACGCCATGGTGAGCCGGGGGGAGCTGAAAGGGCCGATCGCCTTCACGCGCGACCATCTGGATGCGGGTGCCATGGCCCATCCCAACATCATGACCGAGAACCTGTTGGATGGCAGCGATGCCGTCGCCGATTGGCCGCTGCTGAATGCGTTGTTGAACTGCGCATCGCAGGCAGATCTGGTCGCTATTCACTCGGGCGGTGGCGGCTATGCGGGTTACATGACGAGCGCCGGTGTAACGCTCATCGCGGATGGCACGCCCGCCGCTGCCAGCCGTTTGGGAATCACACTCGATAACGATACGGGGCTGGGCGTGTTGCGCTATGCGGATGCGGGATACGCCGACGCGCTCGATGAGGTGCGGCGTTCCGGTATTCCGCGGATCGTCACGTGACCGGAGAGGCCCAGATCTCGGCGCCGGCGGCGCCTGCCGGTGCGGAGCGACATTACGCGGGAGCGCGTGCCATCATGGCCGCCTCCATCGGTAACGCGTTGGAATGGTACGACTTCACCGTCTACGCCTTCTTCGCGATCTATATTTCCCGGAGTGTATTCGCGCACTCCGATCCCGTCTCCGCCCTGGTCAGCGCCTTTCTCGCTTATGGAGTGGGCTTCATCGCCCGGCCGATCGGCGCGGTGCTCCTGGGCGCCTACGCGGATCGCTCGGGGCGGCGAGCCGCGTTGACCCTGGCGTTGATCCTCATGGCCGTTGGCGTGCTATGTATCGCGGTGACGCCACCTTACGCCGTTGCGGGGATCGGCGCGCCGTTGCTGATTCTCTGCGGTCGGCTGCTGCAAGGGCTTTCCGCCGGGGGCGAGATCGGCGGGGCGGTGTCGTTCCTCGTCGAGCACGCGCCACCCCAGCGCCGCGGCGCCTATGCCGCCTGGCTGCAGTCCAGCATGGCGGTGTCGAATATCCTGGGTGCCCTGGTCGGGGCGACCCTGACCACCTGGCTCACGCCGGAGCAGTTGGGCAGTTGGGGTTGGCGCATTCCCTTCATTCTCGGGCTGGCCATTGCGCCCGTCGGGTTGTGGCTGCGCGCCGGCCTGGAGGAGACGCCGGCTTTCGAGGCGGCGGAGCGTGAGCGCACCGCGGAACCGAAACACCTCATCACTTCGTTGCGCGATGTATTCGCCGAGGAGCCGCGATCCCTGTTGATCTCCACGGGCATCAGCATCGTCTGGGTCATTGCGGTCTACACGCTGGTCATCTACATGCCCACGTACATGCAACGCAGTCTCGGCTTTGCGCCGGCCGTGGTCTTTACGGCGTCGATTGTCGGCAATATCGTGATGGCTGTCGGCTGCATCACCGCCGGCCGGCTGTCGGATCGCGTGGGCCGTTTGTTGACGGTTCGACTCGGCACGCTCCTGATTCTCGTGGCCGTCTATCCGGTGCTCGCCTGGGTGGCGAACGAGCGCTCGCTCGTCTCGCTGTTCGTCGGGCAGACGCTGTTCTGCGCTCTGGTGTCGATCTTTACGGGAAGCGTGCCCGCCGTAGTGGCTTCGCTCTTTCCGACCCGTCTGCGTTCCACCGGCGTGTCCATTACTTACAACTTTGCCGCGGTGGTGTTCGGTGGCTTTGCGCCGGCGGTTCTGACATTCCTGACCGAGAGCACGCACGATACGATGGCGCCGGCTCTTTATGTTGTTGGGGCGGCGGCGGTCTCGCTCGTGGCCTTGGCCTTCGTGCCGCGGAGTCGTGTGCAATGAGGTCGCGTTTCCTGACGGCGGCGCTTGCTTCCTTATGTGCTTGTTTCTGCGTCTGTGTCGTCGCGCAAGCTCGTGAAATACGCGAGGCGCGTGAGGTACACGACGTGCGCGATGCGCGAGGGCCGCTTCTCCTGAGCGGAGAGCCGCTCTCGACTGCCGACGTGATCGAGGTCGCACGACAGGGGCGCCTCGTAGCGATTGATCCCGCGGCACGGGATCGGGTTGCCAGGACCTTCGAGGTCGTACTGGCGGCGGCACGCGCGCATTTGCCCGTCTATGGGCTCACGACCGGCGTCGGCTGGAACAAGGACAAAGAGGCGCTCAAGGCCTCGGGGGCGCTGGATCCCGATCTCATCGCGGCCTCGGAGCGATTCAACCTCGGTACTTTGCGGGCGCACGCTGCTGGAGTCGGCGAGCCGCTGGCCGACGACGTGGTGCGCGCGGCGATGGTCGTGCGACTGAACCTTCTGTTGACCGGTGCCGGCGGTGTCCAGCCGGCCGTCGTCGATCAATACGCCGCGTTCCTGAATCGAAATATCATCCCCATCGTCCCGGACCGGGGCAGTGTGGGCGAGGCGGACATTCTGCAGAGCGCGCACATCGGGCTGGCGCTGGCCGGGGAATGGCAGGTGCGTTATGCCGGCAAGGTGCTGCCTGCCGCCCAGGTGCTGCAGGCCACCGGCCTGAAGCCGGTGGCGCTGGTCGGCAAGGACTTCCTGGCCATCATCGGCGACAACTCGCTGACGATCGCGCAAGGTCTGCTGGCCGTGCACGCCGCGCGGGCCTGGCTCGACCGGGAGATCACCGTATTCGCGCTTTCGCTGGAAGGCTTGAACGGCAATGTGGCGCCGTTCCTGGAGGTCACCGTCGCCGCTCATCCGCTGCCCGGCTTCGCGGCGGTCGCCGGCCGGCTGCGGAGCGATCTCGCGGGCAGCGACTTATGGAATCGCGGTGAGCATCGGCCTCTGCAGGACCCGCTGTCGTTCCGCACCATGCCCATTGTGTTGGGCAACGCGTGGGAGGCGTTGGAAGCCGCCGAGAGCGCGCTGCTTTTCGCGGCCAATCACAGCGGCGACAACCCGGTGGTCCTGACGGATGCACGCAATCTCGGGGAGCAGGGGTCTCAGACGGGCTTCTATCTCGTGCCGGAAGTGCCGAACGCCGCGATCGTGCCGACGGCGAATTTCGAAGCGCTGCCGGTCGTCGCCGCTCTGGAGCGGGTCTCGCTGGCGCTCGGACACGCTTCCGAGTCGATCACCGAGTCGGTGCTGCGCTTCGAGAATCCGGCCATCACGGGATTGCCGCGTTTTCTGACGGCACCCGAGAATCCCGGACACGGTTTCGGCGCCATCCAGAAGGCCGTGGTGTCGCTCAACTCGGAGATCCGCGCACTGGCGCTGCCCGTTTCGCTCGAGAGCGCGGTCCTGGCCGGGAACATCGAGGACATCACCAGCAGCGCGCCTTTGACGGCGCGGCGCCTGAGTGAGCTCATCGAGGACCTCTATCCACTCACGTCCCTGCAGCTGTTGCACGCGGCTCAGGCCGTCGAGCTGCGCAAGGGATTCCATCTCGGCACCGGCACACGGGGCTTGTTGCTGGGCTACCGGTCACGCGTGCCGTTCGTGACGCAGGATCGTATTCTCACCGAAGATATCGCGACCGGCGTCCATTATCTGCGAGGACTCCCACCATGAGCGATTTCGACCTCGCGTTGAGCGGTACCGTGGTTCTTCCGAGTCAGATCATTCCGCAGGGTCACGTTGCGGTTCGCGATGGCCGCATCGCGCGCGTGGGCGCGGGGCCGGCGCCAGCGGCGCGGGAGCGTCACGCATTGGGAGAGGCCTACATTCTTCCCGGCGGCATCGATGGCCAGGTGCACAGTCGCAGCACCAAAGGTGTGGAGGATTTCGACGGCACGACGCGCTCCGCCGCCGCCGGCGGTGTCACGACTATCGTCGACATGCCTTACGATAATGGCCGGCTCATTTGCACGGCGGAGCGGCTCGGTCTGAAGGCGCGCGAAGCGAAAGAGTTGTCTCATGTTGATTTCGCACTTTACGGGACGGTGCACCCGCATGACGGGCCGAAGCACATCGATGAGTTGGTCGCCGCAGGCGCGTGTGCGTTCAAGTTCTCCACGTTCGGGACGGATCCTGAGCGCTTCCCTCGGATTCCGCCGCAGACATTGCATGATTGCTTCGAGCGTATCGCGCGCCACGGCTTGATGGCCGGCGTGCACAATGAGAACGAAGAGGTCATCCGGGCGTTGGAGGCCCGTGTGCGAAGCTCGGGTGCCACGGGCTACGAGGTCCACGGGCTCAGCCGGCCAATCTACAGTGAGACCCTGGCGGTGGCGGAGATCTATGAGATCGGCGCGACGACCGGCTGCCGGGCGCACGTCGTCCATTGCTCGACGAGCCGTGGATATGAGCTGTGCGCCGCCTACCGGGCGATGGGGCATCGCACGACCATCGAAGCGTGTCTGCACTATCTGGTTCTGTCCGAGGAGGACCTCGCCCGGATCGGGGGGCTCGGCAAGGTGAATCCCCCCATCCGTCCGGCGGCGCAGCGCGAGCAACTCTGGCGCCATCTGGCGGCGGGCAACGTCACCCTCGTTTCGACCGACCACGTGAGCTGGCCGCTGGAGCGGAAGTCGAATCCTGACATGTTCGCCAACGCATCCGGCGTGCCTGGCCTCGAGGTGCTCTATCCGTTGTTCGTGAAGGAGTGTCTCGCTCGCGGTGTGTCGTTGACCTGGGCCGCGCGACTGATCGCGCACAACCCGGCGACGCTGTTCTGCCTCGAGCACTGCAAGGGCGCGCTGGCTCCTGGGCTGGATGCGGACATCACCGTGCTGGTACCGAGCCCGCACAGGTACGATCCGGCGGAGAGCGGTGTCAACGTGGTCAGCTGGAGTCCCTACGCGGGAGTGGAGCTCGGTCACCGGGTGCAGGCCACCTATCTGCGCGGGCAGCTGGTTTTCGATGGCAAGACGGTGTTGTCGCGGCCGGGGAGCGGCCGGTTCGTGCGTCCCGAGTTTGCGGCGGTCGCGTGAGCATGGTGGAGCCGGCCGTCAACGAGTCGCGCTGCTGGGACTGGCTCATGCGACTCGGGGAGCTGACCGATCCGGCGCGGCCGTGGACCCGGATGGCTTTCTCCGAGCGCCATCGGCAGGGGAGGCAGTTCCTGGCCGCCCGGATGCGCGAGCTGGGACTGGCCACATCGATCGATGCGGCGGGGAATCTCATCGGGCGCCGGGTGGGGGCCGATCCGGCCGCGCGCACCATCCTGATCGGCTCTCACAGCGATACGGTCGCCGGAGGTGGGCGGTTCGACGGCATCGCCGGTGTCGTCGCGGGCTTGGAGATAGCGGCCGCGCTCGGCGCCAGCGGCACGCAACTGCGGCACTCCCTGGAGGTCGTCGATTTTCTGGCGGAAGAGCCGAACGAGTTCGGTTTGTCCTGCGTCGGCAGCCGGGGCATGGCGGGCGCGCTGGATGCGGAGTTGTTGGCGCGCAAGAACCGCGCCGGAATCACGCTTCAGGAGGGGATCACCGCCGCAGGAGCCGCGCCCGGCGCGCCGGTGAGCGCTGCGCGGCGCACTGATGTCGCGGCGTTCTTCGAGCTGCACATCGAGCAGGGCCCGGTGCTGGAGGCGCGGGGGCTCGATGTGGGTGTTGTGACCCATATTGCCGGCATCAGGCGCCTCGCTCTGACTTTCAAAGGGCAGGCGGCGCACGCCGGAACCACTCCGCTGGATTTGCGGCGGGATGCGCTCGTTGCGGCTTCCCGATTCGTGATCGATCTGCCGCGGGCGTTGGAATCGCGGCCGCCGAGCGGGGCGCTCGTCATTGCGACGGTGGGTGAGTTGCACGTTGCTCCCAATGCCCCGAACGTGGTTCCTGGGGAAACACGGCTCGTCGTGGACCTGCGGAGCGATTCGGCACAGGAGCTGGTCGCATGGACCGAACGCATCCGCGCGTTGGCGGAAGAGGCGGTGTCCGCTGCTCGGGTGACTTTGGCTGACTTCCGCATGTTGTCCGCGACCGAGCCGACGACCTGCGCGCCGGCTCTTGCGGAGCACTTGCGCGAGGCAGCGCGTGCGTTGGGGTTACAGCAGCAGGATATTGTCAGCGGCGCCGGACACGACGCCGCGTTCCTGGCGAAGATTGCGCCCGCAGCCATGCTGTTCGTGCCGAGCCGGGAGGGCATGAGCCACTGCGCGCAGGAGTGGACCGATTCGGCGCTCCTCGCCAAGGGGATCGCGGCCTTGTTGCACGCCGTACGGCGGTTCGATGCGTGATCTGAGGTGTAAATCGTGAGACGCATATTGACGGCGGCGGACGTTGAGTTCGCGGTGAAGGGCGGTTCGGTGCTCGCTTGCGGGGGTGGCGGTTGGCCGGAGCACGGCCGCGAGCTCGGAACCCTGGCGGTCACCATAGGACGCCCCGAGCTGGTTACGCTGGACGAAGTCGCCGACGACGCGTGGATTGCGACGGCTGCGGCGATCGGCGCTCCCGGCGGACTCACGGACTGGCAGATGCTGGGCATGGACTACGTGACTGCGGCCCGGCTCCTGCAGGAGGCGCTCGGCGCTCCGCTGTATGGCCTGATTATCGGTCAGAACGGGATGTCCAGCACCGTCAACGCCTGGCTTCCCGCGGCCGTGCTGGGCTTGAAGGTCATCGATGCCGTCGGCGACGTGCGCGCCCATCCGACGGGGGACATGGGCTCGATCGGACTTGCGGGGCGGCCGGAGTCCACGATTCAAACGGCCGCCGGCGGGAACAGGGCGCGTAACGCCTACATCGAAGCGACGCTGCGGGGACCCACCGCCAAAGTGTCGCCCGTTGTGCGGGCCGCCGCGGATGCGTCGGGCGGTTTCATCGCCAGCTGCCGTAATCCGATTGCCGCCAGCTATGTGCGCGAGCACGCCGCCCTGGGTGGTATCAGCCTCGCTCTTGGGTTGGGGAGCGCCATCGCTGACGCGGAAGCTCGCGGACCCGCGGCGGTGTTGGATGCGATCACGGAGCGGCTGAAGGGCGATGTCATCTTCACCGGCCGGGTCGTTGCCAAAACGCTCCAGTATACGAGCTCGGCTTTCGATGTCGGCCAGATCACACTGGATTGCGGGCGCCGTGCCGTGTTACACGTCATGAACGAATACATGGCGGTCGAGAGCCAGGGCGAGCGCCTGGCGACCTATCCCGATGTCATTACGACGTTTACGGCCGATGCCGCGCCGATCAGCGCCGGCCGCATCGAGGTGGGCATGGAGCTGCACGTGCTGCGCGTGGCGAAGCAGCACCTGCCGCTTTCGGCCAGCATCACGGATCCGTCGGTGTATCCGATCGTGGAGCGCACGTTGGGGATCAATATTTCGGACTATGCGCTGGCTGCGCGCTGAGGCGGGCATGGTCGGGCATGGCGTTCTTGCCAGCGCCGGTGCCCGCGCTCGCGGACGTCACCGCAAGCGCGTGGCAGCCAGGTTGTCCTCGTCGAGCGAGTAGCCCATCCCGGGCGCATCGCTCAGGTTGAGCCAGCCCTCGTTGTCGGTCAGCAGCGGCTCGGCCATCATGAAGTCCCGCCGTTGAGGGCTCCATTCGGGCGGATCGTACGGGAGCTCTATGAACGGCGCGTCGACCAGCCCGGCAACGAGATGGGCATTGGCCGTGACCCCCATGCCGTTTGTCCACGTGTGCGGCGTGAAGGTCAGGTTGTACTCCTGGGCGAGAGTGGCGATGCGTCGCAATCCGGTAATGCCGCCGACGAGGGCCGCATCGGGTTGCACGACATCGATGCAGCCGCCCGTGACGAGATCGCGCAGCTCGTGGAGCTGGCGTGTCATCTCGCCGGCGGCGATCCTGACATTGGTCGACTCGCGTAACGAGCGCATGCCGCTGTGGTCGCCGCGGTGCAGCGGCTCTTCCATCCAGTAGACGCCGAGGCGCTCCAGCTCCCTGGCAACGGCCAGCGCATCTTTGTAGGTCCAGGCGCTCTCGGTGTCCCAGGGCAGGCGCCAGCCCTGATTGCAGTCGACCATGAGCTCGAGCTGGTGGCCCATACGCGCGCGGACGGCTTCGAGCGCTTTGACGTCATCGCGCCAGTCGCCGCGATGGAAGCGGATCTTCATTGCCCGAAACCCCTGCGAGAGGTAACGCTCGGCGCACTCCGCCATGGCGCCCGGGTCGCGCAGAGTGCCGGACGAGGCATAGGCCCGCACACGCTTGGAAAGGCCGCCGAGGAGCCTCCAGCAGGGTTGTCCGGTGATTTTCCCGGCCAGGTCCCACAGCGCGAGATCGAGCGGCCAGCAGCGGCCGTAGTGGAAGTCGATGTGGGACAGCACCCGGTGGTGCCGCTCGAGCTCGAGCGGGTCGCGCCCGATGAACAGGGATTCGTGGCCCTGGAAACCCAACATGAGGTCGCCGGAGCCGAAGCCGACGAGGCCGCCGTCCGTCGTGACCCGCACGAGGGTCGCGTCGAAATGGACCCGAGGCTTGGTATCCCAACTGGCGTGGAAGGGCGGATCGAGCGGCAGCCGGTGATGCGTGATCTCGATGCCGGTGATGCGATGCGCAGCAGCCTGCGTCGCACAGCTGCGAGGCTTGGCGTTCACTGGTAGGTCGTCCAGATGGTTTTGAGATCGGAGTATTTGTCGATGGCGTGGTGCGAGCGGTCCCGGCCGAAGCCGGACTGCTTGAAGCCGCCGAAGGGAGTCGCGAGCGACGAGCGGTCGAAGGTGTTGACCCAGACGGTTCCCGCGTGCAGCGCCCCCGAGAGGCGATGGGCGACATTCATGTCGGCTGTCCACACCGCGGCGGCCAGTCCATAGATCGAGTCGTTTGCGAGCCGTATGGCCTGCGCTTCGTCCGCGAATGTCGTCACGGCAAGGACGGGCCCGAAGATCTCCTCTCTCGCGACGCGCATATCGGCGCGCACGCTGTCGAGTACCGTCGCTTCGACGTAGTACCCTCCATATTCCTCGAAGGCCTGTTTGCCTCCTAACGCGAGACGGGCCCCTTGCGAGACGCCACTTTCGATGTAGCCCAACACACGTTGCATGTGGCTCTGATCGATGAGCGCGCCCATCTGCGTTGCCGGGTCGAAGGGGTGTCCAAGAGTGATCGTCGCTGCCACGCGCGCGATCGCTTCGAGGAGCTCGTCTTTCACGCTCTCGTGCACGAGCACTCGCGAGCCGGCGTGACAGGTTTCGCCGGAGTTGTAGTAGATACCCCAGGCGATGCCCGACGCGGCGGCCTCGATGTCGGCATCGGGCATGACGATCTGCGGGCTCTTGCCGCCGCATTCGAGGGCGAGACGCTTGAGGTTCGACTCGCTCGCGTAGCGCAACATCAGCCTGCCGACTTCGGTGGAGCCCGTGAAGCCGATCATGTCGACATCGGAGTGCAGGGCCAGCGGCTTACCTGCTTCCGCGCCGAAGCCCGGGACGACGTTCAGCACGCCGGGCGGCAGTCCCGCTTCGAGGCCCAGCTCGCCCAAGCGGATGGCGGTCAAAGGTGACTGTTCGGCGGGCTTCAACACCACCGAGTTGCCGGTCAACAGGGCCGGGCCCAGCTTCCAGCAACTGATGATGAGCGGATAGTTCCAGGGCACGATGGCGGCGACCACCCCCAGGGGCTCGCGTCGGATCAGTGCCAGCTCGTGAGGCGCCGTCGGAGCGATCTCGTCGTAGAGCTTGTCCGCGTATTCGGCGTAGTAATCGATGCAATTCGCCGCCAACGGCACATCGACGTTCAGCGAGTTCAGGATGGGCTTGCCGACATCCAGGGTCTCGAGGATCGCCAGGCGCTCCAGGTCGGCGCGCATGAGCTCCGCAAAGCGCTTCAGGACGCGTTTGCGGGTCGCCGGGTCGGTGCGTCGCCAGCTCCCCGCATCGAAGGCGGCTCTGGCGGCCGTGACCGCGGCATCGACGTCGGCCGCGCTACAGCGCGCCACCTCGGCCGCCACGCGGCCGTCGATCGGACTGATGTCCTGGAAAACCCGGCCGTCCCGTGCCGCGGTCCACC
>DASZVD010000135.1:0-11537 GCA_035547375.1 Steroidobacteraceae bacterium
CGCTTGTTGTCTTCGGGTACCAGGGCGCCGAGCGGATTCTGGAAGGTCGTCATGAGCCAGCAGGCACGCACGGGGTGGCGTCGGAGTACGCGCGCGAACGCCGCGACATCGACGCCCTGGCGCGGGTCTGAGGGAATCTCCACCGCGCGCAGACGCAAGGCTTCGACCGCCTGCAGGCAGCCATAGAACGCCGGTGACTCCACGGCGACGATGTCCCCCGGTCGCGTGAGAATCTGCAGGCTGAGATTCAAGGCCTCGAGTGCCCCCGAGGTGATGATGATTTCATCGGGCGACACGTGCACGCCGGAGCGAACGTACCGGCGCGCGATCTGGCGTCGCAGCTCGATGCTCCCCGGCGGAAGATCGTCGAGCGTCCCCCATTGGTCCATTCTGCGCGAGGCGTGACTCAGACAGCGCGCCAGGCGCCTCATCGGGAACAGCAGGGGGCTCGGGAAGGCCGAGCCGAAGGGCACGAGGTGGCGGTCGCGCACCGATTCGAGCACTTCGAAGACGAGCTCACTGACATCCACTCGCGTCGAACGCGCCGCGATCCTGCGGCGCGCTCCGGGCTCGCCGCCCGCGACAGGGCTTGGAGCCGGCGCCCTCCACTGGCCACTCACGTAGAAACCCGAGCGGGGCCGGGTTTCGATGAGGCCCTGGGCTTCCAACAGCTCGTAGGCGTGCACGACGGTCGCCGTGCTCAGGGTGCGCTCGCGCGAGATTTCCCGCACGGACGGAATGCGCTCGCCGGGGCGCAGGGTGCCGTCGCGGATCAGTGTGGAAAGGTCGTCCGCCAGCCGTTGGTAGAGCTTCATGGGAGGCTCGTGTGCCTCCCCTGAGCATATCAGGCGGGAGCGTGTCTCATGGCCGCCGCGGGCTCAGGGGCCGGAGTGCGGCGCGATGAAGCCGGTGTACCAGGCGATGAAGAGCAGGATGAAGAGGGCGATCGAGAGGCCGATGCGGAAGGTGAGCGCCTGGAGAGTCTTGGCGGAGTCCTCGGGGCCGGACGACAGATGGAACAGGGCTTTCCCGAGACTGACGACAATGGCGCCGAGCGCCACGATGACCAGTACTTTGATGAGTTCCACGAAGGCTCCTTCAGGTTGCGGCGGGCGGAGTCCGGCGCGCGGCTTCCGCCGCGCGCTCACGCCGGATCGTTGCGACAACCGTGCCCGCCGCGGCCGCCAAGGTGCCAACCATGGCCGCCATGAGGAGGACGAGTCCTCCGGCCAGCCGATAAGCCTCGAGCAGGCCCCACGCGATGCCCAGCGGGGTCGAGACCAGCAACAGGGGTTTCGCGATTCTCATGGGAGCAGTGTAGTGGCGGGCAAGGGAGTATCCAAGGAGCAGATCGGCGCCGGAAAAAGCGCTACAGTTTCAATGGTGATGACCGCCCGGGCCGTGCACGTGACCGTGCGAAAGCTCTTCCTCCGTCGCCGCGCGGACGTCGGTGACCTCGATGTCGAAATTCAGATTCTGGCCCGCGAGCGGATGGTTCGCATCCAGCGTCACCATGTCACCGACGATCTGTGTCACGGTGACCGCCTGGGGCCCTTGCGGCGTGTGCGCGTGCAGGCGCATCCCGACACTCAGGTTCTTCACGCCTTTCAGGGCACGGCGCGGCACGCGCTCGATGAGCGCCTTGTTGAGCTCACCGTAGCCGTCGGCCGGCGCGACTTTCACGCTGAGCTTGTCACCCGGGTTCTTGCCCGCGAGCTCGCGCTCCAGGCCCGGGACCAGATTGCCGTGACCGTGCAGATAGGACAGCGGGTCCCCGCCGCTCGAGCTGTCGAGGACCTTGCCCGCGTCGTCCTTCAGCGTGTAGTGGAGCGTGACGACGGAGTCTTGAGTGATGGCCATGATGGATTGATCCTGGGGAAGTCGGGCCGGAGCTGGCGCGGGTGGCGTAGTGTAGCGAAGGTCTGCGAAAATACGCCATGACTGACAATCCGTTTCTCCACCCCAGCCTGCTGCCGTACCAGCTGCCTCCGTTTGACAAAATCGCGGTCGAGCACTACGTCCCCGCCTTCGAGGCCGGCATGCGGGAGCAGCGCGAGCAGGTGGCGGCCATAGCGCACGATCCGAGCCCCGCCACCTTCGACAACACGATCGTCGCCCTGGAGCGCAGCGGGCAGCTGCTGGAGCGCGTCAATACGGTCTTCGGGAATCTCATCAGCTCCCATACCGACCCGCAGCTGGACAAGATCGACACCGAGATGACGCCGAGGCTTACGGCGCACGAGGATGCGATTCTCCTGGATCCTGCGTTGTTTGCGCGCGTCGCGGCTCTTTACCGCAGGCGAGCGAGTCTCGAGCTGGACAGGGAGTCGCTGCAACTCCTGGATCGCTACCATGTCATGTTCGTGCGCGCGGGAGCCGAGCTCGCCGAGGCGGACAAGGTTCGGCTGCGAGCCTTGAACGAGGAGATCGCCTCGTTGATGACGCAGTTCAAGCAGAACGTGTTGAAGGCCAGCAAGGACGGCGCGGTCATCGTCGCCGACCCGGCGGAGCTGGAGGGACTGTCTCCCGAGCAGGTCAGCTCCGCGGAGCTTGCGGCAGCGGCGCGCGGCCTTCGCGGAAAGTGGCTCATCCCGCTGCAGAACACCACCAGCCAGCCGTTCCTGGCGAAACTGAGGAATCGCGCTCTGCGCGAGCGGATCTACAAGGCCTCCATAGAGCGGGCGAGCGGTGGGGATGCCGACAACAACGCCGTCATTGCCAGGATGGTGAGGTTGCGGGCACAGCGCGCGGCGCTGCTAGGGTATGCCAATCATGCGGCGTACCAACTCGCGGACGAGTCGGCCGGCACTCCTGCCGCCGTGCGCGAGATTCTGACGCACCTCGCGCCGGCGGCCCTGGAGAGCGCCAGGCGTGACGCCGCGCAGATGCAGAAGCTCATCGACGCGGAGGCTGCGCTCGCCCGCACGGAGCCTTGCAAGCTGCAGCCTTGGGACTGGCCCTACTACTGCGAGATCCTGCGGAAGTCGCATTACGATTTCGACGAAGCGCAGGTGGCACCGTACTTCGAGCTCGATCACGTGCTCGAGGACGGCGTGTTCTTCGCCGCGCAGAGGCTCTATGGCCTCACGTTCGCGGAGCGCAAGGACCTGCCGGTCTATCAGCCCGACGTGCGCGTGTTCGAAGTCTTCGATCGGGATGGGAGTCCCCTGGCCCTGTTCCTGGCCGACTACTTCGCGCGCGACAACAAGCAGGGGGGCGCCTGGATGAACAGCTTCGTGCGGCAGTCGCACCTGTTCGGCTCGAAGCCGGTGGTCGCCAACAATCTCAACATTCCCAAGCCCCAGCCGGGCCGCCCGGCCTTGTTGACCTTCGACGAGGTCACGACGCTGTTCCATGAGTTCGGCCATGCGATCCATGGAATGCTGTCGAACGTGCGCTATCCGCTGCTCTCCGGCACGGCGGTGCCGCGGGACTTCGTCGAGTTCCCCTCGCAGTACAACGAAATGTGGGCCCGGGAACCCGTGGTGCTCGCCAACTTCGCGAAGCACCACCTCACCGGTGCGCCCCTGCCGCAGGCCCTGCTCGATAAGGTGCTCGCGGCTCAGAAGTTCAATCAGGGCTACGCTACGACCGAATACCTCGCTGCCGCCTTCCTCGATCAGGAGTGGCATCTCATCACGGCGGAGCAGGCGCCGGCGCCCGCTGACGTGGCGGCATTCGAGGCTGCCGCTCTACGAAAGAATGGGATCGACTACGCCGCTGTGCCGCCGCGATACCACTCGGAGTACTTCTCGCACATTTTTGCGGGAGGGTACTCGGCTGGGTATTACGCGTATCTCTGGAGCGAAGTGCTCGCCCGGGATGCGGGGAAGTGGTTGCACGACCATGGCGGCCTCACGCGCGCGAACGGCGACTTTCTCAGAGAGACAGTGCTTTCGCGGGGTCGGTCGGAGGATCCGCAGACGCAGTTCCGCAATTTTTATGGGAAGGCACCCGATATCGGCCCGTTGATCGAGTATCGAGGGCTGGGCGCTCCTAAGAGCATCTAACAAAAAGGCCCTTCCCGGGGGACGCCGCAAGTACGTCCCTGTAGGCTCTGGCGCGGTTCCCGACCGCGCAAGCCCCCGGGAAGGGCCTTTTTGTTAGACGCTCTTAGGACAGTTTATCCGGCTCCCGCCAGAGAGCCGCTCACACTGCCGCCGCCGTCGATGACCAGGGTCTGGCCGGTAATGAACCGGGCCGCCGGGGAGCAGAAAAAGGTGACCGCGCCGGCTACATCGTCGGGCTCGCCTAGGCGCCGCAGCGGCGTGACCGCCTCGGCGGCTTGCGCGATTTTCGGGTTCTGCCACAGGGCGCGCGCAAAGTCCGTCTTGACGATGCCGGGAGCTACGCAGTTGATCCGGACGTTGTGCGGCCCGAGCTCCACGGCCAGGTTGCGCGCGAGCTGGAAATCCGCCGCCTTGGAGATGCCGTAAGCACCCAGCATCGTCGAGCCCTCCATGCCGCCTATGGAGGAGACGATGACGATCGCTCCGTCGCGGCGCTCGATCATCTCCGGCGCGACGAGTTGGATGAGCCAGTGATTCGACAGGATGTTGTTGTCGAGGATCTTGCGGAACTGCTCATCCTTGAGAGTGGCCATGGGGCCGAAGTGCACGTTGGTGGCCGCGTTGCAGACGAGGATATCGATTTTCCCGAATGCCGCGCGCGTGCGCGCCACCAGGCTCGTCAAGTCGTCCTTCGACGAGATGTTCGCCGGTATCGAGATCGCCGTGCCCGCGCCTCGTGCGGCGTTTATCGAATCCGCGACCGCCTGGCAAGGCTCCGGCTTACGCGAGGAAATGACGACCTTCGCCCCCTGCTCGGCGAGGCGTTCCGCAACCGCGCGACCGATGCCTCGTGATGAGCCGGTGATCACGGCCACGCGGCCGGTGAGATCGAATAACGACATGCGTTGTGCTCCACGTTCACCCGGAATCGATGTTACCAGAGCTCATTTGCGGCTCTTGCGAGCGGCCGGCGGCCTGGAGCGCGCCGGCTCGACCTGTGAGTCGGCGCTCTCGAGCAATTCCGCTTCGGGCGCGGAGCACACGCAAACCAGCTCGGCAGGCACGTTACCCTTGCGGATGTAGGCGTGCCCCATGCGGCTGTCGATATAGATACTGTCGCCCGCCCGCAGGCGCTCCGGCTCGTAGAACTCGGTGTAGACCTCGATCTCCCCCTTGATCACGTAGATCCATTCCTCGCCTCCATGACGAATGAGCGGACCGAAGTCCTGCAGGCTGGTGGCGCGCACCGTGACGACAATCGGCACCATCTGCTTGTGGCTGAGCTCGGGCGAGAGGTACGTATACGCGTAGTTGCCGGTCAGAACCTTCTTGCCGCTGCCCTTGCGGGTCAGGCTGCGGCGGCCTGCGGCGCTCGGCTCGTCGAGCTGCGCTGCGTCGGTGAACAGGGTGCTCATGTCGACATCGAGCGCGACGGCAAGCCGTGTGAGCTTGTCGTAGGTGAGCCCCAGCCGCTCATTTTCCATTTTGGACAAGGCGGAGACCGAATAGCCCGTGCGCTTGCTCAGCACGCTCAGCGTGAGCCGGCGATGCTTGCGTAATGCCCGTAATTTCGCGCCGATGCCGCGGTGTTCGCCCCTCATCAAGCCCCCTGCTGCTCGAGCCCGGGGTTATTCTGGAGTGGTTGCCGTCGCGGAGTCAAAAAGGGGCCGGAGCGGCCTCATAGCCCGCTCCGCGCAGCACCTTTCCAGGCCTGGCGCCGGTGTGCCGTCCGTGATCCACCACCAGCTGGCCGTTCACCAGAACGTAGTCGATTCCGGTCGGATAGCTCTGCGGATTCGCGTAAGTCGCCGTGTCCTGAATGGTGTTGTAGTTGAAGATGGTGAGGTCGGCCTCGAGGCCTTCACGCAGGGCGCCCCGGTCGTAGAGCCTCATGCGGGCCGCCGGCCATGAAGTCATCTTGCGGATCGCATCCTCGAGGGTGAGGACGTGGCGCTTCCTGACATATTCGCTGATGACGCGCGGGAAGTTTCCATAGGAGCGCGGATGCGGCAGTCCGATGGCGTCCATCGTTCCCGCCCCCTCGTTGGCTCCCGCATCGCTGCCAATGCTCATCCAGGGCCAGCGCAGCGCCAGCTCGATGTCCGGCTCGCTCATCATGAAGAAAAGGCCCATCGCCCGGTGCGGCTGCGCACCCAACACGATGTCCCAGGCGACATCGGCCGGGTCCTGACCGAGCTGCCGGCCGATGAAAGCCAGATCCTTGTAGCGATACCGGTCGTACTTCGGATTGAACGCGTTCGCCAGAACCACGTGCTCCCAGCCGCCGCTCGCTTCGATGAGATTCGACCAGCCCGGCTCGGATCCGCCGGCGACCTCCTTCTTCAGCCGCGCACGCACCTTGGGGTCTGCAAGCAGCTCCAGCCCGTGCTTCTGGCCTTTCTCCCAGACCCAGTTCGGTACGGTGATATCGAGGCCCGTGCCGCCCGCGGTGTACACGTACATGTCGGCAGCGATATTCACACCGCGAGCGCGTGCGTCTTCAATCAACTTGCCGGCGGCCGGCGCGAGCTTGCCGAAGCCCGGCGCATACGCGGCCTTGAAGTGGAAAATCTCGACTTGAATGCCGGACTGCTCGCCGATGCGGATGGACTCGCCGATCGCATCCAGGAGCTTTGCGCTCTCATCGCGCATGTGGCTGGCGTAAATGCCGCCGTAGCGCGCGGCGACCTTGGCGAGCTCGATGAGATCGGCCGTGCTTTGATAGGCATCGGGCGGGTAGATCAGCGCGGTCGCGATGCCCATCGCCCCGGCGCGCATCGCCTCTTCGACGTGGGCCTTCATTTTTTCCATCTGCGCCGGAGTCGGCGCTCCGGCGACATCGCCCATGACCTCCACGCGGGCCTGTGCCGAGCCGTAGTAAGTGCCGAAGTTGAGTGAGATTCCTTGCTTTTCCAGGGTGGCAAAGTACGCGGCGATCCCGGCGGAGGGCACCGGCGTGCCGCCTTCGCCGGCGATGGCCGTCGTGACTCCTTCGCGCAGCTTGTTTTCCGCCAGGCCGTTCTTCGGCAGCACTTCGCCCGACTGATCCATCATGTCGATCCAGCCGGGCGACACGTAGAGCCCCGTAGCATCGATCTCACGCCGGCCGCGGCCCGTTACCCGGCCGATCCTGACCAGCTTGTCGCCCGAGATGGCGATGTCGGCCGCGAGCCACGGATTGCCGCTGCCGTCGATGACCCGGCCGTTGCGGATGACCACGTCGTAGGACGGCTCCGCCGCCCCCGCCGCTGCAAAAGACAGCACGGCGGCGCATGCCGCGGCCACCGCGAAGCGGACTCTCATTCGCTCTCTCCCGTTGCGCCCAAGGATCGTGCCGGAGCGGCAGCCGGTACGGTATCATGGATAGAAATATTTCCAAAATGGATAATTCAATGTACATTGAGGAAATATCAGCGACTCGCGTGGAGGTCCGGTGAACGAGGCGACACATCCGCGGCTTGCTTTGCCGCAGCCCTATCTGCTGTTCGTCGGCGACATTACCGTCGCCCGCAACGCGAAGACCGCGTTCGGCCTGTGCGACTGGGCACGCGAGCGCTGCGTGGGCGAGTTCGCGCTGTCGGCGCAGGCGGTCACGACCGGCCTGCCGCGCATGAGTCCCGTGCAGGCGAGGGAGTTGGGAGCGCGCAGCCTGGTCATCGGCGCGGCAACCATAGGAGGCAACATCGCCGCCTCCTGGGTGCCCGCCCTGGTCGCCGCCCTGGAGGCGGGACTGGATGTGGTGAGCGGGATGCACACCCGGCTCGGGTCCGTGCCCGAACTGGCCGCCGCGGCGGCGCGGACCGGCCGGCGGCTGATCGATGTCCGTCAGCCGCCGCCGGGCTTGACCGTCGGCACGGGACGCAAGCGCAGCGGCCGGCGGCTCCTGAGCGTGGGCACCGATTGCGCCCTGGGGAAAAAATATACGGCGCTCTCCCTGACGCGCGAATTCAAGAAGCGCGGCGTCGTGGCCGACTTTCGCGCCACCGGGCAGACCGGCATCCTCATTGCCGGCGGCGGAATTCCCATCGACTCGGTGATCAGCGACTTCGTCGCCGGAGCGGCCGAGGCGCTCTCGCCGGATGCCGACCCGGATCACTGGGACGTGGTCGAGGGGCAGGGGTCCGTCTTTCACCCGCTGTATGCGGGAGTGTCGCTTGGGCTGCTGCACGGGACGCAGCCCGATGTCATCGTCATGTGCCACGAGGTGGGGCGCGATACGGTACTGGGGCTGCCCGCCTACCCGACGCCGCAGATACCCGAGGCGATCGAGCTCACCTTGAGGCTCGCCCGGCGCACCAACCCCAAGGTCCGTTGCGCCGGCGTATCGCTGAACACCGCCGCGCTGGATGAGGCACGCGCACGCGAGGTGCTGTCGCAGCAGGGCCGGGCGCTCGGCTTGCCGGTTGCCGATCCGCTGCGGCCGGGTAGTGAGTTGGATCGGTTGGTCGAAGCTTGCCTGGAGGAATGAGAGCATGAGCCCGAACACCACACGCTCCGGCCGGCTCGCCCTGCGGCTGGCCATCGAGAGGTTTCCCCTGAAGGAGCCCTTCCATATCACGGGCCATACCATGGTCGATGCCGAAGTGCTGAGCGTCGAGATCGAAGCGGACGGCCGGGTGGGGCGTGGCGAATCCTCGGGGGTCTACTATCGACAAGCGGATAACGCCCCCGCCAACCTGAAGCAGATCGAGGCGCTGCGCGCTCGAGTGGAGGCCGGCATTGACCGGCGGTCCCTGCAGACTCTGCTGCCGCCCGGCGGTGCTCGCAATGCGTTGGATTGCGCGCTCTGGGACCTCGAAGCGAAGACTACCGGGCAGCCCGCGTGGCAGCTTGCAGGCCTGGCGCCACCGCAGCCGTTGCTCACCACCTTCACGGTAGGCGCCAATGACGCCCGGAAGATGGCCGCCGATGCTTGTGCTTACACTCACGCGAAGGCCATCAAGCTGAAGCTGACCGGCGAGGCGGCCGACGCGGCTCGTGTGCGTGCGGTACGCGCTGCACGGCCGGATGTTTGGCTGGGGGTCGATGCCAATCAGGGATTTACCCGGGAAACTCTGGATGCGCTGCTGCCGACGCTGGTGGATGCCGACGTACGGCTCATCGAGCAGCCCTTCAGGATCGGCCAGGAGGCGCTGTTGGACGGGCTCGAGTCGCCGATTCCGATCGCGGCGGACGAGAGTGTGCAATGTCTGGCGGACGTGCCGAAGCTCCGCGGCCGCTTCCAGGTCATGAACATCAAGCTCGACAAATGCGGGGGTCTCACGGAGGCGCTGGAGATGGCGCGCGAGGCCGCGCGGTGCGGCCTCGATGTGATGGTAGGCAACATGGTGGGAACGTCGCTTGCCATGGCACCGGCGTTTCTGGTCGGGCAGTTGTGCAAGGTGGTGGATCTGGACGGGCCGGTGTTTCTGAGTCGTGATCGCACGCCCGCCGTCAGGTACGAAAACGGCACGATCTCGTGTCCGCCGGCTCTGTGGGGAGCGCCTACGGCAGCCTGATGACCGATCCCCGCACGTCCCGGTGGGAGGCCGACGCGCGCGCGTCGGCACTCCAAACGGACCCGCTGCAGGGGGGCGGGTTTCTTCCGGAGGTGTGACGCAGTTCGCACGCGTCCTGCCGACTTCGTCAAGCTGCCGGGCGCCGGAAGGCTCCACACTGTCGGGAAGCTTTGCTCGAAGGAAGCACCCACCGAACCGCCGGCGACGAGATGAAGATGGATACCGCGGCCCCGCCGCTCGGGGAGATCACACCCGAGACGGCCAGCCACTGGCTGGCGCGCATGGCGCAGGCTACCGGCTACGGGGTGACTTTGAACGATGCCCAGCACCGCATCGTGTGGGCCAACGAGGCCTTCAGCAAGCTGACGGGTTACGGCCCGGACGAATACATCGGCCGTAGGCCCGTCGAGCTGCTGCACATCGAGGGCGCGAGCCCCGAGGCGCGCCAATCGATCAAGGACGGATTCCTGCAGGCTCGCGGTCTGCGCTTCGAAGTGCAGGTGCGCAGCAAGGACGGTCACGAGTGGTGGCTCGACACCGACGCGCGCCCGCTGCACGACGAGGCGGGCAACGTCAAGGGGTGGGTCTGCATCCATGCCGATGTCACCAACGAGGTCCTGAAGCGCGAATCGCTGCGTCGTAACGAGCGGCGCGCCCACATGATGATCCAGGGCGGCAACATCGGCACCTGGGAATGGGATTCGCGCACCAATCTCGTCGAGACCAACTCGGTCTACATGGCCTCGCTCGGTTACGCGCCGGATGACTGTTGGCACGACCTTGCGTGGCTGCGCGACCTGTGCCACCCCGATGATCAGGCGGAGTTCGACAAGGGTATCCAGGGATTGGTCTCGGGCCGTATCGACCGGTTCCACGGCAACAATCGCCTGCGCGCTCGCGACGGCTCGTGGCGCTGGGTAATGGCTTCCGGCGGAATCCTCGAGCGGGACGCTGACGGGATGCCCTCACGCATTTTCTGTGTGACGCTCGACATCACCGAGAGCAAGCACGCGGACGAGCAGAGTCGCATCGTCAGCGAGCGGCTCGCGCTCATTGCTGAAAACGTCCCCGGCATGATTTTCCAGTGGCGCCTGAGCAAGGAGGGACGCGGTGAATTCCTGTACGTCAGTCCGGGCGTACGCGATGTGTATGGACTCGCCCCCGAGGTGTTGATGAACAACGGTACGGCGTTGCTCACCGTCACGCATCAAGGGGATCACGATCGCTACCGGGAAGCGATGCGCCGCTCGGCGGAAACTCTGGAGCCGTGGCACCTGGAGCATCGTGTGGTGCGCGCGGATGGCACGGTTTCCTGGGCGGCCGGCGATGCCGTGCCGCGGCGCAACGACGACGGCAGCACGGTCTGGAACGGTTACGTGGCGGATGTGACCGCCGGCAAGATCTCGGAGCAGCGGATTTCCTTCCTGGCCTATCACGATCCGCTGACGGGGCTGGAGAACCGCCTCGGCTTGCGTTCGCAGCTGGATGAAATGCTGCAGGCCTCCAGCCGCCGGGGTGCCTCGCTCGCGGTCCTGATGATGGACCTCGACAGGTTCAAGTACATCAACGACACGCTCGGGCACGATGTCGGCGACGAGCTGCTCGTGGAGGTCGCGCGTCGATTGCGCGCCACGATCCGGCAGGACGACGTAGTCGCCCGGCTCGGCGGCGATGAGTTCGTACTGGTTCTGGACAACCTGCCGGACGAGGGGCACGTCATCGCGGCCGTGCAGAAGCTCTTCAGGCAGCTGCGCGGTAACTTCCGGCTGTCCAACCGGACGGTCTATACCACCTGCAGCATGGGAATCAGCCGTTTCCCGAAGGACGGGCTCGACGGATCGACGCTGCTCAAGCACGCCGACCTCGCGATGTACGCCGCGAAAGGCAACGGCGGTGACTCCTACCAGCTGTTCGAGAACTCGATGCGCCCCGGCACGGACCGGTTGAATCTGGAAGTCGAGCTGCGCGATGCATTGGAGCGCAACGAGCTGCAGCTGTATTACCAACCTCGCGTCGACACCGCCACGGG
>DASZVD010000136.1:0-5659 GCA_035547375.1 Steroidobacteraceae bacterium
CCTACAATCGTCATATGCAGCCGTAGCGCCGTGTTCGCCAGAAAGTCCTGTATGGGCCCCTGGCCGTCGCCCTCCGCCACAGCGCGCTTATCCGCGTCCCTGAGGCCCATGAAGGCGAAATTCTCAGGTAACGCGGCCAAGGCGGCGCCCGCAGCCGCTGCCTCTTCGAGGGGGCCACGCGCCTGTTCCAGGTTTGCGCTCACGTCAGGTCCAGACGTCATCTGTATCGCTGCGACTTTCATTGCCGTTGGAGCTATCCCTCAGTCCGTAGCCACCACTATGGGGTCGTCCCATGAGCCCTGCAAATGGAGGGGCGCATGAGTGCCCGCGTCGCGGGTCCCGCCGGCGAACAGCTCGCGAATGGACAGCCACGCAGCCGCCACGCCGGGTGTGGGCCCCAAGCGCCGCACTGGGGAGGGAAGACGGCCCTCGCCGCGCAGAATCCAGACCTGCTGATCGTAGTCCCGCGCCAGCAAGCCCGTGCGGCCGCGCATGAGAATTTCGGCATCGCCGTCGAAATGCAGATTGGAGGTCGAGGCCTCACCGTGGCCCACCTCGAAATCCGCCTCGAGCCGCGCAAAGCGCAAACCGTGGGGCTCCTCGACCTGCAGCGATGCGTTTTGCGCCTGCCCCAAGCCGTTCACCAGCGCAGGCACCAACAGGAGAGGAAACGGCGTGCCCTGAGGATTCGGGTCCGGCACGGAGCGCGTCATGCCGTCCAGGAGCCGCATATTCAGTTGGCCCTCGAGCGTGGCGAGCACGGGCTGCCCCGAGGCGGCGTGCCACTCCAGATCCCCGGCGAGCACGGCGCGCGCGGCGCTCAGGTCGGGACGGAAACCGAAATCCTCGAGCGTCGCGGCCGCATTGTGACTGTCCAGGGAGAAGCGCAAACGGCACGTTGCGCTCTCGCAGTGTACCGTGCCGTTCACCCCATGGGTCGCGCTGCTGAGCCGCAGATCGCTGACGTCCAACACATCACCCCCCGAGGTAATCGTGGCGGACGCGCTCCCGATCGAGTGCCCCTCCCAGACGATGTCTTCCACCGAAAGCTCGGTTGCCGGTCCGAGCGCGGCGATGAGCTCGGCGCTCGCGCCGAAGGCGTCCCCATTGGGGATGTTGAGTCGCGCAAAATGAAACCGCGCGGGATGGCTGGCGCTCGTCATGGCGGGCCAATGGGCGGTGCCGCTGATGTCGGACGACTGGAGTTGCAAATCCGCGCCCGTATCCGTCCGCAGAGCCATTACCTTGACGTCGCGATAGCTGCGCCCCGCGACCAACAACTCGTTCGCCGCGAGCGACGCCTGGATGACGGGCGCCCCGGCCTCCTGCCGCAGCTGCTGCCACGCTGCGATGTACGCCGGCAGATCGAAATGGTTGACGTGCCCTTGGACCAACACGACGGGTGATTCGGGTAAGTCAGGTGAAGCGCCGCCAAACTGCACACTGCCGCGCTCCACCGCCCACGTCGAATCATCGCGCCGCCGCAAGGCGAGCCGGCTGTGCAGGCGATCACCCAGGTTGAGACGCAGCTGCGCATCGGCATCACCTCCTTGCGCTTCAACATGCAACGGCACGGCGGCGCTTGTCGTCTTCGCCAGCGGCTCGGGCAAATGACTCGTCACGCCCACCAGACTCGAATCGGCCCTGACTCGCCACTGCGCGAGGCGCGAGTCAGCCGCCTCGATCACGAGCTCACCGCTCCAGGCGGCATGGCCTGCGGGCGCCAACGAGGCATCGATCGCGGTTCCCGCGGCGGCAACGAGCGAGAGCTCTTTTGCGTCGAGCGTGCCGCGACCTTGCACAGCCAGCACCACCCCGCCGCGCTCCCGTCGCTCGCCCACATTCAACGTCACCGGACCGCCGAGCCAGGTCCCCGTCAACGTCGAGTGGCGCAGGTGGCCGGAATCGAAAATGAGCGTGCCGTTGAGCGCATCGATGGGCGGCAAGCCTGCAACGGCCAGCAGCTGGATGCCCGACAGCGCGGCGTGGATCCGCGCGCCGCGCCATCCGGCCAAGGTCGCATCGAACGGCCCGCGCCACTCGATCTGGGCACTTTCCAGATGACCCGCGGTGAGCCGCGGCGCCGCCGCCGCGAAGGAGTCCAACAGGCTCCTGCCCCCCAGGCGTTCCAACAGCGCCAGGTCGGCGCCCGACAGCTCGGCGTGCGCCTCCAGAGCGGGAGCGGCCCCCGAGCGATCCCCGGCCACTGCCCCGTCGAGGCGGAGCCGGGCCGCCTGATGTTGCAACTCAAGCTTCTCGGTAGCGATGCGCCAGGCGCCAGCCTGGTACTCGAGCTGCAACCGGCCACTCACGCGCACGGCGCCGAGAGGCTCTTCTCGCCCCAACTCCAACCGCGCCGCGGACGTTTCCAGGTCCAGGTCCAGCCGGCTCTCGGCCCCTGACAGCTGTCCGGCCAAACCGCTCAACGCGAAGTCCTGATCGGGTACCGTGAGGGCAGCGTTCGCAAGCCGGGCCGAAGCGTGGAGCCGCCGCCCTGCCTCCCGCGTCGAGTTCCAGTCGAACGCCACGTTCCTGATCACTCCGCTGAGCCGCGCCGCGCTCACATCCAACTGCGGCGCGAGCCAGCCGAGCGCCGCGGCAGCCGACCGCAACGAAACTTGCGCGAGCGTGCCGCGTACCCAGGCGCCGGAAGCGGCGATATCGAGATCCAGGCTGGTCGGCTCACTGTCCGCGCTCGCCTCCCCCAGCTCCAGCGAAGCCACCTGCAGACGCCAGCCAAAGTCCCGCTGCGCCAGACGCCACTCGCCCCGCACCCGCTCGATTTTCAGGGCCGCCGGCACCGTAGCCCCATCCGCCGCAGCCAGCTCCACTCCCGCCGCCGCCACCCGCCCGCTGGCCTTCACGACCCGCCCTTCGGCAAAGTCCGCGTCGAACGAGAAATCACCGCCCCCTGCTCGGGGCAGATACCGCTGCACGCCGGGCGCAGCCGCCAACAACTCCCGCCACCCGGCGAGCACGAGTCGGTGGCCTTCAAACCGCACACTCCCGCTCAATGCAGCGGGTCGCTCGAGGTCGCCGTCGAGGCTGACCACGATGCGTGCCGTACGCCCCAACCGCTCGGGCAGGAACACGAGCCCATAACCGCTCCATTCGGATGTCGCCCGCCGAAGCGAGGCCCGGCGAATCTGCAACGTCAGAGGATTGTCGGATCCATTGGGATCGGGCAGCCGCAGTGTGCCGCCCTCCAGATCGACTCGGCCGCTGCGCCACCCTTCGAGAATGCGCAGCGCTCGCCCCTCCCCGGTTCCGCCGGTTCCACCGGTTCTCGCTCCTTCGGTGGTTCTCGCTCCTTCGGTGGCTCTTGCTCCTCCAGTGGCTCTCCCTGCCTTTCCCGTCCTCTCGTCACCGGGGCCGCGCCCCGACGCCAGATCGATATCCGGCGCGACGAGTGTGATCCGTCCGGCTTGTGGCTGGCCGCTGCGCAGCGTCTGCCAGACATCGAAGCCGACAACGAGCTCCGGGGTACGGAGGAAAACCGCTGAGCGGCCGGGCTCCCCCAGCTCCACGCGACGGAAAACGGCCTCGGGCCCGTACCATCCCCAGCGCAGGCCCAGCTCATCGAAGTGCACATCGAGACCGGTCTGCGCGCGGACGAGCCGCTCGAGCGCGGCGCGATGCTGGGGCACCCGAGCCACCGCCATCTCGTAGGCGAGCCAGATCAATCCAAAGAATACAACGGCCCCGGCCAAGGCCACGCTGACCGTCCGCAACCCCTGACCGACCGGACTCGCCATCCACCCCAACCTATGAAGCTGACTCGCGCGTTACGCGCACCTGCACGCACCCGCTACGCGCACCTGCGTACCTGTTATGCGCGCACCCGCTAGGCACACCTGCGCACCTGTTAGATGAGTACGACATCGTATTGATCAACGCCGTAAAGACCTTCGACCTGCAGGCGAATGGGACGCCCGACCTGATGCTCGAGCTCGGCAAGCGTGGCGGACTCCTCATCGAGGAGCCGATCGACGACGTCCTGATGAGCGAGTATCAGCAGCTCACGGCTGGCGAACTGCTGGCTTTGTCGCACTATCTCGCGAAAGATCTCGTTGCAGACCGTCTCGGGGGTCTTGACGAAACCACGGCCTTCACACGTTGGACACGGAGCGCACAAGAGATGTTCCAAGCTCTCACGCGTGCGCTTGCGCGTCATTTCCACGAGCCCCAACGGCGACAGGCTCACGATGTGAGTCTGCGCACGATCACCGGAAAGCGAGCGCTCGAGCGCGGCCAGCACTTGCCGGCGATGCGACTCGTCGTGCATGTCGATGAAATCGATGATGATGATGCCGCCGAGATTGCGCAGCCGCAGCTGACGGGCGATCGCCACCGCGGCCTCGAGGTTGGTCCGAAAGATCGTCTCCTCGAGATTGCGGTGGCCGACGTAGGCGCCGGTATTCACGTCGATGGTGGTCATCGATTCCGTCTGGTCGATGACCAGGTGCCCACCCGACTTCAGCGTCACCTTGCGCTCGAGCGCCTTGGCAACCTCTTCCTCCACGCCGTGCAGGTCGAAGATGGGCCGCGGCCCGCAGTACAGCTCGATCCGCGTGGCCGCATCAGGCATGAAAGCCGCCGCGAAGGCGACCATGTCCGCGTGCTCTCTCGCAGAATCCACCAACACGCGAGCCACCCCGCGCGCCAGCTCATCCCGTAAAACGCGCAACGCGAGCGGCAAATCCTCGTGCACGATCGATCCGGACACGGTTTGTGTCGCACGCACGCGCACGTGATGCCAAAGCTTCTCGAGATAGGCCATGTCCTCCTTCAGGCTCTCGACGGACACACCCTGCGCTGCCGTACGCAAGATATAACCGCCAGTCGCACCAGGAGGGATCAGCCCGACGACCACCGTCTTCAGCCGCTGCCGCTCGGCATCATCGTCAATGCGCGTGGACACGCCGATTCCTTCACCGCGCGGCATGTAAACGAGATAGCGGGAAGGTAAGGCAACGAACGTCGTGAGGCGGGCGCCCTTCGTGCCGATGGGGTCCTTGATGACCTGCACGAGGATATCGTCGCCCTCATTGACGAGGCGGCGGATATCTTCGACTTGCGAAATGCTCATGGGCGCCATGCCCACGACGGTGTCGTCCGTTTGAGTGTTGGCAATGTCGGCGGCGTGTAGAAACGCTGTACGTTCCAACCCAATGTCGACGAACGCGGCCTGCATACCCGGCAGAACCCGCGAGACGCGTCCCTTGTAGAGATTACTCACGAGTCCACGACGACTCGTACGCTCGATGTAAATCTCCTGTACGACGCCGTTCTCGGTAATCGCCGCACGCGTCTCGCGCGGCGCAACGTTGACGAGAATCTCTATACTCATAGTTTATTGGCCGAAAGACGCCTGCGGCGCTTTCGGCGGACAAACTCCTCCTGCTTCGATCGGCGGCCGGCAAAAAGCGTGGTTTTTGCCGGCAGAACGCAGCCACTCTGCATCGCAATACTGTTCGAAAGACGCCTGTCCTATTCTCTCCCCCAATAAGGTACACCGCCCGCACGCAGCAGCTCGGCGGTTTCGAACAACGGCAGTCCCATCACACCGGAATAACTGCCGTGCAACGATTCGATGAAAACGGCGGCGGCGCCCTGCACCGCGTAGCCGCCCGCCTTGTCGCGCGGCTCGCCGGTCTCC
>DASZVD010000137.1:0-2098 GCA_035547375.1 Steroidobacteraceae bacterium
GCCGACGGCGCGCTGTTCAATCATATGATCCTGCAAGGCGTCGTCGACGTCGCCCCGGATGGCAGGACGGCGCTGGGGCGCTGGCGGGCGTTCGTGCAGATCGGGCAGTACCAGAAGTTCGGCATTTGGTCCGAAGGCACCTATGAGAACGCGTACGTGAAGGAAAACGGGGTCTGGAAGCTGAAGGATCTCCATTTCTACGCCACGTTCTATACCCCCTACGACCAGGGCTGGGCCAAGCAGGCGCTGCCCAACAACGGGCCCAGCAAGGAGTTTCCGCCCGATGCGCCGCAGTCGGTGCAGTACGACGTCTTCCCCGGCCATTACGTGCCGCCCTATCACTACCCCAATCCCGTGACGGGCAAGCCGTGGCAGCCGCCGTCTAAACCTTGAGGTCGGCGGCCTCGCGGGTTGCGAGCGGGCGCCGTCACGCGTGAATGATGAACATGTTAATAAAAGGATCGATGTCATGAGCGTGCGAAGGTTCTGGCTCGCCGCGGCAGCTTGTTGCGCCGCGGCGGCAGCGGCGGGTGTAGCGGAGGCCGGTGCAGCGGCGGCGGGTGTAGCGGATGCGGGTGCAGCGGCGCGGCCGCTGCCGCAGGTGAGCGGCCCGGTCCCGGCCGACGCGCAGTCGCATCCCTGGAACGCGGCTGATCACGGCATCGTACCGGTGGACCTGCGGAAGTACGGCTACGTCGAAGAGGAGTATCTCGTCAGCGGGGTCGCGCGCGTCTATGGTTGGGGCAGCAACGGCGAGCCGCGGATCGAGACTCGCGATGCGCCCTATACGACTCGCATCCTCATCCGTCGTCCGAGCGATCCGCGGCGTTTCAGCGGCACCGTCTGGGTCAATCCCTACAACCCGACCATGGGAGTCGACATCGAGAACCTGTGGGCGTGCTGTCACGATTACCTGCTCGGCCACGGCGACATCCATGTCGGGTTCACCTTCAAGCCGGTCGCGGCGCGGTCGCTGCGGGTCTTCGATCCGCAGCGTTATGCGCACGTCTCGTTCGCCAATCCGCTGCCGGTGGAACGCCGTTGCAAGGTCTCCCGTCCGGATGACATCGAGGACCAGGAGAACGGCCTCGCTTGGGATCTCTTCAGCGACATTGCAGCGTTGCTGCGCGACGGCTCCTCGCGCAATCCGTTGGCGAAGTATCTGCAGGGCAAGCGCGTGAAGCTGTACGCCTTCGGCTACTCGCAGGACGCGGCCTATCTGCGCACGTACGTGAATAATTTCCACGCCCGGGCGGAGGCCGAGGTCGGGGCGCCTCCCTTCGATGGTTATGTCATTGCGGCGGGCGGCAACCAGGTCGCCTTGAATCAATGCATCGAGGCGCGGCCCTCCGATCCGGCCACCGGTGGCTCGCCGATTCGGCCGCGCGACGTGCCGGTGATCACCTACAACACGGAGGCGGACTATCGTGCGGTCTTCGACGGACAATCGTCTCTGAAGGCACGGCGGCCGGACGGCGATGCGCCCAACGACCGTTACCGGCACTATGAGCTGCCCGGAGCGATTCACCTCGGTTCGTACTTCTTCATGTACGGCCCCGCGGTGGCCGACGTGACGCGGGTTCGGGAGGTGGCACCGATGGCCTTCGGCACCTTCTCCCAGGAGGCTCGAAGAGTGAGCAGCGGGGCGCCGATCACCGATCTTCCGCAGCAGTACGTCCTCGACGCGCTCCTCGATAACCTCGATCGGTGGGTTCGTCACGGTGTAGCGCCACCCCCCGGCGCCTGGATCTCGACGACCGCGGCGGGTGACACGGTCGTCGATGAGTACGGCAACGCCCGGGGCGGCGTGCGCACGCCCCAGGTGGATGTGCCGACAGGAACGTTCTTTTTCGGTAAGCCGGAGGGCCCGATCAACTGGGCCTCCTACGAGTGGCGGCCTTTCGACCGGGAGCGGCTGCGGCGGCTGTATCCGACGCACGGGGAATACGTTCGCAAGAGCGCCGCGGTAGCTGCCACGGCAGTCAAGTCGCGCTACCTGCTTCCGCCGGCTGCGCAGGCCCTCGAGGCCGCCGCGCGGCAGGCCGATGTGCCCTGAAAACCACTACTTCACCTGTTAAGAATATAGTTGACAGTAACT
>DASZVD010000138.1:0-20959 GCA_035547375.1 Steroidobacteraceae bacterium
ATCGATCACGCGGTCTTTGCTCTAAGTTCCGCGCGCGTTACTCGCACGGTATGTTCGCGTGGGACTAGAACAGCTCGCACTGCCACGCACTGTGGGGTGTGAGGGCCGCCCGACCACCCGAGGCGTCGCACCTCCCTGAGCAAGGCATCTGTCAAGCTGGTGTCCGCGCCTGGCGCCCGGGGAGAGCATAGAACGTCGCCATCTGGCGCTTACCCGCGGAAGTCGCCTCACGCCGCGCGCAGCCAAGTGCCAACGCGACCAGGAGACCGGGACGGCCAAGGCGGCCGGGACAAGGTGGTGCCAGTGCGACCGGAGCAGGACTCCTGGCGGTACGGCCTTCGCCAGCCGTTCGCCTACCCGGGAGTGAACCGCTAAGTGGGCTAGAGGGTCGAAGACTGGGGGGTAAGCCCTCGTCTTTTCGCATTTCGGCCCCACAATGGGTGCCCCGGGCTGCCTTATCTGGTCTAATCGCGCCCCCTTATGCAAGCAGCACGCGACCTCTTTTCCTACCGCAAGCACTGGGCTGCGCGCTTCGGCACGGCTCCGTTCCTGCCCATGTCGCGTGCCGAAATGGACGTCCTCGGGTGGGACAGTTGCGACGTCATTGTGGTGACCGGTGACGCCTACGTCGACCATCCGAGCTTTGGGATGGCGATCGTCGGCCGCCTGCTGGAAGCGCAGGGTTTCCGGGTCGGCATCATTGCGCAGCCGGACTGGCAAAGCGCAGATGCCTTTGCGGCCTTGGGACGGCCCAACCTGTTCTTCGGCATCACGGCCGGAAACATGGATTCCATGGTGAACCGCTACACCTCCGACCGCCGCGTGCGTAGCGATGACGCATATACGCCTGATGGTGTTGGTGGCAAGCGCCCCGATCGCTCAGTGATCGTTTACTCGCAACGCGCCCGCGAGGCATTCAAGGATGTGCCGATCGTTATCGGGGGCATCGAGGCCTCGCTGCGGCGGATCGCGCACTTCGACTATTGGTCGGAGAAGGTCCGGCGCTCCGTTCTGTTGGATGCGAAGGCGGATCTGCTCGTCTACGGCAACGGGGAGCGGCAGATCTGCGAGATCGCTCATCGGCTCGCGGCGGGCGAGAGTATTCGCGACATGACGGACATCCGGGGCACCGCGTTCACGCGCAAGGCCCCTGCGGAGGGTTGGATCGAAATCGATTCGACGCACCTGGATGCGCCGGGGCCGTTGAATCCCCCGGTCGATCCGTATGCAATGCAGTCGGAAGTCCGGGCGGCCAATGGAGCAGCGCCGGCGCGGGCGTCGGCTGAGGCCGCGAGCGATGGAGGCGAATCGGGAGCGAGCGATCCTGCCGCGGCGGCCATGCCCGTCACCGGAGTGAGCGCGCCTGTCGAAAAGGTCGTTCGGTTCGTTCGCCGGGTCAAAACCGCGGACCGCGAGCGCAGCGTCATCCGCATGCCCTCGTACGAGCAGGTGGCGGCCGATCCCGTGTTGTATGCGCACGCATCGCGCATCCTTCATCTCGAGGCGAATCCGGGTAACGCGCGTGCGTTGACGCAAAGGCACGGCGACGTGGACGTGTGGCTGAACCCGCCGCCGATTCCGCTGACGACGAAGGAAATGGATTACGTGTACGAGCGGCCCTATAGCCGCCTGCCGCATCCGTCCTACGGCAAGGCCAGCATTCCGGCCTACAAGATGATCCGCTTCTCGATCGCCATCCAACGGGGTTGTTTCGGCGGCTGCACCTTCTGCTCGATCACCGAGCACGAGGGGCGGATCATCCAGAACCGCTCGGAAGATTCGATCATCCGCGAGATCGAGACGATCCGTGACGGCGTCCCGGGCTTCACCGGGGTGGTGTCCGACCTCGGGGGACCCACGGCCAACATGTATCGCCTGGCCTGCAAGAGCCGGGAGATCGAGAGCGCCTGCCGCCGGCCCTCCTGCGTGTATCCGGGTGTCTGTCCGAATCTCGACACCGACCACTCGCCGCTCATCCGGCTGTACCGCCGCGCCCGCGAGCTCCCGGGGATCAAGAAGGTCCTGATCGCCTCGGGTGTGCGTTACGACTTGGCGATCGAGTCTCCCGCCTACGTGAAGGAGCTCGCGCAGCACCACACGGGCGGCTATCTCAAGATCGCGCCCGAAGCGCTCGCCGAGGGTCCGCTGTCGAAAATGATGAAGCCGGGGGTCGGCGCTTATTACCGCTTCAAGGAGCTGTTCGAGAAGTATTCGAGGGAGGCGGGCAAGGAGCAGTACCTGATTCCCTATTTCATCGCGGCGCACCCCGGCACGAGTGATGAGGACATGCTGGAGCTCGCCCTGTGGTTGAAGAGGAACGGCTTCCGCGCCGATCAGGTGCAGGCTTTTCTCCCCTCACCCATGGCGACCGCGACGGCGATGTATCACTCGGGCAGGAATCCGCTGAAGCGGATCACGCGGACCAGCGAGGAAGTGTTGATTCCGAAGGGATTGAAGGTGCGCCGGCTGCACAAGGCGTTCCTGCGCTACCACGATCCCGACAACTGGCCGGTGCTGCGCGAGGCCTTGCGGCGGATGGGGCGCGCGGATCTCATTGGTAACGGCAAGCACCAACTGATTCCGGCTTACCAGCCCAGCGGGACCGGAAATGCGCCGGAAGGGCGGCGTTCTGCAGGCGGCGGCAGTCAGGCGTATCAGGGCGGTGGTCAGGTGCGTCAGGGTGATGCCGATCGGACAGGGCGCGGCGGGGGGCAGGCGCGTTATCGAGGCGGTGAGATGCACCACGGCAGTGATGGACCGAGACCGTTCCGAACTCAACACACGGGACTGCCTACGATACCCCGCCTCCGGCACGCGAAGCCTGGGAAATCGCGGCGGCGCTAGTCTATTGGCCGAAAGACGCCTGGCGGCGCTTTCGGCAGACCGACGCTCCGGCTTCGTTGGGCGGCCGGCAAAAGGCGCGGCTTTTGCCGGCAGAACGCGGCCACTCTGCCGTACGACACCGATCAGGCGTCGCTGTTACCCTGGTTTCACAAGTCGCCTGCGGCGCTTCCAGCGGACATAGGCCACCACTCCGTTCAGGCGGCCGGTAAAAAGCGAGGTGCTGCGCGGGCTCACCTGCAATCCAGCGGTGGTGATTGCGCGGACGGTGAGCCTGAGAGTAGGGTGGATGCCGTGAAAATTGCAGTGTGGCGGGCCTGGATGATCGTCGCCGCTGCCGTCGGGGCGGCGCTTGCGGCGGTAGCGCACGCATCGACAGCCGGGTCGGTGACCGCTCTCGAAACGCCGGTGACGGTCCTCGAAATCAACGGTGCGATCGGGCCGGCTACGGCGCGCTACGTGGTCCGCGGCATCGAGTCAGCTCAAAAAGATCACAGTCGTCTGGTCATCCTGGAAGTCGATACCCCCGGCGGTCTCGATACCTCCATGCGCGACATCATTCGTGCGATCCTCGCTTCGAGCGTCCCTGTGGCAACTTACGTGGCGCCGTCGGGCGCACGGGCTGCCAGCGCGGGCACCTACATCCTGTACGCGAGTCATGTTGCCGCCATGGCGCCCGCCACGAATCTGGGGGCCGCGACACCGGTGTCGATAGGAGGCGAGCCGCCGCAGGCGCCGGGTGACCGGGGACCGGAGAGCACGGGGCCGGACGAGAAAGGCTCGCAGGAGCAAGGGCCGGAACAGGAAGGATCGGAACAGGAAGGATCGGCGCAAAAAGGGCAAAAAGGGCAAAAAGGGCCGCAGAAGAAAGAGCCGAAGAAAAACGAGCCCGAAAAAAAGGCGCAGGAAAAAAGCGAGCCGGTCCCGGCCACCGCCATGGAGCGCAAGGTGGTCAATGACGCGGTCGCCTACATCCGCGGCCTGGCGGAGCTGCGTGATCGCAATGCGGAGTGGGCGGAGGAGGCGGTGCGCGGCGCGGCGAGCCTGTCCGCTTCGGCTGCGCTTCAACAGAAAGTGATCGACGTCATCGCCCGGGACATTCCCGATCTGCTGGCGCAAATCGATGGGCGCGAGGTGAAATTAGGCGACCACACGGTCAAACTCGCCACGCGCGGACTTGCCGTCCGGCGTCTGAAACCTGACTGGCGCACGCAGCTGCTGGCCGTCATCACCAACCCGACGGTCGCCTACGGCCTGATGCTCATCGGCATCTACGGGCTGCTGTTCGAGGGCTATAATCCCGGAGCGGTCTTTCCGGGCGTGGTCGGTACGATCTGCCTCCTGTTGGCGCTGTTCGCGTTCCAGATCCTGTCGGTGAATTATGCGGGCCTGGCGCTCGTTGCCCTCGGTGTCGGCATGATCATTGCCGAGTTCTTCTTTCCGACGTTCGGCTCGCTGGGCCTCGGGGGGCTGATCGCCTTCGTCATCGGGTCGCTGATTCTCTTCGATACGGACGTGCCGGGGATGAATATTGCGCTGCCGCTGATTGCTGCGGTCGCCACCGTCGGCGGCATCCTGATCATTGGCATCGTGTATTTCGCCACCCACTCCATGCGGCGTCCGGTCGTCACCGGAGTGCAGGGAATGATCGGCGACAATGCGGAGGTCACGGAGGGGTTCAGCGGCGGCGGCCGGGTTCGCTATCGCGGCGAGCTGTGGAAGGTGCGCAGTGGCGCCGAGCTGCGGCCGGGGCAGATGGTGCGCATCGTGAAGGTGGAAGGTCTAACATTGTGGGTGGAGCCGCTGTAAGCCACCGGAGAGCGTCATGCCGTTCAGTATCATCATCGTCGTCTTCATAGGCCTGCTCGTGTTCAGCTCCATCAAGGTGCTGAACGAATACGAGCGTGGAGTGATGCTGAGCCTCGGTCGCTTCACCGGCGTCAAGGGGCCTGGAGTCATCCTCGTCTGGCCGATCGTGCAGCAGATGCGCAAGGTGGACCTGCGCGTCGTCGTCCTCAACGTCCCCAAACAGGATGTCATCACCCGCGACAACGTCTCGGTCAAGGTCAATGCCGTCATCTACTTCCGCGTCGTGGATCCCGGCAAAGCCATCCTGCAGGTCGCCAGTCCCTTCGACGCCACGAGTCAGGTTGCGCAGACGACGTTGCGCTCGGTGCTCGGACAGCATGAGATGGACGATCTTCTATCGCAGCGTGACAAGCTCAATAACGATATTCAGGTGATTCTCGATCAGGCGACGGAAGCGTGGGGTATCAAGGTCGCGAACGTCGAGATCAAGGATGTCGATCTGGATGAGAGCATGATCCGTGCGATGGCGAAGCAGGCGGAGGCCGAACGCACCCGCCGTGCGAAGATCATCCACGCCGAGGGCGAGAGCCAGGCGGCACAGACTCTCGTCGAGGCGGCGACCTCTCTTGCCCGCCAGCCGAGCGCCATGCAGTTGCGTTATTTGCAGACCCTCGCGGACATCTCGCACGAGAAGACGCAGATCATCGTCTTTCCGCTCCCGCTCGACCTCATCAAGCCCCTGCTCGGTTCTCGTGGTGAGTAGTCACCGGGTTCTGGCAATAGCCGGCGTTCTGCTAGCGCTGGCGACGGTTTTCGGGGCCTTTGGGGCGCACGCCTTGAAGGTGCAGCTGACGCCTGAGCGCCTGCAGGTCTATGAGACGGGAGTGCGCTATCACTTCTTTCACGCGCTCGGCCTGTTGGGGATAGGGATTACCCTTCGATTCATCGATGTGCCGGCCGTGCGCGGGGCGGCAATATTGATCATCGCGGGTATCGTGCTGTTTTCCGGCAGCCTCTACGCGTTGACTTTCGGGGCTCCGCGTCCTCTTGGCATCGTGACGCCCATCGGCGGGCTCGCCCTGATCGTCGGTTGGGTGTGCTTCGCTGCGGGAGTCTGGCGGCATTAAGTTGGCGTTCGGTCTTCCTATTGGCGGCGCCTTGCCCGCTCTCAGGCAGGCGCTGACGCATGATTCATCCGCAGTCCTGCAGGCTCCTCCAGGGGCCGGCAAGAGCACGGTCGTGCCGCTCGCCTTGCTGGATGAGCCCTGGCTACGTGATAAGCGGATTCTGATGTTGGAGCCACGGCGCTTGGCCGCGCGCGCCGTCGCGCAGCGGATGTCTCATACCCTGGGGGAAGGCGTCGGTCGGACTATCGGCTATCGCATGCGTATGGATACGCGGGTGTCACGCGATACGCGCATTGAGGTCGTCACCGAAGGCGTCTTGACGCGGATGCTGCAGAACGACCCGGCCCTCGAGGGGGTGGGATTGGTCATTTTCGACGAGTTTCACGAGCGCAGCCTGCAAGCGGACCTCGGGTTGGCCCTTGTACTGGATGCGCGCGAGAACCTCACTCCGGGCTTGAAGGTGCTCGTGATGTCGGCAACTCTCGATGGGGAGGCCGTAGCGCGTCTTTTGGGGAACGCGCCCATCGTGACGTCTGAAGGTCGCATGTTTCCGGTGGAGTCGCGCTTCGCGGGAAAGGGGGCGCCTCCACTCCCGGCCGCTGCCTTTGGACCTACCGCCGTTCCCGCGGATTCGCCGGAGAAGGTCACTGCCCAACTCATTGCACGCGCGTTGCGTGAAGAGCTCGGCGACGTACTGGTATTTCTGCCCGGCGCGCGTGAGATCCGCAGGGTACAGTCGCTGATCGAGGCTTCTCCCGGCGTTCGCGTGCTGCCGCTTTACGGTGAGCTGTCGGCGGAGGAGCAGGATGCTGCGCTAACGCCCTCGACGCCGGGAACCCGTAAAGTGGTTCTGGCCACAAACATCGCGGAAACCAGTCTCACGATCCAGGGCGTACGCGTTGTGATCGATTCCGGCCTGGTGCGTCGGTCCATGTTTGATCCCTCCACGGGGATGAGCCGCTTGGAGACCCAAAGGATCTCCCGCGCTTCGGCCGACCAGAGGCAGGGACGCGCAGGTCGTACGGAGCCGGGTGTTTGCTATCGCGCCTGGAGCGAAGGAGCACACCGCAGCCTGGCGCCCTTCACGCCGCCCGAGATCGTCGAAGCAGACCTCGTCCCACTCGCTCTCGAGCTTGCCAGCTGGGGGACGCGCGATCCGAACAGCCTGCGGTGGCTCGACCCGCCGCCGGCGGCGATGCTGGCGAGCGCGCGCGATGTGCTTGAAATGCTTGGGGCTCTCGATCCGCACGGGCGCATCACGGCTCATGGGCGCGAGATGGCGAGCATCGGGGTGCATCCGCGATTTGCACATATGCTGCTCCGTGCTCGTGCCATCGGACGGTTGCCGCTGGCCGCGGATTTGGCCGCGTTATTGAGTGAGCGCGACCTGTTGCGCGGCGTCGGTACGCGCGACGCGGATATTCGTACGCGCATCGAGATCATGAGGGGGGAGGGCAGTCCGGCCGGCGTTGACCGGTTTGGGTTGCAGCGTGCGCGGCGGGCCGCGAAGGATTTGCTGGGGCGTGTTGACATTTGCGATGCGTCGAACAACGCTAGGTCTGGCAGCCGGCAAAGACCGCGCTCTTTGCCGGCGGGCGACGCAGTAATGTCCGCGAAAGCGCCGCAGGCGACTTTCGCCAATGTGCTAAGACAAGTCGCCCGCGACGGCGGGGCGGCTGGAGGCGCGGAAGATGCGGGCATCGTGTTGGCCTTTGCCTACCCCGACCGGATAGGTCGCCGCCGAGCGGGCTCTGACGGCCGCTTCACGCTGGCCAATGGCCGCGGGGCCTATTTCGCCGAGCCGACGGGATTGGCGAAGCAGGATCTCATCGTTGCGGTCGACCTCGACGATCGCGAGCGGGATGCGCGAATCCTGCTGGCTGCGCCCCTCGCTCGAGCGGATCTCGAGGAGCAGTTCGTTGAACGATTGCGACGCCGGGAGTCAGTTGAGTGGAGCTCGCGAGAGCAGGCGGTCATCGCGCGACGCACCGTAGAGCTGGGTGCCATCGTGCTGGAGGAGAAACCGCTCCCGGAAATTCCCGTGGAGGCGGCCCGTAAGGCACTGCTGACGGGAGTCCGTGAGCTCGGAATAGGCGCACTGCCGTGGACGCGTGACGCGCGCGACCTCCAGGCACGAATCGAATTCGTCCGCAAGCTCGAGCAGGCGGGCAGCGAGTCCTGGCCCGCCGTGTCGGACGCTGAGCTGACTGCCCGACTCGAGAGCTGGCTCGAGCCGTGGCTCGATGGCATCACGCGGAAAGAGCATCTTGCGCGTATCTCATTGATTGACGTGCTCCGATCGCTGTTGACGTGGGAGCAGCAGCGTGAGCTCGATACGCTCGCGCCGACACATCTGGAGGTCCCGACGGGGTCACGGATCCGCATCGATTATCTCGATCCGAGCGCGCCGGCCATCGCTGTGCGTTTGCAGGAGGTCTTTGGTCTCGATGCGACTCCGCGCATCGGCGGCGGCCGCATCCCCGTGACGTTCAAGCTCCTTTCACCCGCTCAACGGCCGGTGCAGGTCACGCGCGATCTGGCAAGCTTCTGGCGCGGCTCGTATGCGGAGGTCCGCAAGGACATGCGGGGGCGCTACCCCAAGCACCATTGGCCCGAAAATCCGCTGGAAGCGCAACCGACACGCGGTGTTCGGCGTAAGCGCTGAACGTGCATTTTCGGGGTTGAGTCAGGGGAAGTTAACGGTACACTTCGCAGGAGCGTGTCCGAGTCATGATTGCCGTAGCGAGGACAGGCTCCTGATCCCAAGCGTGTGCCCGCCTCACCGGTCGTGGCGTGTGCCGGATTCATGGCGGAATTTCCTTACGCGCAATTCTAAAATGATGAACAAGCCAGCCGACGCGACCCAGCAGTCAGCCATTGACATTCGTTTCGGCCAGGTAGGCCTGGTCCAGGTCCGCATCCGCACGACCGATCCAGGCGTCATTCTCGATGAGCTGACCGGGCGCATCGCCACCGCGCCGCGCTTTTTCGAGCGTACCGCGGTGTGCCTCGACTTGAGCGGCCTCGAGAGAAGCCCCGACGTGGCCGAAGTGCGTGGCGTGATCGATGCCGTCAAGCGCGCCGGCATGCTGTCGATCGGCTTGACCACGGGCTCGCTGGGCGTCGAAGCGCTCTCCGGCGCCTTGCAGTTGCCCGTCCTTTCGCACTTTCGTGCGCAGAAGGAAAATATTCCCGTGGTGCAGCCGGCGGCGCCCGTGCAGGAGACCGCTGGCCACCCTGCGCTCGTTCACCAGCAGACGGTCCGCTCCGGCCAACGCATCTATGCCCGAAATCGCGATCTCGTCGTCACGGGGGTGGTGAGTGCCGGCGCGGAAGTGATGGCCGACGGGTGCGTGCACATTTATGGCGCGCTCCGCGGTCGTGCCATGGCCGGCGCGCACGATGACGTGGCCGCCCGCGTTTTCTGCCAGGAATTCCACGCCGAGCTGATATCCATCGCCGGCGTTTTCCGTGTTTTCGAGACCATTCCTCCCGAGCTCGCCGGCAAGCCCGTTCAGGCGTGGCTGGATGGCGACAAGCTGCACTTCGGCCGCATCGGGGGTTAAGGTCATAACCCATCAGGAGACTCAAGCATTGACCGAAATCATCGTAGTGACATCGGGTAAGGGCGGCGTCGGCAAGACGACGACCTCGGCCAGCCTTTCGTGCGGTCTCGCGCGCCGGGGCAAGAAGGTCGCGGTCATCGATTTCGATATCGGGCTGCGTAATCTCGACCTCATCATGGGTTGCGAGCGACGCGTGGTGTACGACTTCGTGAATGTCATCCAGGGCGACTGCACGCTCAAGCAGGCGCTCATCAAGGACAAGCGACTCGACACGCTCTATGTTCTCGCCGCCTCACAGACGCGTGATAAGGACGCTCTCTCGCCGGAAGGCGTTCGCCGAGTGCTCGACGAGCTGGCGGCGGAGGGATTCGATTACGTGATTTGTGACTCGCCGGCCGGCATCGAGAAGGGCGCGCACCTGGCAATGTATTTTGCCGATCGCGCCGTGGTGGTCGTGAATCCCGAAGTGTCGTCGGTGCGCGACTCCGATCGCATCCTGGGCCTGCTCGCCAGCAAGACACAGCGCGCGGAGCAGGGCAACGGCGGCGTGAAGGAACACCTTTTGCTGACGCGTTACAGTCCGCGCCGCGTGGCCACGGGCGAGATGATGAGCGTCGATGATGTGAAGGAGATCCTTGGCCTGGATGTGATCGGTGTGGTCCCTGAATCCACCGACGTGTTGTCGGCCTCCAATGCCGGCGTGCCTGTCATCCTGAATGACGCCAGCGATGCTTCCCGTGCCTACGATGACGCGGTGTCCCGCCTGCTCGGCGAATCGCTGCCGCTGCGGTTCATCAGCGAACCGAAGAAGGGCTTTTTCGCACGCATTTTCGGAGGTTGACATGGGGTTGCTCGCACTCTTCCGCCGTAACCCCCCGACGGCCAACGTGGCCAAAGAGCGTTTGCGCATCATCGTTGCGCAGGAGCGCGGCGCGCGCGGTGGGCCGGATTACCTGCCTTTGCTGCGGCGTGAGCTGCTCGAGGTCATCAAGAAGTACGTCAACGTCGATCCCGAGGCGGTGCACGTCAATCTGGAGCGCGAAGACGGTCACGAAGTCCTCGAGCTCTCTGTAGCGCTGCCCGGCGCCAAGCCTGCCTGATGACGTAGTTTCTTTGCCTCCTGCGGTCATCGCACCGCTTTGTGCCTTCATGCCGCGACGAACGGCCGGGTTCGCATCCATTTCGTCACGGCCCACTTTTCGCCTTCGATAACCGGAGCTCCGGCGTGCAGTGAGCGCGCGTCGAGCTGTTGTCGGCTGTTGGCGTATTCGAAATAGAGGGCGTTACCGCGACGGGGGGACACGGATAGTCCCACCTCAGGGAAAACGGTTTCACCGCCCTGCGCGACGTCGCTCAGATAGATTATGAGCGTGCTGTGCCGCTGGCCGCTGCGCTTGACCGACGCTTCGTTGGTCGGATTGGACGGGATGAGAAAGTCGAAGTGGGGAGCTGTATGGCCCCCGACGCCGTAACGCAGGACCTGTAGTCCTTCGCCGTGCACGACCGGACAATTCATGATCTCGGAGACGCGCTGGTCGAGGCGTTCGATCAGCGGGGTTTCGCCGAGACGGAAGAACATGCCTTCGCTGTTCCGGTAGTTGGCGACGGTATTCGCGCCCGTCTGCGGGTCGACAACGGTTGAGAGACGCAGCCGGGGTCGCGCGAGCTCGATGAGTTGCGCGCACTCTTCGTCACTGAATACGCGCTCCAAGACCACGATGATGGGCTTCTCGTAACGTAGGAGCACGGGAATCTCACGATCGGTCGTGCGAAGGAGATTGCCTCGAGCGATGCGCGGCGCTTCGTTGTGGTAGGTCTGATCCGTCAGATCCAGTGAAACGGAGCTCGTGGGTGGCTCGACCCCGGTGGAACGCGCCTTGACGAATGCGGAGACCAGACCGTGGGCGATCTGGGGCTCGAAGCGCTGGCCGATCATGCTTTTTACGAGCTCTGCGGGCGCGCAACCGCGGTCGAGATTATTGATGATCCAGCCGCGGAGCTCGGACGGGAGATTGACGGTCACTGCCATTGTGAGCGCCATTCTCTAAGCGCCATGTTACGGGCATGTAACAAGAAGGGCCCTTCCCGGGGCCGCGCCGCAAGAATGTCCAGAGTCAGCGGTGATACTTGAGTACAGTCTCCACGGCGTCGAACAGGGAGCGGAGGCCGAACGAGACGTCGTGCATGCGGCCGTTGATGAAGAATGTCGGGGTGCCGCGGGCGCCGCTCTGGCGTGCGCTCTCCATGTGTTCGCGGACTCGCTGCAGATAGATCTCATCGTCCATCTCCGCGGTGTAGCGAGCCATATCGAGACCGAGACGTTCGGCGTAGCTGTGCAACTGTGGTGGCTTCAGGTGCGTCTGGTTCTCGAAGAGCACGTCGTGCATTTCCCAGAACTTCCCTTCTGCGCCCGCGGCTTCCGCTGCCTGCGCGGCCATCAAAGCGTGTGGATGGACCTCGACCAGGGGAAAGTGACGGAACGCGAAGCGGACGCGCTCCTCGAAGCGCTCGAGCAAAAGTTTGACCGCCGGAGCGGCCTGCTTGCAGTTCGGGCACTCGAAGTCGCCGAATTCCACTATGGTGACCGGAGCGTGCGACGCGCCGAGCACGTGATCGTAGCTCTGTACCGGAGGGGTCAGCTTCTGGATCGTGGGGTCGCTCATGATTCCATCACTCCTTACTCGGCCAGGACCCGATGCACCAGCTGCACGCAGGCAGAGCCTTCACCGACGGCAGCGGCAACGCGTTTGACGCTTCCGCAGCGCACGTCGCCGACTGCAAAAATTCTTGGGACGGAAGTCTCGAACATATACGGTTGTCGCGTGAGTGGCCAGCCGTGCGTGGCGAGATCCTCACTGTGCAGGTCCGCGCCAGTGCGGACGAACCCTTTGTCATCCAGTGCGACGCACCCTTCGAGCCATCTCGTGTTGGGTACCGCCCCGGTCATGAGGAACACATGCCGGATAGGCTTCCTCTCGGTCGTGCCGTTGATCGCGCAGTGCCACGTCACTCGTTCCAGCTCGGAGTCGCCTTCAAGCGCCGTCAGCTCGGTGCGTGTGCGCAAGGTAATGTTCGGACTGTCCTCGATACGGCGTATGAGATAGCGCGACATGCTTTCGCACAGGCCGCCAGCGCGGACGAGCAGGTGTACGTGCCTGCAGCTCGCAGCGAGAAACACGGCAGCTTGCCCGGCGGAGTTGCCGCCTCCCACTATGACGGCTTCGTCGTCCTTGCACAGCTGCGCCTCTACGAAAGTTGCCGCGTAGTAGATTCCTACGCCGAGAAAGCGGTCCAGGTTGGCCAGCGCGAGTTGTCGATACTCGACGCCGCTGGCGATGATGATCGCCCGACCGCGCACCTGGGACTCACCCGAAATCGCGATCTCGAAGGGCTTCGGGCCGCAGTGCAACTGGAGCGCGGAATTGGCGATGGCGACTTCCGCGCCGAATTTCTGCGCCTGCACGAGCGCCCGGCCGGCAAGCGCCTGTCCCGAGATGCCGGTCGGAAAGCCCAGGTAGTTTTCGATTCGCGAGCTCGAGCCCGCCTGGCCACCCGGGGCGCTGGTCTCCAGGACCAGTACGTCCAAACCTTCGGAGGCGCCGTACACGGCCGCCGCCAATCCCGCGGGCCCTGCGCCGATGACAATCAAGTCATGTACTTTTTTGCCGTCGAGCTGCGGGTTCATGCCGAGGCCTTCGGCAAGAGCCTCGTTGCTCGGGTTCTTGAAGATGTGCGCGCCGCGGCAGATGACGACGGGGATGTCTTCGATCGTGACGTGGAAACGATCGAGGAGTGCCTGCACGCTGGGGTCGCTGTCGGCGTCGAGATTGACGTATGGGAACGCGTTGCGGGTCAGGAACTGTTGCAGCCGTAGCGTGCCCGCCGAGTGGCGTGAGCCGATCAAGACAACATCACCTTGTTGAGCCGCCACCAGGCTGACTCGGCGAAGAATGAACGCGCGCATGAACAGCTCGCTCAGGCGGGCATCCGTCTGCACGACGGTACGCAACTCGTCGTCGGGGATTGCGAGCAGCTCGCTGTCTTCGCTGGCGCGAGCGCGAACGAGGCTGCCGACGCCCCGCAGGGTGCTCATCTCGCCGGTGAAGCTGCCTGCCGTCAGTACGACGATGGGCTCTTCACCCTGCATCGTCGGTCGGACGACCTCGATGCTGCCGGACAGGATGACAAACAGTTTCCGATGGCGCTGGCCGGGCTCCGCCAGGATCTGGCCCTTGCGGACGGTTAACCTGCTTCCGTGGGGCTCGAGTCTGGCGATCTGCGCAGCCGTCAGCGCGGGGAAGATCTGCTCCTTGCGATCGCCGAACAGGTTCGGCGGGGCCGTCTGCCGATCTGGCAATGCTACTGTGCTCACACGCCCTCCGCTGTTCGCCGCCCGCCGGAGGCTAGCGCTTTGGGTGCTGCGACACCACAGCGGAGGCGGGCCCGGGAGGCCCAGCCCGGTGTCGAAGTGCGATAATACCGGGAAGTTGGCTCTCCGGTGGGAGGTGTGCGATGGCTGCCGAGGGACTCATGACCGTCGAAAGCCAGTTCGGCCCCAAGGAAACACTGGATCGGCTGGAAGCAGACGTCAAGGCAAAGGGGCTGACTGTGTTTGCCCGCATCGACCATGCCGCGGGAGCCGCGGCAGTAGGGCTGACGCTGCGGCCGACGACCGTGCTGATTTTCGGGAACGCTCGCGGGGGCACCCCGCTCATGCAGGCGAATCAGCTCATCGGGATCGATCTGCCGCTGAAGGTGCTCGTCTGGCAGGACCCCGCGGGAAAAACCTGGCTGTCCCATGTTGATCCCGCATTCCTGGCGCGGCGTTACGGTCTTTCCGCAGAGATCGCGGCGCAGGTCAAAAACCTGGCGGGCGTGCTGCACGCTCTGACGACTCACGCGGCCGGATCCGGCTGAGCGGGAAGCGGAGCCTCGGCTGGAAGGGGAGGCAACACGCGGACAGGCTCCTAGTCGCAGCTGGAAGGAAAGCGGGGTCCGGGCGCCGCAAGGCCGGGAACGGCCGGCGGGCGGGACTGCGCGGCGCTCGGGACCACGCGGCGCTCGATGAGCGGTCATTCGAGCTGTGAGTAGAGATCGATCTGGCGGCTGTCGCCGATGACCCGCTCGAATTCCAGACCCAGCGCGGTCAGGACCGGCTCGGCGACCGGCTTGATCTGCTTGTCGACGTAGTGTTCGCGATCGATGGGGTGTTGGACGTTGTCGATGGGCTCGGCCCCGGCCGTCGTCATGACGTACCGGATGAGGCCATCGGAGGGCTGCGACGACTTACGGGCCGCGGCCACGTGGGGCGGAGTGGTCGCGGTGTATTCGTCAGCGGATTTACGAAGGTTCTTGCGATAGACAAGTGCATCGTCGCACGAGCCATCCCGAACCTGCTTTACGATGTCGGCGAGATAAGCATCCACCCGCTGCCCGGTAAACAGCCGCTGGTAGAGCTCGCGCTGCACCTTCTTGGCGAGCTCGGTCCAGTCGCGGCGGACGACTTCCATGCCGACGAATTCGACGGCCTCGCCGGGACCCGCCAACAGTCCGGCGTAGCGCTTGCTCGCCCCACGCGTGCTGTGGCGGGCTCGCGGCAGGAATAACTTCAGGTAGAGCTTCTCGAACTCGAGCTCCAGGCGGCTCTGTACCTGCCAGCGCTCGTTGATATAACGAGCCAATTCATCGTTCAAGGCCACGACCAGCTTCCGTGCCTGATCACACGCTGCGTCGGGGTCCGTCGAATGCGAGTGAACGAACAAACTGTCCGTATCACCGTAGAGGACGGTGAAGCCGGCCGCTTCGAACCAACGCTTGGACCACAGCAGCATTTCCCGACCCGAGCCGGTGATGGAGTTCGCGAGCGCCGGGTTGTAGAAGCGGCACGCGGGCGTCCCCAACACGCCATAGAACGAATTCATCAGGATCTTGATGGCGCCGGAGGCGACCTCGTCGCCGGCTTTCTTCGCCGCCTCGCGTCGCGGAAACAGCTCGTCCAGCAAACGCGGCAGGATCGCCGGCGCGCGCCGGAAAGCACCGCCAGGTACGCGGATGACGTCGTCGGTTGCGGCAGGGCTCGCAACGTACGACAACGGATCGATGTTGAATGTGCGGATGATGCTGGGATACAGGCTTTTGAAATCGAATACCCACACATTCGTGTGCAGGCCGGCTCGGGGCTCGAGGACATGGCCGCCCTGCTGTGCCGCGTGCACTCTGGAGTCGTCCGACCGCACCGTGGGCGCGACGATTCCCTGGCGTTGGATCTCGGTGAGATACAGGAAATCGAACGAAGCGATGCTCGCGGCAACCCGGTCGGGCGTCATGCCGGTGAGCTGGCTGCGTGCGAATGCCAGTCTGATCAGATTCAGTCGTTGCGGGATCTCGAACGCGAGCCGGGCATCGGTGCGTGCATAGCGCGCGAACGCGGGCAAGTCGTGCTTGTAGTTATGAGTGATCTCACCGATTCGATCGCGCACATCACCGGTGACGGCCTTGCCTTCTCCCAGCACTTTACGTGCGACGGCATCGAGAGAGTAGTCGTCCATCCGGACGAACGCACCGCGAAGGAGATCGATGCCGTCGAGGACCAGCCGGCCGGGAATCGCAGCCTGTCCACTCCCGAAGTAGCCCTCGGCCTTGCGCAGTCGTAACCCGCCGGCGTCCCGCCCCAGGCGAAAAGGGTGGCGTAGCCGTGCGGCGATCTTCTCGAGCACCGTCAGGTCGAAGTCAATGACGTTCCAGCCGGTCAACACATCCGGGTCGATTTCGGCGACGCGCGCGCAGAATGCATCCAGCGCCGCTGCTTCGCTTTGACAGCGGTGGGCACGTTCAGGCATTTCTCGGCCGCTGCCGTCGACGATGAGAACCTCGTCGACTCCTTCCGCGTACAGCGAGATCGCCAACAAGCGCTCGCCCCGGCTATCCGTCTCGATATCGAACGACAGGACGCGAGGCTCTATCTTCACGTCCGCCGGCTGCAATCCGTCCGGATCATCGAAAATCCAGGTGACGCCGGATCCCGGCGTCGCCGTCCCGATGATTTCGCAGCCGCCTTTGACGCCGCGTTCGATGAGGTAACGCGTTGCGAAGCGAACGTCGGCTTCGAATGTGTCGATTCCCACCGCGTGAAGCCGGTCTCTCAGGCCCGGCACGTCCGGTGGCGTTTGCATCTCGATACGCGATAACAGCACGCCCGAGAAGGAGCGTTTTTCAGTGGCTACCGGATCCGGTGCGCCCAGTGCACGCGCGCGGGCAACGTCGGCGGTTGGGATGTAGAAGTGCGGACGTTGCCGGCCATCGCGCACCAGAAACGTACTGCCGTCTTCCAGCCGCCCATACAGATGCACGACCGGTACACGTCGTCCGTTCGCTTCCGTGACGACACGATAGCTCGCCTGCAAAATGAAGCCGCGTCGGGAACCCATGTGCTCACGTTACCTCAATACGAGGGGTACCGGGCGATGGTTGGGGGTAGGGTGCCTGGATTGCGGCCGATGACGGGTCTCGAGAGCCCGGCATTGGCGAGAGTGCCTCATGAGGACACCGGCCACGTGATGGAGAATCGCGCGCCGCCGAGAGGCGAGGTGGAGATGGAAACGTCGCCGTTGTGCCACTCGACGGCGCGCTTGACGATGGCCAGCCCCAGGCCGAAGCCGGTTTTGCGGCCCGTGCCGCGCTCGAGCTGGACGAATGATTCGAACACCCGGCGGCGCTCGGCTTCCGGGATTCCCGGGCCGTCGTCGTCCACATACAGCCGGTTGACGTGCTCGTGGCAGGTGAACGTGACGCCGATGGACTGTCGCGCGAAGCGGCTGGCGTTGTAGAGCAGATTCCTCAGCACTGTTTCCATCAAGTGCACGTCGCAACGGATTGCGACGGCATCGTTCTGGACATTCGAGGTGATCGCGATGCTCGGACTGATGTCGCGCTGGACGGAAGCCGCGATAGCGGGAATGAGCGTGGTGAAGTTGTGGGAGTCGATGTTGAGTGTGACGTCGGCACGCTCCAGGATCGCGTAGCTCAAGGTGGCCGCCACCAGGTCGTTGATGGCCGCGATGTCGGCCTTGATGTGCTCCAGGCAGGCCCGAACCTCTTCCGGGGCCGTGGCCTGCTGGGCCAGCTCGATCTCGAATTTCATCCGGGACAGGGGGGTACGGATCTCGTGCGAGACGGCGTTCGACAGGTCCTTGTGGGAAGCGATGAGGCCGTCGATGCGCGCCGCCATGCGGCGGAAAGTCTGTGCGAGCGGATAGATCTGCGAGTGGGGCTTGATCGGCGCGTCGAACGACCAGTTGCGGTTGCCGAACCGGCTCGCGGCCTTCTCCAGGGCGCGCAGGTCCCGTGTCAGAGGCCAGATCCAGATCATCAGCACCAGCGCAATGACCGCGTAGAAGAGCAAGGTCAGCGACCATTCGAGCACGCCGCGCTTGGGCGTCGAGGCGGGCGATTCGATGGCCAGGACATCGGCGTCATTCAGGCGGCGCAGCGCCCAGGCATCTCCGTCGGCCGCTTCCATGTAGGCGGTCTCACCGCGTCGCAGTCGTTTCAGCGTCTCCTCTCCCGCGATGTCATGGGTGGCGAAAAGCTCCATGTTGACGTGCGTACGCCCGGCGACGTCCCCTACAACTCTGTGCCACTGGTCGGGTGGAGTGTCGCGGAGCCGGTCGCTGAGTGTGGCGATGGCAACGGCGACGAATTTGTCGTCCGTGGTGTCGGCTTTGGTATACACCCGGAGCAGGCGATCCTGTCCCCAGCTGACCACGGCGAGGGTGAAGACGATCAGCAGGTAGAGGCCGAGAAAGTGTCGCGCCATGCCTCACCACGGTTCGGGTACGAAGAGATACCCTTGTCCCCAAACTGTTTTGATGCGCTCGGAGACCGCAGCCTCGTCACCGAGCTTGCGCCGCAAGCGGGAGATGCGGATATCGAGCATACGGTCCGTGCCGTCGTATTCGCGCCGGAACAGGTCCTTGAACAGGTTCTCGCGCGACTGAATCTCTCCGGCGCGGGAGGCGAGATGCACCAGGAGGTCGAATTCGTTTCCGGACAACGCGATGGGTGCCCCGTTGACTGTCACGGAGCGCGCCGAGATGTTGATGACCAGGCGCCCGAACTGCAGCACTTTGCGCTCCTGGGGCGGCGGCGTCGCGCGGCTGCGCCGGAGCAACGCGCCGATTCTCGCCAGCAACACGCGCGGCTCGACGGGCTTGATCACGTAGTCGTCGGCTCCCAGCTCGAGCCCCAGCACATGGTCTATGTCACTCTCGCGCGCCGTCAGAATGAGAATGGGGTTGGAGTAATGCACGCGCAGTTGACGGCAGACGTTCATCCCGTCGGCGTCCGGCAACCCGAGGTCCAGAATGATCAGGTCGGGCGGATCGCGAGCGACCTGCGCCTCGACTTCGTTACCCCTGTTGGCAATGGAGACCCGGCACCCGTGAGTCTCGAGATAACGGCTCACCAGCTCAGCGAGCCGGATGTCGTCTTCGACCAGGAGAATCGACGGCGTGGGTAGGATGGACATGGCGGCAAGAGTTACTCGAAGATGTTCCAGGGGTCGCGGCGCTTGTGCCGGTAGCGGAGCGCTTCCCGAATGACGCGCAGCACTTCGGAGGCGAGGACGTTGCGCAACTCCGGATCCCGCAGCTGGAAGGTGAGATCGTCGACGAACGTGAGCTCGATGTTGTAGGTGCCCTGCTCGTAGTGCTCCCAACAACGCTTGACGTCGGGCCGATCGACGATCACCAGGCAGAGCGACTCTTCGTGCGGGGCGCTCCATCGGGCGTGCACTTCGGTCTGGCACTGCTTGTCACGGGCCGCCAGCGTGCAGATACGCGGACTGAGTTGCAGCTGGATGGGAGCTTCGCCGGCGGCGCTCGCGGTCGCGCTGCCGACGGCCAGCCAGGCGAGGCAAGCGAGCGGGACGGTCCAGCGGTGCATCATGTCGGTCGGTCGTCGATAGCACATCAAAACACGTAGGTCGTGCCAACGAAGGTGGTCGTCACGTACCGCTGGTTGACGATCGGGCTGTCGAAGATGGCGTTCGCCAGCCGCTCGCATTCCACGAACGCCGTGAGCTTCCAGCGGCCGCTCAAGGGGCGCGAGAACGCCACTTTCACGAAGGGGTTCAAGGCGGCGCCCGCATCGTAGAGGCCGGGCGACCCATAATAATAGTTGACGATCGCGGCGCTCTTCCAAGTGAATCCTGCATTGGCCCCCCATGTGCCGCCGGCGTGGGACAGCGGGATACCGAGGGCCGCTCTGATCTCGTCGCCGTGGTTGTGGCCCGTGATCTCGTGCAGCACGTCGAGCTGGCCCGTGACACCCGAGTATTTGAAGGTCCACTCGGGTCCCGCGAGGTAGGTGACGTACCGCGGCCGCTGAGTGAATTTCACCGCTTCCGGGGTCGAGGCATCCACGACTGTCGCGCGGCTCTGCTGGGCGAAGCCGAAATTGCCGACGAACACGTTCTGCAGGTCGCTGCGGTAGAAGAAGACCCGGTCATAGCCGGGGCTGGCGATCAGGCTGAGGGTCATCGAGTCGCCGTCGAGCAGGGTGACCCCGCCGTCCAGGTTGTCGATGAAGAAGCGCTTGCCGTAGTAGCTGAATTGCGGCACGACCACCAGCGGAATGTCGGACTCGTGAACGATCGGGTTGGTGCGGATGCCCGCCCCCAGGGATACGCTGAAATTCCAGCTCCCCACGGCCACGCAATCCCCCGAGGGGCCTTTGCAGCCGTCCTCGTCCGCCACGGCGGCGCCCCAGGGGGCCAGGAGGAGGAAAGCGGTCAGGAGGAGCCTGTCGAGCGGGGTGTCCATCACGAATCGTGCCGCGCGGCCTGCGCGGCCGAGGTGTGGATCCAGATGTTCTCAGAAAGGGACAGTCGGAGGCCAATGAGGGATGTAGCGGTCTGTATCAGAAGCGCTACGAAACGATACAGGCTGCTCCCAGCTCGAGGGTGCCGTCGCAGGCTAAGATGGCGTGCAGGTTGGCGTGCGTCGAGCCGGACCGTTCGATTGTCAGCGGGTTGCGACAGATCCGGCGACTTTCACGAGTCTTTCGCTACTGCGCTTCACGAGGAGTTATAGTGCATCTTCGGAACTCGCTTGGAGCACGGACATTTCTAGCGTTGCGCATGTGATACTTCTGGAGGGGGACGAGAGCGGCACCGTGGCCGCCGGGGCTACGAAGGTCGCGCACGCCATACGGCTTGGCCGCAACTGTCAACCTCACGGTCGATTGTCCGTTTTTCATGCCATACGGCATGGCGAGACCGGCGAGTGTTCGCCGGTGTGTTGTTGAACACTGGTTGAGACGACTCAATGGCACTGACGCCTCAGGAAGCACCGCCCCTGGTTTCCGCAGCTGCGCTGCCGGGCGGGGACCGCAGGACGAGGTTGGCTTACTCCTATCTGCGGGCGCTGGCCGCCGAGGCCTGTTTGGGCTGCTCCTGGCTGAAGAGCCATCCGGACGGACGCGGTGTGGAAGTGCGTCTCGAGGTCCGTGAGCGTCTGGATCCGCAGGCGCAGCTGACCGACTTCAGCTTCGATATTCTGTTGCGCGCCACGACGCAGACGCTTCCGGTGGCCGACAGCAAACTGCTCTTCCCCCTCG
>DASZVD010000139.1:0-7513 GCA_035547375.1 Steroidobacteraceae bacterium
GAGCTTCCGCCCCGACCTCCCCGACTGTGTCCAAACGGTTCGCGCGGCCGACGGCGACGTCAGCTGCATGACGACACGCAACGTGCCGCCCGGCTGCGTCCCGATGCGCAAGCCGGAAACCACTCCGGCCCCCAACGGCAACCGCAGACCGCCCGCGACACGGGTGCGTCCCAGATCGATGACGGCCCGATCCGGGTGCTCGAGCGTGAACAACTTCTCGCGGGTGGCGGCGCTCAGATCAAGAGTGACCCGCGTCCCGCCAGGAATCGCGGACACGCGAATACCGCGCAGCTCCGTACCACCGGACGCCGCCCAAGCCGGATTCAGCGCCGCCAGGACAGAAGCGACGACTCCAATCTGAAAGGCCTTTTTTATCATGGAGTTCGAGATGCAACCTGCGGCGTAATCTACGACTTCCGGTGGCCTGATTTCAACTGGGTCCGCGCCGAAGCAGCCCGGAGACTCCGCAGGACCTCGTCAGCCGAGCCGCGCCAGCCAGGACTCCCCGCCAGGCGTCCGCGCGCTGACTTCGATGTCGTGCACGCGATCTCCCGCGCTCAGCCTCACGACCAGATCCGCTTCGGGCAACCGGCCGGCCCCCTTCTGCGGCCACTCCACCAGCCAGACATGCCCCTCCCGTGCCCACTCGCGCAACCCCAGATTGTCGAGCTCGCCAGGATCGCTCAAGCGGTACAGATCCAGGTGCAGGGCCGTGAGCGTGCCGGTCTCGTAGATCTCGAGCAGGGTGTACGTCGGGCTGCGCACCGCCCCCACGACTCCCAGGGCATGCAAAAAACCTCGAGTCAACGTGGTCTTACCCGCGCCGAGATCGCCGACGAGGTAAATGACAGTGAAGCCACCGTCCGGTCGCGCTCCCGCGAGCCGGGCGCCGAATGCCTCGGTTTCCTCTGCCGTCGTCGTGTGAACGAGCATTCAGGGATTGCGCAGCGAAAAGGGCCGCAGCAGGCGCATCATGGGTCGGACGGGCTCCTACAGGTTGACGCAGTTGTGGAGCTCCCGGGCAACGTCGCTCGCCAGCAACCCGCGCTCGCCGGTTCTCGCGGCCGCATCTCCAGCCATCGCGTGAACCAGCACTCCGACGCGCGCCGCCAGCCAGGTATCCCGGCATTGCGCCAGGATTCCCGCAATCGCACCGGTGAGCACGTCGCCCGTGCCCGCGCTCGCCATGCCGGGGTTGCCCCGCTCGCACAGCGCCGGAGTGCGCTCCCTCGCTCCGACCAGAGTACCCGCGCCCTTGAGGACCACCGTCCCGCCGTAGCGCGCGACCAGCTTCTGCAGGGCGGCCAACCGGTCGACTTGTATCTCTTCCGTGCGCATGTCGAGCAGCCGCCCCGCCTCGCCCGGGTGCGGAGTGAGAATCCAGTTGGCCCGCGACTGGAGGCCCGCTTCGGCAATGAGATTCAGCGCATCGGCATCGACCACGAGCGGCTTTTCGCTCGCCAGCACCGCGCGCAAGGCCGCGCGTGCCCAGGCCGTTTGCCCGAGGCCAGGCCCGATCGCAATGACCTCGGCCTTTTCGATGGCCTCCGCCAGCACGTCATTGCCCGTCAGCGCCAGGCAAATCAGCTCGGGCCGGCCAGCAGAGATGGGCGGCACGTTCTCGGGCGCCACGGCCACCGTGACCAAACCGGCCCCGACGCGCAAACAGGCTTCACCGGAAAGCCGCACCGCCCCAGGCATGCCGCTGCCGCTGCCGACGATGAGCACGCGGCCGAAATTTCCCTTGTGGGAAGCGCGCGGCCGCCGCGGCAGGGCGCGTTGGATCTCCGTCTCGAGAATGCGCTCCAGCCCGGGCTTGAACTGCGGAGCGGCCGGCGCCACGATTTCCAGGTCATCGAAATACACGGTGCCCGCGAACTCGGGACCGTCGCCGATGAACAGTCCCGTCTTCAGGCCGACAAAGGTCACGGTGCAATCCGCTCGAACCGCATCTCCGAGCGGCACGCCCGTATCACTGTCCAGTCCCGACGGGACGTCCACCGCAAACACGGGACGTCCGGAGGAGTTGATCTCCCTAATGACCTTCGCGAGATCCTCGCGCACGCTGCCCCGCAATCCGGTGCCGAGCAGGGCATCGACGAGGACATCGCCCTCGGCGAACAGATCGGGGGTGAAAGCGTGGATCTCACCACCGCTTCCCTTGAAGTCCTCGCACGCCTGACGGGCGTCGCCGCCAAGCTTCTGCGGATCGGCCGCGGCCAGCACGGTTACGGTGAGTCCCGCAGCCTGCGCAAAGCGCGCCAGCACATAACCATCACCACCGTTATTACCTCCGCCGCAGACGATGACGATCCGATGCGCCATCGGCCAGCGGGTGCGCAGGTAACGCAACGCGGCCTCGCCGGCCCGCTTCATCAACGTGTAGCCGGGAATGCCCAAACCCTGGATGGCGTGGGCATCGAGGGCACGGACCTGCGCGGTGGAGTACAAGGCGATCGGCAAAGCCATGCGGCATTATACTGACAGCAGTGAAGACGTTATGACTGATCCGCGTGCCATCGACTTCGCCGCCGCCAAACTCGAGCTGGCGGCACAGGCTCGCGCGCTGGGATTCGGCCAGCTGGGCGTGACCCGCATCGAGATCCCCGCGGACGAGCAGCACCTGTTGCGGTGGCTGGCCGCCGGCTTCCACGGCGATATGGACTACATGGAGCGGCACGGCGTCCTGCGCAGCCGGCCGGCGGACCTGGTCCCCGGCACCGTCCGCGTGGTCAGTGTGCGCATGGACTATTGGCCGCGCGACGCGCGGGACGCCGAGCAAGTGCTGGCCGACGGCTCCCTGGGCTATGTCTCTCGCTATGCGCTGGGTCGTGACTATCACAAAATCATGCGCTCCGCCCTGGCGCGCCTGGGGGAAGGCCTTGCCGCGCGGATCGGCCCGTTCGGCTATCGAGTCTGCGTGGACAGCGCCCCGGTGCTGGAGAAGGCCCTCGCGCGCAACGCCGGGCTGGGCTGGATCGGCAAGCACACCAACCTGATCTCCCGCGACGCCGGCTCCTGGTTCTTCCTCGGCGAGATGCTGACCGACCTGCCGCTCCCGGTCGACGCCCCGGCCAGCGCTCATTGCGGCACCTGTCAGGCCTGCATTCCGGCCTGCCCGACGGCGGCCATCATCGCGCCCTATCGCCTGGATGCGCGGCGCTGCATCTCCTACCTGACCATCGAGCACCGCAGCTCGATTCCGGTGGAGCTGCGCCCGGCCCTGGGCAACCGGATCTACGGCTGCGACGACTGTCAGATCGTGTGCCCGTGGAACAAGTTCGCGCGCCAGGCGGCGCACCCGGATTTCAAGATTCGCAACGAGCTGGATGCGCCGCGCCTGAGCGCCCTGTTCCGCTGGACCGAAGCGGAATTCGACGCGCGGATGCGCGGCTCGGCGATCTATCGCATCGGCTACGAGCGCTGGTCGCGCAACATCGCCGTTGCGCTCGGCAACGCACCGGCCTCGGAAGAAGTGATCGGCGCCCTGCAAGCCCGCCGCGACGATGCTTCCCCGCTCGTGCGCGAGCACGTGGAGTGGGCGTTACGACAACACGGTGCCGCCTGAGGCGGGCTATTTCCTGACCTGGATATTGTCGATGAGGCGCGCCTTGCCGAGTCGTGCCGCTGTGAGCACGACGACGTGCTGCGCATCCGGCGCCGGCGTGCCCAGGTCCGCCGCCCGCCGGATGGAGAAATATTCGGGCTTCATCCCCGCCTGTTGCAATGCTTCGATACCGAAGCGCTCGATGCTCGCGAAATCAACTCCGCCGCTCTCCAGTCTCTTCGCGGCCGCGGTCAGTGTCTGGTAGATGCGCGGGGCGATCGCGCGCTCGTCGGCGGTCAGGTACTGATTCCGCGAGCTCATCGCCAGACCGTCGGAATCGCGCACGGTGGGCGCTCCGATGATCTCCACCGGGAAGCACAGATCCGTCACCATCCGCCGGATGATCGCGAGCTGTTGAAAATCCTTCTCGCCGAAGACGGCGACATCGGGCTGGACGATGTGAAACAGCGTCGCGACAATGGTGCTCACACCTTCGAAATGCCCCGGCCGGAACTCTCCGTCCAGGATGCGCGACAAACCTGGAACGTCCACGCGAGTGGCGCGCTCCGAGCCATTCGGATAGATCTCGGCCACATCCGGCATGAACATCAAGCTGCAGCCCGCCTCGGCGAGCATGCGCTCATCCTGCGCCGGCGTGCGCGGATAGTGAGCGAAATCCTCGTTCGGTCCGAACTGCATCGGGTTCACGAAAATGCTGGCGACGAAGCGGTCGCCATGACGGCGGGCGGCTTCGATGAGGCTCACATGTCCGGCGTGGAGATTGCCCATGGTGGGCACGAATGCCACGCGGCGCCCTTCACTGCGCCAGAGGCGCACGCGCTCGCGGACAGCGGCGATTTTCGTGACGGTATCCATCAGGCTCTAGATGCCTCGGCTGCGTAACGGATTGTAGTAGAGGCGGCCGCGCTTCATACGCTGGATGGCGCTCAGCAGCTCCTCATAATCCGACTCATTATTGATGGGATCGATGGACGCCGCGTTGACGATGAGGAGCGGCGCCGCTTCGTACTCGTGAAAGAAGCGGGCGTATGCGTCGTTGAGCTTCTCGAGGTAGGCGCGGTCGATCTGCTGCTCATAGCGGATGCCACGTTTGGCGATGCGCTCCAGCAGCACATCCACGGGCGCCTGCAGGTACACGACGAGATCGGGCTTCGGTGCCTGCACGTCGAGCTTCTTGTAGACCTGCTCGTAGAGCGCGAACTCCGCATCGTCGAGCGTGATGCGCGCGAACAGTCGATCCTTGTCCAACAAATAGTCCGCGACGCGCAGCGGCGCGAACAGGTCCTGCTGATTGAGCGCGGCGAGCTGCTGCGCGCGTTGAAAGAGGAAGTACAGCTGCGCGGGCAGCGCGCCGTCGCGCGGATTACGGTAGAAGCGCTCGAGGAACGGGTTCTCGTCGGCCTGCTCGAGCACCGGCTCGGCCTCGAGACTGGCGCACAGCCGGCGGGCGAGGCTCGTTTTGCCGACGCCGATGGGGCCTTCGAGAACGATGAACTGGTGCGGGAGATCTGTTGTTTTCATGCGCGCCGGCGTATCGCTGTCAGTTCGCCAGGAGCCTGAGACCGTTCGAGGGCACACGTCCCTTCAGCTCGATCACGCGACCGAGCCCGGGGATGTCGAGGTCCGGGGCGATATCGGCAAGAGGATACAGAACGAAGTCGCGCTCCACTATCCCGGGATGGGGCAAAGTGAGCTCGGGGTCCGCTTGACGCCGCCGGCCGTACACCAGGATGTCGAGATCGATTATTCGAGGGCCCCACCGCTGTCGTTGCGCGGGGCGTCCCATCGCGGCCTCGATAGAGTGCAAGCCCGCCAGCAGCGCAAGCGGCTCGAGCTGCGTCAGCGCGCCAACCACCGCGTTGACGAAGTCGCCCTGCTTCACCGGGCCAAAAGGCTTGGATACGTACAGAGGCGAAATCAGCACGACGCGGGTCTGCGGCAGCTCGGCAAGCCTTGCGAACGCGCGACGCACCTGCTCGCCCGGGTTGTCCAGGTTGCTCCCTACTCCCAGATACGCGGGATACCACACGCTCATCGCCTGCACCCGCCGCAAGTCGTCGGCGCTACTCTGGAGCTCGTCACGCCTGGTCCGTCAGGCAGGACCGGACGGTCGCCGACGCCGGCGTCGGCGCCGACCACCGTTGCCGCCGCTTCGAGGTGCCGCCGGACCATCGAGCCGTTGCGGATGCCCTGTGAGCGTATCCGCCATCCGTCCCCGCTCCTCCGCCGAAACTTCCTGTATCCGCGTCCACCAGTCCGCCATCTCCGAGGACGCGAGCCCGAACTGTGCCCGCAGCAGCAGGAGATCATAGGCAGCCCGAAACCGCGGATGCTCCAGCACTCGCAAGGCGCGGCGGCCCCGCGGATGCTCCAGGCGCGGCTGCAATCCAAACATCTCACGGACCCCGAGCGAAAACCGCTTCGGGATCGCAATGTGCGTCTGCGCCTGGCGCGCCGCCAGGTCGCAAGCATCGAGAATCGTTCCGAGCTCGTGCCACCGTTCCGGGGGCGTCGCCTCGATGATGGCGGCAATGGGCCCATACAACAGCAGCGCGAACAGGAACGTGGGGGTCACCGGCTTGTCCGCCTGTACCCGATCGTCGGTGTTGCGCAGCCCTTGCACCAACAGCTTCTCGACGAGACTCTCGGGATGCACCGTCAGGTAGGCGTCCACCGTCGGAAGCAGGGATGCCAACAGCCCTCGGCGCCGCAGCACCTCGAAGCCGCGGACACCATAGCCGCCCAGGAACAGCTTCAAGGTCTCGTCGAACAACCGCGCCGGCGGCACGCCGCCCAACAGGTCACGCAGCCGCCCGATCGGCTCCGCCGTCGCGGGATCGATCGTGAACCCCAGCTTCGCCTCGAACCGCGCCGCCCGCAACATACGAACCGGGTCCTCACGGAAGCGCGTCTCGGGATCCCCGATCAGCTTCAACTTGCGCGCGCTGACGTCTTCAACGCCGCCGCAATAGTCCCACACCGAAAAATCGGCGATGTTGTAGTAAAGGGAATTGCAGGTGAAATCGCGACGCCAGACATCGGCGTCGATCGTCCCGTAGATGTTATCTCGGAGAATACGACCCGTCTCATCAAACATGCGCTCGGTGAGCACATCGGTGTCGGTATCCGGATCGGCTGAATGCGCGAAGCGGCGCCCTTCGGCCCTCAGGCTGTGCGCACTCACGCGCGCCGCAACCTCTTCTTCGCCCTCCGAGTCCTCGGCGTCCCCCGTGTCATCAACGTCATCATCGACATCAGAACCGGCGGCTCGCTCTCTCGAGACTCCCGCGCGCCCCTGCGTACCGTCCGCAGCAAGTTGCGGATCATCCAGCTCGGCAGCCTCGCCATCTTCCGGATCGGCATCCGGCAGCGGCTCTTCCCCTTGCGACGGCGCGCTCGCGGCGCGGAACGTGGCCACCTCTATGATCTCGCGCCCGAAAAACACATGGGCGAGCCGGAAACGCCGGCCGACCAGGCGGCAATTGCGGAAGAGCTTCTTGACCTGTTCCGGTAGCGCGTCCGTGGCGACGTCGAAATCCTTCGGCTCGATGCCGATCAGCAGATCACGCACGCAGCCGCCGACGAGGAACGCCATGAAGCCCGCATCGCGCAGCTTGTATAAAACCCGCAACGCATTGGGTGAAATGTGTGACCGCGAGATCGTGTGATCGGACCGCGGGATGATGCGGGGGACCGCTGTGGGCGCCACGGGGGACGCGTTGGAAGAGTTCAATGAAGCGCTTTCGGACTTGGCCAGTTTTGGAGGCGCGCGATTATAGCGCAAGTCCTGAGAGTTTTTCCCGCAGAATCATAAGCTTATCCTTCGATGACGCGCCGCGGGACCACGGTGCCGCGAGCGCCAATAGGATCAAAAGGTTAGCAGCGCGAAACGGTGCTTGAGGCACCCGTGCAACACACTCGCCCGCCGGCCCAAAGGGTATAGTC
>DASZVD010000140.1:0-5524 GCA_035547375.1 Steroidobacteraceae bacterium
CTCTTCAAGGAATCCTGGAACGCCTGCGCCGTCCCCTGGAAGGTCCCCTGAATCGAGCCCGGCATGCGCATCTGCGCGGCCTCCCGCTCGATCGCATCGACCGCATCGCCCAACGCGGCGCCGGGCGCGAGATTGAACGACAGCGTCACCGCCGGGAATTGGCCCTGGTGCGCGACCGACAGATAGCCGACGTGGTGCGTGTCGTAGTGCACGAAGGTCGACAGCGGCACCTGTTGCCCGGTGGTCGGGGACTTGACGTAGAGCTTGTTCAGGGTGTTGGGGTCGGCCTGCAGGCTCGGGGTGATTTCCAACACCACGTGATAGCTGTTGAGCTGCGTGAAATACTGGGTCACCTCCCGCTGGCCGAACGCGTCGTACAGCGTCGCATCGATGAGCGAGGGCTGGATGCCGAAGCGCGCCGCCTGATCGCGATCGATGACCAGCGACAGCGTCGTGCCGTTGTTCTGCTGGTCGGAGGCGACGTCGCGCAGCTGGGGGATCTTCTTCATCCGCTCCAGCATCTTCGGTGCCCACTCGTTGAGCTCGTCGAGGTCGGGATCCTGGAGCGTGTACTGATACTGCGTACGGGTCGTGCGGCCGCCGACGGTGATGTCCTGCGCGGCCTGGAGGAAGATCGTTCCGTTCGGCACTTCCGCCATCTTGTTGCGCAGCCGGGTAATGATCTCGTCGGCCGTCGACTTGCGCTCATCACGCGGCTTCAATCCGACGATCACGAATCCGGTGTTGAGCGGGCGCCAGCCGCCGAGGCCGGTCGCGTACGCATCGACATCGGGGTCCGCCGAGACCACGTCCAGCAATTTGTGCTGCAGGGTCACCATCTTCTCGAAGGAAATGTCCTGCGGGCCGTCCGACAAGCCTTGCAGGATTCCTATGTCCTGCTGCGGGAAGAAGCCCTTCGGCACGTACACATACAGCAACCCCGCCGTGATGACCGTCGCGATGAACGTGAGCAGCGTCGCCCGCTGGTGCCGCAGCACGAAGTCGAGGCCGTGCGTATAACCCTCGAGCATCTTGTCGAAACCGCGCTCGATGGTGAGATACAGCCTCCCGTGCCTGGCATGCTTCTCGTCGCGCAGGAACAGGGCGCACATCATCGGCGACAGCGTCAGGGACACGAACGCCGACACGGCGATGGTCATCGTGACCGTGATCGCGAACTCGCGGAACAGGCGGCCGATGATGCCGCCCATCATCAGCAGAGGAATGAACACGGCCACCAGCGACAGGCTGATGGACACGATGGTGAAACCGATCTCGCCGGCACCCTTGAGCGCCGCCTCGCGCGGCGCCATCCCCGCCTCGATGTGGCGATAGATGTTCTCCAGCATCACGATGGCATCGTCCACGACGAAGCCGACCGCGATGGTGAGCCCCATGAGCGAGAGGTTGTCCAGGCTGTAGCCGAGGACATACATGAGCGCCGCCGTGCCGAACAGGGCGAGGGGCACCGTCACCCCCGGGATGATGGTCGCCCACAGATTGCGCAGGAACAGGAAGATGACCATCACGACCAGGGCGATCGTGAGCATGAGAGTGAATTCCACGTCGCGCACCGAGGCCGCGATCGTGATGGTGCGGTCGATGACCTGTTTGATCTGGATGGACGCCGGGATCTGCGTCTGCATGTGCGGAATCAGCGCCTTGACGCGATCGGCCGTCTCGATCACGTTCGCGCCCGGCTGCTTGTTGATGAGGAGCAGCACACCGTTGTGGCCGTTCTGCCAGGCCGTGATCAGGGAGTTCTCGGGACCGTCGACGGCCACTCCGATATCCCGGATGCGCACCGGCGCGCCATTCTTGTAGGCGACGATGATGTCGTTCCACGGAGCGGCCTTCAGGAGCTGGTCGTTGTCGTAGATCGTGAAGCTGTGCTCGGGCCCGTTGACCGACCCCTTGGGCGCATCCACGGTGGCGGCGCTGATGACGTTCGCAATATCCTCGAGTTGGATGCCGAGGGCTGCGATCTTGGCGGGGTCCACCTGCACGCGGACCGCCGGCTTCTGCTGGCCGCCGATGGTGACGATACCGACTCCAGGCACGCGCGAGACCTGCTGCGCGACGATACTCTCCGCCGCATCATCTACCTCGATGGTCGGCAGCACGTCGGACTGCACGGCCATCACGAGAATGGGGGAGTCCGCCGGGTTGACCTTCTTGTAATAAGGTGGCGACGGCAGGTTCTTCGGCAATTGTCCGGCCGCGGCGTCGATCGCCGACTGGATGTCCGCCGCCGCCGCGTCGATGTTCCGGTCCAGGTCGAACTGCACGACGATGGTCGTGTTGTTCAACACGCTCGTCGACGTCAACTGCGTGACGCCCGGGATCTGACCGAACTGGTACTCGAGCGGCTGGGCCACCGACGAGGCCATCGTCTCCGGGCTCGCGCCCGGCAGGTTGGCCGTGACCTGAATGGTGGGGAAATCGACCTGCGGCAGGGGAGCGACCGGGAGCAGCGGAAACGTCACCAGGCCGACCAGGAAGATCCCCGCCATCAACAGCGAGGTGGCGATCGGGCGCTGGATGAAGGGTGCGGAAATGCTCATGACGGGCTCCGCCGGCCGCTCACGTACACCCGAATCGCCATGCGGCGCGTCACGACATCACCTTGCTCTTGCCGGGGGTCGAGCGGGCGTTGCTCGAGGCCGACGGGCTGGCGACGCTGCGCACCCGCGCGCCGGGCTGCAACCGATACTGGTTGCTCAACACCACCTGCTCGCCGTCCTTCAAGCCGTCCTTGATCACAGTCAGGGCCTCACTCTCGTCGCCCACCTTGAGCGGCCGCGCCTCGACAGTGGAGTCCGCCTTCACCACGTACGTGAACATGCCGTTCGGCCCGCGCTGGATGGCGTTCGTAGGCACGGTGAGCGCATTCTTCTCGGTGCGCACCAACACCCGGGCGTTCACGAATTCACCCGGCCAGAGCGCGTCCTTCGGATTGGGAAAGGTCGCCTTCACCCGGATGGTGCCCGTGCTCTGGTCGATCTGGTTGTCCACCAGGGCGATCGTGCCCTGATCCAGCTCAGTCTTCCCGTCACGCGACAGCGCGGTCACTTTGACCGTTCCTTGTTGTAGCGCCGCGTTCAGAGTCGGCAACGCCTCTTCGGGCAAAGTGAAGATACAGGCGATCGGCTGCACCTGCGTCACCACGACGATGCCGTTCGTGTCGGTCGCGTGCACGTTGTTGCCGGGGTCGACGCGCCGGATGCCCGTCTTGCCCTGGATCGGGGAGACGATCGTCGTATAGCTCAACTGCGTCCTGGCATTGTCGATGTTCGCCTGGTCGCCTTTGATCTGCGCCTGCAGCTGGGCGACCAGCGCGTGCTGCGAATCCAGTGTCTGCTTGCTGGCGAGATTCTGCGGCGCGAGCAGCTCGTACCGGGCGAGGTCGGCCTGCGCGCTCGCGAGCTGCGCCACGTCCTTGGCATGAGTGGCAATCGCCTGATCGAGCGCGGCCTGGAAGGGGCGCGGATCGATCTGGCCGATCAGATCGCCCTTCTTCACGGTCTGACCCTCGACGAAGCCCACCTTCTGCAGCTCGCCGTCGACTCGGGCCGTGACCGTCACGGTGTAGAACGCCTGCACGGTGCCCAGTCCTTCGAGATAGACAGGCACGTCGCTGCGTCCGGCGAGAGCCGTCTCGACCGAGATCGCGGCCCGGCCGCCGCCGTGCTTCTCCTTGTCCGCCGCGCGCGCTCCGCCAGAGTGCCCGTACCAGGCGAAAGCCAACACGAGAGCCGCAGCGGCTCCCAGCATCACGATCCTTGGATTGCTCAGCCTGATCTTGTTCATGTGAGTTGCCAGCCGCCGCCGAGCGCACTGAATAGTGAGATCAGCGCATTGAGATGGGAATACTTGACCTGCACGAGGGTGTCCTCGGCCGTGAAGAGCGCGGTCTCCGTGCTGAGCACGACCAGGATGTTGATCGTGCCGGCGTGGAACTGCGCTTGAGTGAGCTCATAAGCGTGGCGGGCCGTCGCGACCGCCTCCTGCTGCCGCTGCAGCTGCTCCGCGGTCTGCTGCACGCCCACCAACGCATCCTCGACATTCCCGAACGCCGAGATGACCGCCTTATGATAGTCCGCCAACAGCTCGGCGTACCGTCCCTTGTTGAGTTGGTACTGGCCGACGAGCTGGCCGCCCTGGAAGATCGGCTGTGTCAGGCCGCCGGTGACGTCCCAGATGCGGTTCGCCGGATTGAACAGCCCGCTCAGGGCCGTGCTGGCGAACCCGCCGGCGGCGGTGAGATCGATCGAGGGAAAGAACGCGGCGCGCGCGGCCGCGATGTCGGCGTTCGCGGCGATCAGCTGCGCCTCGGCCTGTGCCACATCGGGCCGGCGGGCCAGCAGCTCGGACGGCATCCCGGGAGCCACCGCCGGGACGGCCAGATCGGCCAACGTGCCCGTCGCGACATCCACGGCCTCGGGCTGCTTGCCGACCAGGATGGCCAGCGCGTCCAACGTTTGTCCCAGCTGCTGGCTCAACGGCGGAATGGCCGCCTCCAGCGTGGCGACGGTGGTTTCCTGCTGCGCCACGTCGAGCGCGGTCACCGTGCCCACCTGCGCCTCGAGCTGCAGGCCCTTGAGGGTATCCCGGGCGCTGGCCACGTTGTCGTGCGCCACCTGGAGCCGGTCGCGCAATTGAAGCGCCTGGAAATAGGTGCTGGCGACGCCGGTCATGACCGTCAACTCGACGGTCGCCCGGTCGTAACGGCTCGCCAGGGCGGCCGCGCGGGCGGCGTCGCGGAGCGCCCGGTTCTTGCCCCAGAAATCGATCTCGTAGCTGGCGCTCACCTGCGCGTTGGACGCGTTGTAGGTGCTCGGTACCGAGCTCAGCTGCCCGGAAGGCGTGAGGACGGTAGTGCGCGCTCGCTGCCGGCTTGCCGCTCCCTCGAGCGAAAGTGAGGGCAGAAGCGGTGCACCGGCAATCCGTGCCTGGGCATCGGCCTGCTGGATGCGGGCGATGGCCGCCGCGATGTCATCGTTGGCCGCCCGGGCCTGCGCCATCAGCTCATCGAGGGCCGGTGAATTGAACCCGCGCCACCAGTCGGAGGACGGCCAGGCCGCCGCGGGCGCGGCGCTCGCGTTCCGCCAATGCTCGGGCGGCGGAATGTCCGGCCGCTCGTAGTGGGGGCCGAGGCTGCAGGCCACGAGGCTGCCGCCGGCCAGTCCGAGAAGGGCGGAACGCAGAATGCTGCCCGCCGAGGGCCCGCGCGCGCGCGGCCGAAAGTGTGCAATCCGGGATATCACGGGCGAATCGGCAGTAAGGCCTTGGGTGAGCTCGAGGCAGGGACGATACCGAGGTATCGATTTACCGGAGATGGTCGAATCATTAAAGTCCGTTAATTGGCTACCCTACACCCCGCCCGCCGGGCGGACCGGAACATCATGCCCCAATCCCGAACGGCCCGCCGGGCCAGCACCGGCGCGCTGCTGAGTGCGTTCCTGTCTCTCATTGCAACCGCGCAACAGCCGACCTCGCCGCAAAACGACGTGCTGCGGGCGAC
>DASZVD010000141.1:0-10265 GCA_035547375.1 Steroidobacteraceae bacterium
CCGAGCGAATTCATTCCCACGCCGTGGAAGACGATGGCAAGGCCGATGCCCGTGAAGACGATGCCGAGATTCTCGATCGAAGACCACGCCAGAAGCCGCTTCATGTCGGTTTGGGCCGCGGCGAACACCACGCCGTAGAGCGCGCTGAACAGCCCGATCGCCAGAGGCACCAGCCCCCACCACCACTCGGGCTTCCCTAACAGGTCGAATGTCACGCGCAGCACGCCGTAGACGGCTGTCTTCAGCATGACGCCGCTCATGAGCGCCGAGACGGGCGAGGGGGCCGCGGGGTGGGCTTCGGGCAGCCATACGTGCAGCGGCACGAGTCCTGCCTTGGCCCCAAAGCCCACGAGAGCCAGCAGGAAGGCGACGGTGGCCCAGTGCGGCTCGAGGCGCGCGTTGCGCATGGCATCGAAGGTGAACTGCCAGCTCCCGCCCTGCAGCACGCCGAAGCTCAACAGGATCGCGATCGCTCCGAGATGCGCGAGCAGCAAGTAGAGGAAGCCCGCGCGGCGGATCTCGGGGATGCCGTGTTGGGTGGTGACGAGGAAGTAGGACGACAGCGCCATGGTTTCCCACGCCACCATGAAGGCGTACGCGTCGTCCGCCAGCAACACGAAACCCATGCTGGCCAGGAACAGGTGGTACTGCAGGCACAGCAGCCCAGGGGCGGTCCCTTCGCCACGCCGGAAATAGCCGGCCGCGAAGACGGAAATCCCCGTCGAGGTGCCGCCGAGCAGAAAGAGGAAAAGACTCGTCAGCGCATCGCGCCGAACGTGCATGGGCAGGTCGGGCAGCCCGATGGGCAGGGTGGCCGCTTCGGCGGGGGCTGTCAGGCTGGCGGCCGCGACCACGGCCAGGGTCGCGCCGCACAGGGCGCCGAGCGGAAAGAGTGTCCGCCCGACGAACCCGACGCTCTTCGGACGCAGCAGGCCGGCGAGGCCGATGAGGGCCCAGAGCGCGATGAGTGCCAGACAAGCGTGCAACGAAGTGTCAATCACCGGCATCGCATAGGGTGCTACTTGGATACGCCTTGGATTATAATCCCATTGAACTCTGGCGCATACTTTAAGGACGGCCGTGGCCCTCGAAGACCGCACCGCTCGACTGACGATACTCATCGACCCGCGTAAGAAGGCTGTCTTCGAGCGCTTGTGCGCCGAGGAGGATGCGACCCCGTCACAGGTCGTCCGGCGGTTGATTCGCCGCTATATCGAGGAGCGCACGGGACGGTCGTGGGCACCGCCCGAGGAAGAGCCCAAGCAACCCTCGGGCGCGAGCGCGCGGCGCGTGGGACGCGCGCCTAAGCCCCAGTGAAGGATTCGGTTACGGCTCGTGAGCCGCGAGGCGAGTGGCGCGGATTTCGGCTCCGTGCTCGTCCAACACCGGCGGCCCGCGATCGGTGCGCGGCGGGGAGTCCGACAAGTGCACCGGGCAAGCGACGCCGGGTACGCTGCCCAACGTCGCGTGCGGCATGGATACTTTGACCCCGCTCTGAATGACATGGGGATCCGCGAACACATCGGCCAGTGTGTTGACCGGTCCGACCGGCACGCCGGCGGCCGTCAGGCGGCTCATCCAGTGCTCGTTCGTGCCTCGCATGAAGGCGGTCTGCAGTAGCGGAACGAGGATTTCGCGGTGCTCCACGCGGCCGCTGTTGGTCGTGAAGCGGCCGTCGCGCGCGAGCTGCGGCACCTTGAGAACCTCGCAGAGCTGCCGAAACTGTCCGTCGTTGCCGGCACCGATGGCAATCACGCCGTCGGCCGTCTGGAACGACTGGTAGGGCACGATGCTGGGATGCGCATTGCCCCATCTGCGCGGATTGCGGCCCGTGGCGAGGTAGGCCGAAGCCTGGTTGGCCAGTGTTGCGATCTGCACGTCCAGCAGGGAGGTGGTCACGTGTTGTCCGCGGCCCGAGCGCTCGCGTTGGATCAGGGCGGCTAGTATGCCGTTGCTCGCGTACAGTCCCGTCATGATATCCGCGAGCGCGACGCCGGTTTTGACCGGAGCGCCGCTCGGCTCGCCGGTCAGGCTCATCATGCCGCCCATGGCCTGGGCGATGAAGTCGTAGCCGGGGAGCGCGGCGTACGGGCCCTCCTGGCCGAAGCCGGAGATGGAGCAATAAATCAGGCGCGGATTGCGCGCCGACAGGGTTGCATAATCAAGCCCGTAGCGCTTCAGCCCGCCGACCTTGAAGTTCTCGACGAAGACGTCGGCTTCCGCGGCCATGCCGGCGACGAGCGCTGCGCCTTCCGGCTCCGCGACGTCCACCGCGATCGAGCGCTTCCCACGGTTGGTGCTGACGAAGTACGCGGCTTCGCGTTCGCCATTCGGTCCCGTAAACCAAGGCGGGCCCCAGGTGCGCGTATCGTCGCCGACTCCGGGACGCTCTATCTTGATGACGTCGGCGCCCAGGTCCGCGAGCAACTGCGTTGCCCACGGGCCTGCCAGTACGCGACTCATGTCGACGACCCGGATGTTGTCCAGCGCCCTCATCGAGCCGACTCCTACTCGAAGGCGGCGATGCCCGTCTGAGCGCGGCCCAGGATCAGGCCGTGAATGTCGTACGTGCCCTCGTAGGTGTTGACCGCTTCGAGGTTGCACATGTGGCGCATCACGTGGAACTCGTCGCTGATGCCGTTGCCGCCGTGCATGTCACGGGCCTCGCGGGCGATGGCGAGCGCCTTGCCGCAGCTGTTGCGCTTCACGATCGAGATGTTGGCCGGCGGACACTTGCCTTCATCCAACAGCCGCCCGACGCGCAGGCAGGCCTGCAGTCCCAGGGTGATCTCCACCTGCATGTCGGCGAGCTTGCGCTGGATGAGCTGGTTGGCGGCCAGCGGGCGGCCGAACTGCTTGCGGTCGAGCGTGTATTGCCGGGCCGCGTGCCAGCAGAACTCCGCGGCGCCGAGCGCGCCCCAGGAAATGCCGAAGCGCGCCTTGTTGAGGCAGCCGAAGGGGCCTTTCAGCCCTTGCACGTTCGGCAGCAGCGCATCGCCCGGGACGAAGACATCGTCCAGCACGATCTCGCCGGTGACGGAGGCGCGCAGCGCCAGCTTCCCGTGGGTCTTCGGTGCCGAATAACCCTTGCGGTCGGTGTCCACCAGGAAGCCGCGGATGACACCATCCAGCTTCGCCCACACCACCGCGACGTCGGCAATCGGACTGTTGGTGATCCACATCTTGTTGCCGTGGAGGCGGAAGCCGCCGTCGACCCGCACCGCGCGCGTCTCCATGCCGTTCGGATCGGATCCGTGATTGGGCTCGGTGAGGCCGAAGCACCCGACGAGCTTGCCGGCCGCGAGTCCGGGGAGGTATTTGCGGCGCTGCTCCTCGCTGCCGTACGCGAAGATCGGGTACATCACCAGCGAGGACTGCACGCTCATCGCGGACCGGTAGCCGGAATCGACCCGCTCCACTTCGCGCGCGATCAGGCCGTACGCCACGTGGCTCAGGTCGCCGCCGCCATAGGCCTGTGGGAGGGTGGCGCCCAACAGGCCGAGGGAGCCCATCTCGGTCATGATCTCGCGATCGAACTTCTCCTCGCGCGCCGCCAGCATGACGCGCGGCTGCAGCGATGACTGACAGTAATCATGGGCCGTGTCGCGGGTGAGGCGCTCCTCCTCGCTCAACTGCTCGTCGAGGCGCAGCGGGTCGTCCCACAGGAATTCGGTTTCAGAAGCCATTTGCGTGCTTTCCGGGAATGGGTGAGCCGCGATTCTAGGGCCCGCGAGGGGCGACCGGAAACCGAATATTTGCGATCATGTCATGAGTGTGACTCATGACCGGGTCATCCGCGGGAGGGAGGTTCCATGACTGCAGGCAGCCGGCTGGTGCCGCGCATGAACGAGCTGCTGGCCTTCGAGGCCGCCGCGCGGCACCTGAGCTTCACCAGCGCAGCCGTGGAGCTCAGCCTCACCCAGGGGGCGGTCAGCCGCGCCATCGGCGAGCTGGAGGGCCGTCTCGGCGTGCGCCTGTTCGAGCGGGTCCGCCAGAGGGTCGTGCTCACCGATGCCGGCCGCGCCTACTTCGGCGAGGTTCGCGGCCTGCTGGAGCAGATGAGCGCCGCCACCCGGCGCGTCATGGCGGCGGAGCCGGGCGGCGAGGTCCTGAACCTCGCCGTCCTGCCGACCTTCGCCACGGCGTGGCTGGTGCGCCACCTGCCTGGATTCCTGGCGAAATTTCCCCATGTGACGGTGAACCTCGGCACCCGCATCCGGCCGTTCTCGTTCGACGAGGAGCCGTTCGATGCGGCCATCCACCACGGCCGTCCGATCTGGCCGGGCGCCACGACCCGGCACCTCATGGACGAGTCGATGCTGCCCATGACCAGCCCTGCCTACCGGGCCGCCAAAGCCTTGCGCAGGCCGGCGGACCTGCGCCGCGCCACGCTGCTCCATCAGGCGACCCGCCCCAGTGCCTGGGCGCAGTGGCACGAGCAGGCCGGGTTGCCGACCCGGTCGGTGTTCCGGGGCCCGACCTACGACCAGTTCGCCATGGTGGCCGGCGCGGCCGCCGCGGGTATCGGGGTGGCCCTGCTGCCGAATTTCCTCGTCGAGCAACCGCTGAGCGAGGGCAAGCTGGAGCTGTTGTTCGCCGTGCCGCTGAGCACGGCCAGCGCCTACTACGTGGTGCTGCCGGAGAAGGGCGCGAAGCGCATCGCGCGCGAGTTCGCCGACTGGGCCGCGGAATCGCTCAGGACAGCTTGTGCATGATGCCGTCGGCGTCGACGCCGAAGTCGCTGCCGCGCCAGGTGAACTTCGAGGTGAAGAAGCTGCGGCACCAGACCCAGCACAGCAGCAGATCCCGGACGGGCAGCAGCCACAGATCCGCGGCGAAGCGCCGGCCGTCGTGTACCCGGTGCGCGAAGTGCAGCACCAGCCGCGCCAACACGGTGATGACGAACAGCGGCCAGGTGATTTTCAGCAGCGCGCTCTGCGTCGACGTCAGCAGCAGACCGCACAACGCCACCGGCACGCTGAACGTGAGGAAGATGAAGCGGAAGCTGAGCGGCCGGAGCACATAGAGGGTGCGCATCCAGCGCAATTCGTGGCGCACGAGGGATTCCAACGTCGGCTCGTGATGCTCCGCCTTGAGCATATATGACGAGAGGACGATGCGTAGCCCGAGCGCGCGCACCAGCTGGCCCAGCTCGTAATCGTCGGCCAGGTGATTGGCGATGCCGCGCAGGCCGCCTATGGCCTGCAGCGTCCCGCGGCGGATGCACAGTGTTTGTCCCGAGACGTAGCTTTGATGGCCGAACAACCACGCCAGCAGCACGGAAGGCATGTACCACTCGTTGATGTACATGGCGCCGAGGCGCGACCATATGGGGCGTGTTGGTTCGTCGTGATAGAGGCAGGTCACGAGGCCGACACGCTCGTCCAGCAAGGGGGCCGTGACGCTCTGCAGGTAATCGGGCCGCACGCAGGCGTCGCTGTCCGCCATGACCAGGATGTCGTAGCGCGCTCGGGCGAGCATGTTGATGAGGCTGCTGATCTTGCGGTTGTGGCCGTGCTGGCGCGGGTCGACCACCACCTCCAGCGACAGATGGGGGAATTCCCGGATCAGGCGCTCCACGATCGCGACCGCCGGGTCGGTGGCATCGCCGACGCCGAAGACGATCTGGAATTCGGGATAGTCCTGTTGGCAGAAGGAGCGCAGGTTGGCGTACAGCCCCGGTTCCGCGCCGCACAGAGGCTTGAGCACCGTCACCGGCGGGAGTTGGACGGCGCGCTCGCCGCGCCCGCGGCCGCGCCAGACGAGCACGGCGACGACCGCCAGAAGAGCGTAGGCCGCCGCGAGAGTCACGCTCGCGAGGCCGATCGCGCCGAGGATCAGATAAATATCGTCCATCGAGTCCGCTAACTTTACACGATAAAGTACTCACGTCGCGATTTTGGGACAACTCTTTTTCAGTACGGTTATTCCCGGTGGTGGTTCCGTCACGCACGAAAGTTTGTCGAAAGGTTGTCGCTCGAGCTCGCACTGCCTTTTTGCCCGCTCAACATTGCAATACGAAGTAAGCGCGAAGACGGCCGGCGGCGCGCAGCGCGGCGGCGTTGCACGGCGGCGTTGCGCGACAGCGGCGGCCGGCGCTCGCATTCCCGGCGATAAGGGCCGCCGTCGCTCGATGCGGCCGGCAATCCCATCCTGAAATCGCGCGACGCCGATTACGGTCACGGCCACGTCTGCACCGTTTTGCCGCCGGTGCTCCGAACGGGACTGCCGTCTTGGGATATCCTGCGCCGAGCGCCGCCCGCGCCGGCGGGCCCGAGAGACCCTCATGAGCGAAGTCGTCATCTACCACAATCCCAATTGCGGCACGTCACGCAATACGCTGGCCCTGATCCGCGATGCCGGCATCGAGCCCGTCATCATCGAGTACCTCCGCGATCCTCCGACCCGGGAGAGGCTGCGGACACTCATCCGCGCGGCGGGTCTCACCGTGCGCCAGGCCTTGCGCGAGAAGGACGCCTCCTATCGGGAGTTGGGCCTCGGTGACCCGTCTCTCACCGACGAGCAACTGCTGGATGCCGTGCAAGCCCATCCCGTCTTGATGAACCGGCCCTTCGTGGTGACGCAACGCGGCACACGTCTGTGCCGGCCGCCGGAGTCCGTGCTCGATATTCTTCCATGAAGCGATTTCTCGCGGCTTCCGCTCTGGCCGGGGCCGCCGTGCTCGCCCTGGCGCCTCGGCCGTCCCTCGCGGCACGCTGGCAGGAGTTGGGTTGGGCGACTCCCGCGGCGGCGGGGCTGGTGTACGTGGACCTGGATTCCATTCACCAGGAAGGTAACTATCGCATTGCGCGGTTCCTGACGATCTACGCCACGCCGGCCACGAACGCCAGCGGCATCAAGATGGACCGCATCCTGCAAGAGACCGCGTTCGATTGTGACAAGCACCGGTTCACCTTCCTGTCGACCATCGGTTATTTCGAGGGCAGGAAGGTCGGCGGCAGCTCACCCAACAGCGACTGGGCGGACCGTTTCAGGGCCGTGCCGCTCGACAGCTACTCGCAGCACGCCTACACGGTGGCCTGCACGTCGGCCCTGGCGTCGCATCCCGATCTCAGCGCCGCTGGCGACTCGCCCGGCACCGTGAAATTGCCCGGCCCCGGCGGCTCCGGGAGGCCCGCCGGAGCCGGGAGCAAGGCGCAGCCGGCGCCGCCCTCCAATCAGTGACGGGTTCCGCAGTGACGGTGCGCCGTGACCGTGCGCCATGACGGCTCGCAGTGACGGTCCGGGGCCGGGAAGTTTTCCTGGTCGCTTTTGTGATATAGAACAACGGTCTGCCTTGCATCGAGGGGATCGTAATGCCCGGACCGCAGCTTGGGCGCGCCTTGCTCGGCACGCTTGCCCTGATCGCCGCCACGGCGTCCGCCGAGGCCGCCGCGTCCTACCAGGTTTTCGTATCGAACGAGAGATCGGGCGATATCACGGTCATCGACGGCGGCGACTTCAAGGTGCTGGGGACTTACCCGGTCGGTAAGCGTCCGCGAGGCATTCACGTCAGTCCGGACGGGAAGACCGTCTACGTGGCCGTGAGCGGGACGCCGATCGAAGGGCCGCCGCCGCTCGATGCGGCCGGCAATCCCATCCTGAAGAAGAATCAGGCCGATGACGATGATGATGACAAGGTCAAGGCGGACAAATCCGCCGACGGCATCGTCGTCTTCGACGTGGCCCGGAAGAAAGCGATCGGCAGGGTGCCCGCCGGCTCCGATCCGGAGGAGTTTGCCCTGAGCAAGGACGGCAGCCGCATCTACGTTTCCAACGAGGACATCAAGACCGCCAGTGTCATCAACATAGGCACCGGCAAGGTGGAGCACATCATTCCGGTCGGCCGTGAGCCCGAAGGGGTCGGCGTGACGCCTGACGGGAAGCAGTTTTATGTGACGTGTGAGACGGGCGGCGAAGTCTTCGTCATCGATACCTCGAGCTACTCGGTCGTGGGGCACTTCACCGTGCCGATCCGGCCGCGCAGTGTCGATTTCCTGCCGGACGGCAAGATCGGCTTCATTCCCTCGGAATCGAAGGGCGAGCTGAACATCATCGACACTTCGGTGCCGAAGGTTATCCAGACCATCGACCTGCCGGCGGGCTCACGCCCCATGAAGGTGAAAGTCTCGCTGGACGGCAGCAAGGTTTACGTGAGCGACGGTCGTGCCGGAACGGTGTCGGTGCTCGACACGAAAGGCTACTCCGTGCTGGCGACCGTGAAGGTCGGCGCCCGCCCTTGGGGAATCGTCCTGTCGCCGGATGGGAAGTACCTGTTTTCGGCCAATGGGCCGTCGAACGATGTGTCGGTGGTCGATCTTGCGACCAACAAGGAAATCACCCGAGTGAAGGCGGGTGAGGGGCCCTGGGGTCTCACCATCGTGCCGCGCCGCTGAGCGGCCTCGTCGCCCGATCTCGCGGCGCGTGGGGTGGGTCGCGCGCCGCCCGGTCACTCGGAAACGATGAACACCGCTTGGGACGCGATGCTGCGCGTGTAGCCGTCCTTGAACGCGCGCGCCCGAACCACCGTGGGTCCGGTGATGTTGATTGGCTTGTCGTAGTGCTGATCCGAGGCCGTGGGCGTGCTGCCGTCGAGCGTGTAGCGGATGTCGGCGCCGGGCTCGGCGACATTCAACGTGACTTCGACGGGCGACTTGAAGTTGCCGCCGGCCGGCGAGATCCCGGGCGGGGCGACGACCGGCCGTCCCGGCAGGCTGTTGATCCACTGGCGCAGGAGCGCTACTCCCTTCTCATCGATCGTCTCGCGGGCCAGCGGCGGCATGCGGATCTCGCCGTTCGTGTTGACACGCATGTAGGCGATCGAGCGCCAGATGTCGTTGGGCGCGATGACACGCGAGTGGTCGATCCGCTCGTCGATCAACACGGGGCCATTGACGAGGCCCTGCTTGTCGAGCGGAGTGTCATAGCGCGCATCGAAGTTGGCTACCGTGCCGCCCGGACGGTGGCACTGCGAGCAGTTGGCATCGAGGTAAGAGCGTGCGCGGTCTTCCAGGCTGCGTGATGTGTCGGTCTCGGCGGCCAACTGCGCGAACCCTGCTATATCCGCATCCTTGAAGCTCGGCTCGAACAGGCCGAGGTGATTCCATGTGCGCAGCTCGTTGTCCGTTACCCCGGACGGGTAGGTGAACTCGTGGTTCATCTGCCGCGTCTTGACGCCGAGCACGCCGCTCGTGTGCGCATTGTGGCACTCGAGACAGTTTTTCCGGCTCGGGTAATACCAGGTCTGGGTGCGCGTGCCGCCGGAGGCCGTCTTGATGGGAATGTCTTCGGTGAGGCTCGAGCTCAACAACTCCGCATCGCTGTCGTCAGGCTTCCACTTGTAGAGCACCCCGTAGACGCCGCCTTTACTGTCACGCACCAGGAGGCGGGTCTCCAGCCGCCGCTGCACCGCGGGGTTCGTGTCATCCACCGGCAGCTCGAACGTTTTCACGAGTACCGTGCCCGCCGGGAAAGTCCATTCGCCCGTCGGGCTGAAACCGATCTTTCCCTTCGGGATCGAGATCCAGCGCAGCTTGTTCGCCCCGTCGGACCAGAACGCCACCTGCAGCTCGTAGGGAATCAGCCCGTCGCTCGGAATCAGGTGCGCGGTGTCCTTGAAGACCCCGGTCTGCGACAGCAGGGCAGGCATCCTGCCGGTGGCGGTGTCCGGCATCCCGAGGTACGGCTTAGGTACGGTTCGGGATTTCAGCCCGTAAGGCCTGGCGGCGGGAGCCGATTCCTGGGCGGGGCATATGCCCGCGAGGGAAAGCGACGCCAGGAGGGCGAGCGCGTGTGCGCGGTAGCTCATGCTCACCTAAAGACAGTTCTGTCGTGCATTCGTTGCATTGTGCCTCGAAATGCCGCTCCAGTGCCGGGTAGATCGGTACCGCAACCCCGTTCGCTATCCCGTGCGGCGCGGTCGCCAGAGCCGCGATACCCGCCAATGCTGCCGGCGTGCTGCAGGCGGCGGAACTTAGTCGTACCAGAGCGCCTGCAGCGTCGCTATGAAGGTGGCGCGTTGTTCCGGGCGGAGCTTGTGGAGGAACTCCTCCTCATGCTCCTTCAAGGTTTTCCTGAGCCGAACGACCAGCTCGCGCGCGGCCGGTCCCAACGTGAGGCCGTGTGAGCGGCCGTCGACGGGCTGGCGCTCCACGAGCTCGCGCTCGGCAAGGCGCGCGACCAATGGCGCCATGTTGGCGCCGGCGATGTCCAGCATCCGTCCGATCTCGCTCTGGGTGATGTTGGGGTTCGCGTCTATCACCATG
>DASZVD010000142.1:0-11283 GCA_035547375.1 Steroidobacteraceae bacterium
GGGCGCTGGCCGTGGCCGCAGCCGCGGCGATCACAACCGTCGCCAGCACGGCGAGCGTGCGTCTAATGAGGCCGGAAGATTTTGTGGTCGTGGTCATGGCTCTTACCCCGTCGCTGCGCATCTGCCGATGCCCGCGCGGCTCGAAATACCTTTACTCGAATTAGACGCTCTGCGGCAGCCGTCGTTCAAGTTTGCCCTGTCCACCATAACGCACCACGGGTACCTGCGCTGACAGGGTCACGCTGGCTGAACCGCGGATAAACGTCGGATTTTACTTAGTATCCAGCTCTGGATAGTGCCGGAAGATGCCTTCATTGTTGAAAGGCACACGGCGCTCGGAGGCGAGGTAGGCGGCTATCCGCGGAAGCTGCTGAACCCTGTCGTGGAGGGCGAAGAGGCCCTTGTACGAGCGCGCCGTGCGCGACATGGTGCGTGGGAACGCGAAGCTCAGCCCGGCGATGATTTGGAAGAGCGACAGATCGACGTAGGTGAGCTTCGTGCCCGTGATGTAGCGCTGCCCCCGCTTGCGGCTGAGCAGGCCCTCGAAGTAGCCAAGGTATTTCGGCACCCGGTTCGCGAGAAAATCGGCCGCGCGGCGCCGGGCCTCCCGCTTCTGCTCCTCGTAATACAGGCCCGAGGCGATCGGGTGATGCGTATCGTGGACCTCGCCGACGAAATCCGCGATCGTCAGTTGCAACTGGTGCACCCAGAGGCGTCCAGCCTCGTCCGGCGGCGCAAGGCCGTGACGGCCGCCCAGAAACAGCAGCACGTTGGCGGTTTGCCCGATGAGAAGCCGCCCGGCCTTGAGAAAAGGCGGTGCAAACGGCGGATGCCCGGGCGCCTTCGGGCTCATGAGGCGCAGGAGCGCGGTGACGCCCTTGCCCTTGCCGCTCGCGCGCGCCACGTCCTCGTAAGCGGCGCCGGCCTCCTCCAGCGCGAGCCGCACATACTCGCCACGCCCCTGGATCCCGGGCCAATAAAACAGCTGATAGGCCATAATCCAACTCCGTGAGGTCCCGGCGGGAACCGCCGCCGCGCCTCGATCGTATTAGGTACGCAAAGAACGCTCCCACCGCCCGCGCTCACTCTACCAAACGAGGCTCTCCAGTCATGACGCTCACCGTCTCCGTCGGCCCGCTCATTGCGTTGATTGCCGGCATCCTGATCCTGCTCATGCCGCGCCTGCTGAATTTCATCGTGGCGATCTATCTGATTCTGATCGGCGTGCTGGGCCTCTTCGGCGGCAGCCACGGCATTCACGTCTGAAGCGTACAGCGGCGGCGCGCCCCTCACGCCTTGAGCGAGAATGGCGTGAAGTTCGTGTCGCGGTCGTAGTAGTCCTCGTGCTCGACGCGCTTGAGGAAGCCGACCACCTTGTAGGTGAGCGGGGTCGCGACCGCTTCCCAGCCCGACTTCATCACGTACTGCGTGAGCGTGACGGTCAACAGCTCGTCGGTCGGCCACAGGCCCATGAAGGCGATCGTGTAGAACAACGCCGAGTCGACCAGCTCCCCGCACAGGGTCGAGCCGATGACCCGCGTCCACAGCCAGCGGCCCGAGGTCCAGATCTTCATCTTCGCCAACACGAAGCTGTTGACGAACGAGCCGCACCAGAACGCGATAATGGAGGCGAGCACGATCCGCGGCGTATTGCCGAAGACGGCCTCCACGGCCGCCTGGTTGGTCTTCCAGTGCTCGGCGGGCGGCAGGTGCACGATGACCGCGGCCATGATCGCCGCGAAGATCAACGCGCCGAAACCGCTCCACACGACGCGCCGGTCGCGCGCGTAACCGTAAACCTCGGTGAGGATGTCACCAAAGAGATACGAGATCGGAAAGAACAGCACCCCGGCCACGAACGTGATCGACCCGAAGACCGGCACGTGCACGGTCGTGACCTTCGCCGGGCCGATGAGATTGGCGCACAGCAGGACGCAGACGTAGGCACCGAGGATCAGATCGTAGTATTTGTAGTTCTTCATGCGCAGCACGGACCCGACGAGACCGGGCTGCCATTCTAAGGGGAAGTCTTCTCCACGCCACTACGGCGATCATGACTCGGACAGGCTCCCGGCGCGCGCCCGTGACCAGCACCAGGTATTGCCGCCCGACCGCTTCGCCTCGTAGAGCGCGATGTCCGCCGACTTGTAGAGCGGATCCTGGCTCGTGCCGTGCTCCGGATACACCGCCACTCCGATGCTGGGACTGGTGCGCACCGCGGTGCCGTTCACGAGGATCTCGCGCTCGAAGCCCTCCACGATGCGCTTGCAAACGGCTTCGATATCCGTGGCCGCCGGATTCTGCGTCACCAGCACCGCGTATTCGTCACCGCCCAGCCGGGCGACGCAGTCGGACTTGCGCACCGCGGCCTGCAAGCGGATCGCCGCCTCGATGAGCAGCGCGTCGCCCACGTCATGTCCCAGGGTGTCGTTGATGTGCTTCAGCCGGTCGAGGTCGATCAGCAGCAGCGCAAAGCGGCCGCGCTGCAGTCCCGACAGCACCAGCAGCTCGCGGAACTCTTCCATGAACATCCGGCGATTGGGCAACGCGGTCAGGGTGTCGCAGTAGGCGATCTGCTCGAGCCGGCGCTGACTCTCGCGCAGGTCGGCGGTACGCGCCACGACCTGCCGCTCGAGCTCACGTCGCGCGCGGCGCAGGTACAGCGTGCGCCCCTGCACCAATGCCGCAATCACACCGATGAGCAGGGTCGCCACCAGGATGCGGAACCCGGCGGTCTGATACCAGGCGGGCAGAACACGAATCGGAACGGTCAACCCCTCGTTCGTCCAGACACCGTCGCGATTCGAGCCCCGCAAGCGCAGCCGGTAGGTCCCCGGCGCCAGATTCGTGTAGGCGGCGACACGACGGCTCGGCTCGGTCTCGATCCAGTCGGGATCGAAGCCGTCGAGGCGATACTCGTAGCGGTTGCGCTCGGGGGCGGAGTAGTCGAGCGCCGCGAACTCCACGGCGATGCTGTTCGCCTGCGGCGGCACGATGAGCGGCACCGCGTCCTCGTCGCGATAGGAATTCCCAGGGGGAACCCGCTTGCCGCCGATGCGGACATCCGTCACGACAACGGGCGGGAGATAGCTCCAGAGCGCCAGGCGCTCGGGCCGGACGATGATGAGCCCACCCACCGCGCCGAACAACAGCTCGCCGGCAGCGGTTGCCGCGCCCGCCCCCGCCCAATGATTGGCGATCGGCACGCCCTCCGCCCGCCGCAAGCTGCGCACGGCGAGCGTGTTGGGATCGATGACGGCCAGGCCGTCATCGGTGCTCGCCCAGATCTGGCCGCTCGAGCTCTCGAGCAGCTTGTCGACATTCTCGCTGGCGAGCCCCTGCCGGGAGCCCAGCCGGACGAAGCGTGCCTTGCCGTCCGGCCCACGGTGATCCAACACGCCGATCCCGCCACCCAAGGTACCGACCCACAAGCGGCCCCGGCGATCCGTCAACACGGTGGCCACGTAGCCGGCGCGCAGAGCGCCGGCATCCGGCGGGTCCGGGAGGATGCGCTCGATGAGCGTCCGCGAGGCGGGATCGAGGCGATTCAGGCCGTTCTTCGTCCCGATCCACAGCGAGCCGGCCGGGCCGGGCTCGATGACCGTGACGCGCGGGTCGGTGAGGCCCGCGATACGGATCACAGCGCTCGCCGCGTTGGCGGTGCGCCCGCGCGGCTCCAGATCGACCGACCACAATCCGTCGAAGCCGCCGACCCACAAGCGATTCTGAGTGAAGTGCAGAGCCCAGACCGCGCCCGTTGGATCCTGGCGCGGCACCGCAATGCGGGTGACCGAGCGTGCCAGCGGATCGGCCTCGTACAACCCCTGCTCCGTGCCGACGTAGACGTCCCCGGAGGGCCCGCGTGCCAAGACATTCACGTAATCCCGCGGCAATGCCGTCTCCGGATGACGCGCATCGGGCCGTAATGCCGCGATGCGCAGGCCCATCGGATCCAGCACGTCAATCCCGTTGGTTCCCAACCCCAGCCACACCCGCCCATCCGGCAGGGTCAGCACGGACTCCACGTCGGGGTCGCTCAGGCCGAGCGGTCGGCTCGAGCCGCCGAACACGGTCAGGATGGCCGCCTGCCGCGGGTTGTAGCGGCTGATGCCGCGATTGGTGCAGATCCAGACCAGTCCCGACCGATCGGTCAGGAGCGCCTGTACGGTGTCGTCAGCAATGCTGGACGATACAGTGGGGTCGTGAACGATACGCTTCGTGTGAAAGGTCTGGTCGACGGCGACGATGCCGTGGCCATCGGTGCCGAGCCAGATCTCACCCGGGCGCACCTCAGTGATGGCGTGGACACCCTCTCCCGGCAGCATCGCACGTGGCAGGTCCAACACGCGGCGCGAGTCGCGCCCCTGCGGCTCGAACACGTAGACGCCCTGGCGCACAGTACCGATCCAGACCCGTCCCGCGCTGTCCTGGTAAAAGGTCCAGGCGACGGCCACCCTCCCTTCGGTCGAGCCAAGCGGTACCGGTGTGAACCGGCCCGAGTCCGGGTCGCGCCGCACGACGCCGGCGGCGGTACCAACCCACAACACTCCATCGCGATCGAGAAACAAGGCACGGATGCGATCATCGGGCAGCGTGCCTGAATCGGCGACATCGTGGCGCAGATGCTCGACCGCATCCGTGTCGGCACGCACGTGATCGAGACCGTTGTCGGTTCCGACCCACACACCTCCGCCGCCGTCATCAACGATGTCCCGCAGACTCGCGCTGCTCAGCCCGCCGGGCCTCGCCGGATACACGACGAAGCGGTCGCGATCCGCATCATAACGCGCCAGCCCCGCCGAGTTGGTCGCAACCCAGAGCCGCCCCCGGGTGTCGGTGTGCAGTTGCCTGATGAAATTATCCGGCAGTGCGTCGGCCACGGCAGGGTCGGCCTTGAAGCTGCGGAACTGGTAGCCGTCCCAGCGGGCGAGCCCGTTCTGCGTGCCGATCCAGAGAAAGCCCTGGCCGTCTTCGGCGAGAGCCGTCGGAGCCGTGGAGTTCGGGAGATCGTTGTCACGCGCGAGATGCTGGAAGACGGTGTCCGCAAGGGCGGACCAACGCTCGATTTGCGACTCCGCAGCGTGAGTCGCCGGCGCGCGCGCGGAAAGCAACATCGAAGTCGCCAGCAACCAGCCCAGGAGTTTCGTGAAAGCGCGCATAGGCTGGATCACCGTCGCTCGATACTACTAAGAAGCAAGCAGCGTCGAAGGGTGACAACATGGAGATGTGGCCTGCATCACGGCGTCACAAAGTGACACGCAGTGTCATGGCCGCCGAAAGATACCGCTGTGGGGCGCCCGCAATAGGCGCATCATTACTCGGACAGGTCGCTAGCGTAGCCGTACGCTTCGGCACGGGATTTGCGTAGCTTTGCTTGAACCGGGCTCGTCCGACCCCATGTGAATCAGGTGGGCGGATCTCCGCCAAGGAGCGATCATGAGCAAGAGTGTAAAAGTTCTTCGCAATTCATTGATTGCTTTGGCGTTGGGTGCGGCACTTCCGGTGTGGGCCGCGGACGGCGCAGCAAGCCAGAGCCCGGGCTCCGCGCAGGTTGCCAGCCCGCAACCTCACCAGCGCGCGCTCGACCTCAAGGCGCGCACACTGGACCTCAAGGCGCCGGACATTCGTGACGTTATGCCAGCGGATGCCTGGAACAGCGTGCTCCCGGATCCAGATGAAGCCGTCGTGGAAACGGAAACCGTGCAGGTGCACGGCGCAACGCCCACGCCTTATGTGCCGGGCGGCTTCGCGGCGCTGTATTGGGCTGCCACGCACCCGGGCGATGCCTGGCGAATTCTGGCACCCATCATGTGAGTTTGGCCGCGAGGCGACCTCAAGCAGCGGGCAGCACCAGCCCCGCGGCTTCTCCCAGCCCGATCCGCGCGAATCCAGGCTTCTCGCACCACCCCTTGAAAATCACCCGGTCGCCATCGGCGAGGAACGTGCGCGTCTCGCCCGAGCCCAGCGTGAGCGGCTGTTTGCCGCCCTGGCTGAGCTCGAGCAGTGAGCCCGCCTCCGCAGGCGTTGGACCCGACTGAGTCCCGCTGCCGAGCAGATCACCGGGCGCGAGATTGCACCCGTTGACGGTGTGGTGCGCCACCATCTGCGAAACGGTCCAGTACGAATCCTTGAACGTGGACTGCGAGAGGCGCTCCGGCTCCTTCCCTGACGCGCGCATGCGCTCCGTCTCCAACCATACCTCGAGCCGAATATCGAGCGCCCCGCCGGCGCGCAATTGCGGTCCGTCGAGATACGCCAACGGCTGCGGGTCGTCGGCCGGCCGCGTCCACGGAGCGCGGAAAGGCTCGAGCGCCTCGAGTGTCACGATCCATGGAGAGATCGTCGTGGCGAAGTTCTTCGCGAGGAAGGGACCGAGCGGTTGGTATTCCCAGGCCTGGATGTCGCGGGCCGACCAATCGTTCAGCAGGCACACGCCGAATACGTGTTGCTCCGCTGTTTCCAACGGCACACGGGTGCCCAGCGCATTGCCCGTTCCGATGATCACGCCCACTTCCAGCTCATAGTCGAGCCGCCGGCTCGCGCCCAGCGAGGGCGCGGTCGCACCCGGGGGCATGAGCTGGCCGACCGGCCGGCGGAACGACTGCCCCGAGACGACGATCGAGGAAGCCCGCCCATGGTAGCCGATCGGTACCCACTTGTAGTTCGGCAACAGCGGATTGTCCGGCCTGAACAGCCGTCCGACCGCCGTCGCGTGATGGATGGAGGCGTAGAAGTCCGTGTAGTCGCCGATCGCGACCGGAACGGCATACTCGGCGGCCTGCTGCGGAACCAATGCGGTGCGCAACCGCACGGCGTGCGGCGAGCCGGCGCGCAGCGCCTCGGAGAGAAAGCCGCGCAGCGCGGACCAGGCCTCGTGGCCAAGCGCGAGGAAAGCGTTCAATGTTGGCTGAGCGCAGGTCGCGAGAGCCGTGGCAGCGGCCCCCGAAGCCAGCCCCTGCAGCTCGGCGGCGCCCAGGTCGAGAATCTGATCGCCGATCGCCACCCCACCGCGAAAGGCCTCGTGGCTGCCCGTACGGCGGAACACGCCGAACGGCAGGTTTTGGATCGGGAAATCCACCCCCGCGCGGTTGGCGGAGCCCACCCAGCTCTTCAGGGCCGGGTCATGTGTTGCATCGAGTGGCATCGGGGCGCTCTTCAGGGCTTGCGGGGGTCGAAATGGCTGCGCAGGCCTTGCCAACACCGGGCGTAGTCGCGCTGCCGCTGCGGGGACTCCAGTGCGAAGCGCGTCGGCTGAATGATCGTGCGCGTCTCGAACATGAAGGCCATCGTATCCGTGATGTGGTGCGGCTCGGACGTGTCCGCCTGCACGGCTTTCTCGAAAGTTGCCGCATCGGGACCGTGTCCGGTCATGCAATTGTGCAACGATGCGCCGCCGGGGGCGAACCCCTCCGCCTTGGCATCGTATACACCGGCGATCAGGCCCATGAACTCACTGGCAATGTTGCGATGGAACCAGGGCGGCCGGAAGGTGCTCTCCATCACGAGCCACCGCGGCGGAAAAATGATGAAGTCGAGATTGTCGACGCCGGGCGTGTCGCTGACCGACTGCAGCACGAGGAAGATCGACGGGTCGGGGTGATCATAGCTGATCGAGCCGATGGTGTTGAATCGCCGCAGGTCGTATTTGTAAGGCACGTTGTTGCCGTGCCAGGCGACGACGTCGAGCGGGGAATGATCGAGCCGCGTCGACCACAGGTGGCCGGCGAACTTGGCGAGCAGCTCGAAATCTCCCGTGCGCTCCTCATACCACGCCCGGGGTGTCAGGAAGTCGCGTGGATTGGCCAGACCGTTGGAGCCGAGAGGCCCCAGATCCGGCAACCGCAACGGTGCGCCGAAGTTCTCGCAGAAATACCCGCGCGCACGACCGTCGAGCAGCTCGACACGGAAACGCAGTCCGCGAGGAATCACTGCAATCTCCTGCGGCTCGATCTCCAAGAGGCCCAGCTCGGTCGCCAGACGCAGTCTCCCCTGTTGGGGAACGATGAGCAGTTCCGCATCCGCGTCGTAGAAGAACCGGTCCGTCATTGAGCGATTGGCGACGTACCAATGAATGGCGCAGCCCGTGTGCGAGCCTGGTGAGCCGTTACCACCAGCGGTGCGCACGCCAGCAATGAAGTCCGTCGGCTCCTCCGGAATCGGCAGTGGGCTCCAACGCAACGGATTCGGAGAGGGCGGGATCTCGTCAAAGCTATTCGTGAACGCTCCGTCATTCAGGGGGGAGAACTCCCCCTGCACCGCCGCGGGCCGGATACGGTACAGCCAGCTCCGCCGGTTGGTGTGTCGCGGGGCTGTGAACGCCGTGCCCGAGAGCTGTTCCGCGTACAAGCCGTACGCGCAGCGCTGCGGCGAGTTACGCCCCTCCGGCAGAGCGCCGGCCAGAGCCTCCGTCGCAAAATGGTTGGCAAAGCCCATCTGATACTGCAGCTCCCCGCCCGATCCCGTCGTCATGGCACACCTCACTGGTTCACAGCGGCTATGATCGCATATATAGTTGCGCACGCAACTATTTAACCGACCTCAGGCCCATGGACCCCCGAAAACCCGATCCGCCCGCGCTGCAGCTGGCGCGCTTCGTACCGTTCCGGCTGAACCGCCTGGCCGTGGCGGTGAGCGAGCACCTGGCCGCGATCTACCGCGAGCGCTTCGGCCTGGATATTCCCGAATGGCGTGTCATGGCAACTGTGGGGCCGGAGCGCGGCTGCACCGCCCAATACATCGCGGGCAGCACCAGGATGCACAAGACGCGAGTGAGCCGCGCCATCGCTCATCTCGAGGAGCGCGGCCTCATGACTCGCGTGACCAGCACGGAAGACCGGCGGGAAATGGAGCTGCGTCTGACGAAAGCCGGGCGGCGCATGTATGAGGAGTTGGTTCCGCTCGCCCTGGAGCGCGAGCGCGCCCTCCTCGCCTGCATGTCAAAGGAGCCGCTGAGTGCCTTCCTAGCGGGACTCGACAGCCTGGAGACCTTCCTGGGGCTGCGCTAGTCGATTTGGCCGCAAGTCGCCTGGCCGCCCGGGATGGGCCGGCGCTTTCGGCGAACATGACCGCGTCGTCCGCCGGCAAAGAGCGCGGTGCGGCGCGAGGGTGCTGCGCGAGCAGCCGCTCATCAATAGCCAGACAGGCGCCCGGGGCGTCATAATTTGAGGTCCGGCGCCCCGTGCGCGCAGCAAAGGCTCCTGCGGATCGACTCATGAAGACGACCTCGAGGCTGGCTCCGTGGATTGCGATAGGGGCGGCGGCGCTCGCCGCGCCCGCACCAGCCGCCGAACCGGCGCAACAGGGCGCAACGATACCCGTTGCACACTCGGCGCTGCTGATCGTGGACGCCACGAAGACCCCTGACGGACTGGCACTGCACGTCGAGCACGCCGGCAACCGGATCCCCATCGACGGACAGGACGTCAAAGTCACCGTCGATGGCAAGGAGCAGCTCATCACTCCGCAGCCGCAAGGGACCTTCCTGCTCGCCACTCGAAATCTCAGCGAGGGCGAGCGCCGCATCGACGTGACGGTCGGCCACGATGGCATTCACGAAACGCTGACCGGCACGATCACGATTCCCAAGGCGGACAGCGGCGCCGGGCTGTCGAGCAGCCACAGTCAGATGGCCTGGTGGATTCTCAACGTGGTGATCGTACTGGTCGCCGTGCTGGCGATCTCCAGGCGCAAACCGGCCGCCCGGGAAAAGGAAGACGACGAGGAGGCTGAGTAAGGTCCCGCGGGCCGAGCGGCTGCGGCTCAGGCCTGGCGAAAGCCGATGCGGAAGGCGCCCCAGTGCCGGCCGCGCACGAAGATCGGCGCCGACAGGTCCTTCATCAGCACGAACCGGCCGCCGCCCATGTTGCGTCGATAGGTCTGCAGCAGAAAGCGCTTCGTGTTCTGCGCGACCTTCTTCACCGCGCGGTCGCTGTAGATGCGCCGGTTGCGGCAATGGGCCGCATTCCACACCGGGTCGCGCCCCTGCGGCTTGCAGTACTCGGGGTTGTGCGTCGGCAGGTAGCCGCCCTTCGCCCAGGCGACACAAAACACGATGCGCGGATCCTTCTTTTGAACGGGATCCTGGATCGCAGGCAGCAGCCGGTCGGTGAGCCGCACATACTCGGTGAGGTACTGCTTGGGATTCGTGCCGGGGATCTCGCGGTAGCGCTCGTCGAACAGCTGCGCCTCCGTCAACTCCCCGCGGTCGAGCGCCGCCTCGAACTCCTTGCCGATACGCTGTGCCGTGGCAATCCCGATCTCGATGAGCGGCGTATCGGCGGTGGCCACGCCGCTGTCGGCAATGAACCCGATGAGCGTCTCGCTCAAGCCCAGCAGGCCCTCGACGCGCTTGTCGGCCGCCGTCAGGTTGGCCGAGGACAGCTGCACGTCGTTGGCGAGTTGACCCAGCTCAGCCAACGTGGCATCGCACGCTTCGAGATTGCCGGCGGTGGAGCCCGCAATGGTGTCGATTTCCCGGCCCACCGTCGTAAAGGCGTCATGCGCCCTGACGATGACGCCGTTGACTTTCGCCACGCTCGCGGCGGCCTCACCGGCGTGTTGGGTGGACTCGCCGCTCTCCCGGACGAGACCGCTGATCTGCTCGCCGAGCGCGCGGACGCTGCCTGTGATCCGGTCAGTCGCCAGGCGCGTCTGCTCGGACAAGCTTTTGACTTCGGCCGCAACGACGGCGAAGCCGCGCCCGGCCTCGCCCGCACGTGCGGCCTCGACGCCGGCATTGAGCGAGAGCAGCTTCGTCTGCTTCGCGATGGTCTCGATAGCACCGGCAACGTTGCCGATCTCCTTCACGACGGGAGCGAAAGACGTCAGCCGTTCCTCGATCCGCTTCACGGCCGCGGTGAGCTGCTCGATCTGCCGAACGGCGCCCCCCATCAGCGAGCGCGACTCGGCAATTTCGGTTCCGGCCGTGGACGCGGCCCGCTGAGCTTCTTTTGCGGCACGGTCGATGGCCTGATTGCCCGCCACCATGGTCTGCGCGGACTGCTCCAGCTCCTCGAATTGAGCCGCCTGGTTGGAGATGCGGGCCGTGACCTCTTCGAGGTTGCCCGCGATGTCGGCTACCTCGACCCCCAGCGTGCCGATCCGTGCCGCCAGCTCGGCGATCAGGCGTGCGCTGTCGATCTCAACGGTGCTGCTCATGAGGTCCCCGGAAGGCGCGTGGAGACTCGCGACGCTGGTCTAACTCCCCCTCATGAAAAAGGTTTCCCGCCGCTCTGGCAAGTGCCCGGAGCGTCGCACGTATTCAGTGAATGGAACACTGCACCG
>DASZVD010000143.1:0-15750 GCA_035547375.1 Steroidobacteraceae bacterium
GATGTTGGCCGACTTGCCGCCGAGCTCCTGGGACACGCGTTTCACGGTGTCCGCGGCAGCCTTCGCCACGAGCACGCCTGCGCGAGTCGAGCCGGTGAACGAGACCATGTCGATATCGGGATGCCGCGAAATAGCCTCACCCACCGTGGGGCCATCGCCATCGACGAGATTGAACACGCCTGCCGGAACTTCCGCCTCCGCCAGAATTTCGGCCAGAACGTGGGCGCTCAGGGGCGACAGCTCGCTCGGCTTGAGCACGATGGCGCAGCCCGTCGCGAGCGCCGGCGCGATCTTGCAGCACATCTGGTTCATAGGCCAGTTCCACGGCGTGATCAGGCCGCACACGCCGATGGGCTCGCGCCGCACCTGCGTCGTGTTGAGCTTCTCCTCGAATTCGAAGTCCGCCAGGAGGTCGCGCGCGATCATGAAATGGCGCACGCCGTTGCCCGCGTGGGCCTGGGTCGCCAACTCAATGGGCGCCCCCATCTCAGCCGAGACGGCGGCGGCGATCCGTGGGATGTACTTCGCGTACACCTCGATGATTCGTTCGAGAAGCGCGATCCGTTCCTCGCGCGATGTCTGCGAGAAGCTTTCGAAGGCTCGGCGCGCAGCCTGCGTCGCGCGGTCCACGTCCTCGGCCGTCCCAAGCAGAATCGAGCCCACGACCGCCTCGGTCGCGGGGTTCGTGACCGGCAGCTCCGCACGTCCCGGTGGCACGACCCACTGGCCATCGATGAAAAATCGCCGGCAGTCGTACATCACTGCACGGACTCGACCTGCGCGAACCGCGGTTGGACGCCGTCGATCTCCTGTTGGTCGCTCATCCCAATTCTCCACTTGTCTGTAAATCAGCCGCGACGGATAGCACGCCATCCATGCGCGGGATTGTTGCACCCGCCTGCCTTTCATCGGGGTGCCAAAGGCACGAGCTACGGTGCGAGGCATGCACCGCCACGGCACGGAAGGATGCTAGCCTACCAGGCTTCCGGGACCGACCACAGAAAAAGCTTTGCTTGCGAGCCTTTCCCAGCACACGAAATCGGCGGATTCCTACATCAGGACACACCTGCGGCGGATAGTCCGGCAGCGCCGTGCCGAGTAACATCGCGTACGGCAATGGCAAGTTCAAGAGCAACTCCTGGGAAACGCTCGCGCACCGGGGACGAGCCCGCGCGCGTGCCGCGCCACTAGCGCAGTACTCGAGGAACCCGAAATGGCTCTCACCGTCACCAGCCCGGCGTTCGAACCGCTAGGCTCCATTCCGCGTCAGTTCACCCGAGCCGATGCCAACATTTCGCCGCCGGTCGAGTGGCATGACCCGCCCGCGGGCACCCGCAGCTTCACTCTGATTGTCGAAGACCCCGATGCCCCCCGAGGTGTCTTTCGCCACTGGGCGGTCTACGACATACCGGCCGCATCCAGTTGCCTGCAACGGGGCGCAGGATCGGCCGAGGCCGTGATGCGGCTGAAAATGGGCCGTAATGATTTTGGCAATTCCCGCTATGACGGTCCCCAGCCGCCGGCCGGCGACGCCGCGCACCATTATCATTTCCGGCTTCTCGCGCTCAGGGTGGCCGAGCTCAAACTGCCGCCACAGACTCGCGCCAGCGACATATTGGCAGCGGCAGAGGCCGAGTGCCTGGAACAAGCCGAAGTCGTCGGCCTGTTTGAAAGCCCGGACAACGGGCAACGCGGCACCCCGCACCCCGGCATCGCCGACGCGGACAAGCTTGCACGTACAGGATCGGTCGACGAGCCGGTTCGCGATACGCCGCCCGCGGGCGCCTGGAACGACGTCGCTGGAAACGAATGACGCGGCGTCCTGCCAAGCGGACGCGCCCTAGCAAGATGGCATCATAGTCGGCCACTCAAAGGCAGCTCTGAAATACGACAAATATCAGTCCGATCAGACACGATATCGCCAATGCCGCCCAATCCCAGTCGGCATTGTCGCCGTGTCGTCGCGTTAGGAGCAGATACGAAGTCACGGCCAGGGCGGGCACCGTGCAACCGATGACAATGCGAATTACAGGATTTCTCATGTGCAGAGGCTAACGATCCTCCGTGCTGCTGGAATTCGTGATTCCTTACTGGCGACGGTCGGGATAGCTCGGTATCAACTCATCCAGGTCGTGGAACTCCACTGAAATCGAACGCGCGTGCCGCGCGATGAATCCGGGTCCGCCATTCATGCGCGCGTCGATCGGGACTGAATCCCAGAGAGCCCGGGGTACATCGGTGAACGCACCAGCAGCAAACACAAGGTCAGCACAGTTGTTTACTTGATTGAGATCATGACGACGTCGAGGATCGATATGCGGATGGCCCTTGGATTTCCGTGTACACCAAATGTCCAAGCGGATGTCCGTCTGGTCGCCGGGGCGATCATTATAGTCACCGCGATATACAACAAGCGGATATCTCAGCATTGGAGAGAGCATGCGGTCGAAGTGCCAGCCGCAATTCCCAGGCTCGAACTGATCGAGGGCAAACTTTCCGCGGTAGATGTCGCCATCCTTCGTGAGCTGTAAAGGCAGCTCGACATAGAATCTGTTCGCTGTCCTCCATCGACAACCATGCGGGCTCTCGAACCAGTCGACGCTTCCGTCGGCATTTCTGTGCGTTATAAGTTCAACCGAATAGTAAATGGAAAACTGCGCGGAGACTGACGGCGGCACTTTTACCGCGAAATCCACTATTTTTTGAGGATTCGAATTTATAGAAGGGAAGTCCGGATCACTTGGACGAAGGGCGCGCCCATGAATATTCGTGTGCACGTCGCATCCGGACAGATGGAGGCATACGGAAACAGCGACACAGACTAGTCTGCGCAGATCGGATCTCTCAGCTCTGCGCTTATCGAGGTCATCCATTTACGACTTTCCATGATTGCTATCGCGCATCCCTTCAGCCGTAGGCTGCTGCCTAGGACAGAGGAGGCGAGCAATTGAGCGCCCAGAAGTCATCGCCAGGTGAGGGCCAGGTAAAGCCCCAGGATGACCAATATCAGAGAGATTGGCCCCACGATTCTTGCATACGGCGTCATACGCAGCTTACCAGCCTTGGCATCCTGATAGATCTGACTGAGAGTGCGACGATCTCGGATCTGAGACCACTTTGTCGAGGTGGCGCCGAGGAGTCCGCCGAGGAGTATGAGTAGCGTGCTCAGTTTCATTCCCTAACCCCTGCGGATAGGCCCCTCGCCCCATTTGCCGTAACCGGCGCTCCAGTCAACGCAAAAATCAACTGATGGCGGAGGAGGGAATCGAAGTCGAGAGGCACGGCTGCACACCTGCCATAACTCCAGCGGCCTGCCCCCGGAGGGACTGGCGTGGACCGATGCTAAACTACTCATAGAGTCGCAAGTACAATGCTAAAGCCATGCCTCGCCCCAGGGAAACGGACAAGCATCTGCCGCCGTGCGTAAGGTCCCTGCTGTGGCGATGTGATCACCGCCCAGCTGCAAAAATAGGGGGGCTAGGCCCCATCATTTTAGACGTCTAATAGATACCCTGTAGAAAAAACCTTGAATTCAAGCCTCCCCCAGCACACCCCCATGATGCAGCAGTACCTGCGCATCAAGGGCCAGTACCCCGACGTCCTCCTCTTCTACCGGATGGGGGACTTCTACGAGCTCTTCTTCGACGATGCGCGCCGGGCTGCAGCGCTTCTCGACATCACCTTGACGGCCAGGGGCCAGTCCGCCGGCCAACCCATCCCGATGGCGGGCGTGCCGTTCCACGCCGTGGAGGGCTACCTGGCGAAGCTCGTGCGCAAGGGCGAGAGTGTCGCCATCTGCGAGCAGATGGGCGACCCCGCGAAATCCAAGGGGCCTGTCGAGCGGCAGGTGACGCGCATCGTGACCCCCGGCACGGTGACCGACGAAGCCCTCCTCGATGAGCGGCAGGAAACCCTCGTCGCCGCGCTTGCGCGGGATGGGGAACGCTTCGGGCTCGCGTGGCTCGACCTGGCAGCCGGTCGTTTCACGGTAGCTCAATCCGAAGGCAGCCAGACGCTGGCCGCGGAGCTGGAGCGGCTGAAGCCCGCCGAGCTGTTGGTGGCGGAAGGCGCCTTGGGCACCGACGCGAGCGTGCGGCACGGCACGGCGCTGCGGAGCCGCCCCCCATGGCACTTCGAGTTAGCGAGCGCCTCTCGACTGCTGACGGACCAGATGGGCACGCTCGACCTGAAAGGGTTCGGTGCCGATGAGCTGCCCCTCGCGATCTGCGCCGCGGGCGCGCTGCTGCAGTATGTACGCGATACGCAGAAAGCATCGGTGCCTCACATCCGCAGCCTGAATGTCGAGGAGCGCACGGACGCACTGATCATCGACGCGGCGACACGACGCAATCTGGAGTTGGACGCGAGCCTGTCGAGGAACGAGGATGCCACCGTCTTCGCGCTGATCGACAAGTGCGTCACCGCCATGGGCTCGCGCGAGTTGCGCCGTTGGCTGAACCGTCCCCTGACGGATCAGATGCTGTTACGGTCCCGTTACCAAGCCCTCAGCGCGCTCATCAGCGGTCGCAGCTTCGAGCCCCTGCGCGAGCATCTGTACGGCGTAGGCGACATCGAGCGCATCCTGTCCAGGGTCGCGTTGCGCTCTGCGCGGCCGCGCGACCTGACACAGTTGCGCACCTCGCTTGCGCTGCTGCCTGCGCTGCGTGCCGTTCTCGCCGGCATCGACTCTCCGCTCATACAGCAGCTGCGCGCCGGCATCGCGGAGCACGGCGACGTCGTACAACTTCTTACCGCCGCCATCGCGGCCGAGCCGGCGACGTTCATCAGAGACGGAGGCGTCATCGCCGAGGGCTACGATGCCGATCTGGACGAGCTGCGCCGGATCTCGACGCACACCGACGAGTTTTTGCTGGAACTGGAGCGACGCGAGCGGGAGCGCACCGGCATTGCGGGATTGAAGCTCGGTTTCAACCGGGTGCAGGGCTTCTTCATCGAGATCACGCGCAAGGACGCCGAGCGTGTACCGAAAGACTACATCCGCCGGCAGACGGTGAAGTCCGCCGAGCGCTTCATCACACCGGAGCTGAAAGGCTTCGAGGACAAGGTGTTGAGCGCACGGGACCGCTCCCTCGCCCGCGAGAAGGAGATCTACGAGGCGGTCCTGACACAGCTGATCGATCGTCTCGCCCCGATGCACTCGACCGGAAACGCGCTGGCGATGTTGGATGCCGTCGCCGCGCTTGCCGAGCGCGCCTGTGCGCTGGAATGGACTCAGCCGCAGCTCACCGACGAGACCCAACTGACGATCGACGGCGGCCGCCACCCGGTCGTGGAGCGCTTCTCGGAGAACCCCTTCGTCCCGAATGACCTGCGGTTCGAAGCCGGCCGGCGCATGCTCATCATCACCGGACCCAACATGGGCGGTAAATCGACCTACATGCGCCAGGCGGCGCTCATCGTGCTGCTCGCTCACATCGGCAGCTACGTGCCGGCCGATCGCGCCGTCATCGGGCCTCTGGACCGGATCTTCACCCGCATCGGGGCGGCGGACGACCTGGCCGGCGGCCGGTCCACCTTCATGGTCGAGATGACGGAAGCCGCCAACATCCTCCACAACGCAACACCGCGCAGCCTCATCCTCATGGACGAGATCGGCCGCGGTACGAGCACGTTCGATGGACTGTCCCTCGCGTGGGCCATTGCACGGCACATCGCCACGAAGTTGAAGTCGTTTACGCTGTTTGCCACCCACTACTTCGAGCTGACGACGCTCGCCACGGAGGTGGAGGGATGCGCGAACGTGCACCTCGACGCGACCGAGCACGGCGAGGGCATCGTCTTCCTGCACTCCGTCAAGGAAGGCCCCGCCAGCCGCAGCTACGGCCTTCAGGTGGCGCAGTTAGCGGGAGTGCCGCGCGAGGTCATCGGGCAGGCGCGTTACTACCTCGAAGCGTTGGAATCGCAGCGCGACCGCAACGAGGCAACCGGCACCGGCGGCCGCCGGTCCGCCCAGAAGGAGCTGCCTCTTTTTGGCGAGCCGGATGCACCGCCAACACCGCGAGCGCCGACCCGGGAGCCCGACGAGATCCGTATCACGCTGCAAGCGCTCGACCCGGACGACCTCTCGCCCCGGGCGGCGCTGGATGCCCTCTACAAGCTGCGCAAGTTATTGGAAAGGAGCTAGGAGCCTGCCGGACTCCTATGAAAAGCGGCCTTCCCGCAGGAACAATCCGGTCTCCCGTGCCACGCGCGGCGAGACCAGCATGCCAAGATGGCTCACCGGCAGAACGAGGTGATCCGTCGCGCCTGGCAACCGGGTCTCGCTGACCGCGACCGTGCCGTCGGAGTCTTCCTCGAACTGCGCGATGATCTGCCCGACACCCACCGGCTGCGAGCCCGCAATGATGCCGAGCGGACGGTCTGCCATCGTCCAGCGCCGCTCCTGCGGCCGCAGCAGCTCGTCGGCCACCGGCTGCCCCATCAGGGAGGCCACGAGCCGGATCTGGCTCGCCTGCTCGGCGACGCGGCTCGCCATGGAAGGCGTGCCGAGAAAGACGGCCCGGCCCGGAGGCTGCTGTGGAAAGCGCTCGAGAAAGCGATAGATCACGAGCCCGCCCAGGCTGTGACCCACGAAGTGCACGGAAGGGACCCCCAACGACTCCACGAAGCTTTGCAGGCGTGAGGTAATCTCCGTCATGGTGGACAGAGCGGCCGAGTACCGGAACGGGTGCAGCTCCAGACCGAACTCGTGCGCGAGCCGGTACCGCAGCAGTATCGATTCACCGCCCGACATCCACAAACCATGAACATAAACGACGTCCACCGCGCTACTGCTCAACAGCCGTAATCCTTCCCAAAGAGGGAACCCTCGTCTGATGCAGACATTACCAAGAAATGGCGGTGCGAAGCATGGCGCTGGCGCGCAGGTGAGCGGCCGGTCCGGCGCGCTCGCCGTACTGCTGCTGTGCGCCGCGTCCTTCCTCGCGGCGTCCGCATACGCGGCCGATCCGCAGCCTTACAAAGTAGATTTGGCGTCCACCGGCGACAGCGACTTGAACGCCACGCTCAAGGCCACATCCGATCTCATCGGGCTGCGCACCACGGCCCCCGTCGGCCCGTTCGGCCTCATCGGCCGGGCACGCAGCGATCTGGACCGTCTCAAGACTGTGTTGGAAAGCTTCGGGTACTACCAGAGCTATGTCGACATCACCATCGACGAGCTGCCACTGGACGATCCCACCCTGGGCGAGCGACTGACCTCGCAAGCCAAGGGCGATGACGCGCGGGTGAAGATCACTTTCAGCCTGGGCCCGATTTATCACTTGCGCAAGGTGGAGATCGACGGCGACGTGCCGGCGGACACGCGCGGCGCGCTCGGGCTGAACACCGGCGACCTCGCGATCGCCTCCGAGGTGCTGGCCGGCGGCGAACGCCTGCAGACGGCGCTCGAAGACCAGGGCTATGCGTTCGCCAAGGTCGACCCTCCCATCGCGCACGAGATCCCCGCGGAGCGCGTGCTCGATGTCAGTTTCCATGTCGTGACGGGCGCACGCGTCAACATCGGGGCAATCCGGTTCAGAGGGCTCAAGCGCATGCACGAATCGTTCGTGCGCCGGCGCTTGCTGGTACACACGGGCGAGCAATTCGGCGCGAGCAAGATCGAGCGGGCGCGCAAGGACCTGTTGGCACTCGGCGTCTTCTCCTCGGTCACCGTGCAAGTCGCTGAAAAGGCGGACGAGACGGGCGATGTTCCCATCACGTTCAGGGTCCGTGAGCGGCCCTTGCATGCCGTGAGCCTCAATGCCGCTTACTCGAGTGACCTGGGCGGCAGCACCGGCGTGACCTGGACCGACCGTAACATGTCCGGGAAAGCGGACCAGCTGACACTGGCGGCCTCCGGGATCAATCTGGGAGGTGGCAGCGCCACCACCAGCATCGGCTATGACCTGAGCGCGAAATACCTGCTGCCCGAGTTCGGTCATCGCGATCAGGCCCTGCAGCTGGCCGTCGGCGCCCTCAATCAGTCGCTGCAGGCCTACGACCAGAAAGCGCTCACGTTCGGCGCCATCCTGACCCGCAAGCTCTCCAGCATCTGGACCGCCAGCGTCGGGCTCACCGCCGAGCGCGAGCGCATCAGGCAGGAGGGTTTTTACACAGCAGGGTGTCCGGCCACCGGGTGTATCGAGCCGGACCATCCCGAGCAGCGCATCGGCGAACCGACGTGCACCGCGACCGGCTGCAGCCAGGAGATCTTCACGCCGGCGCGCATGCCGACGAACTATACCCTGTTGGCCCTCCCGATCACGCTGCTTTACAACACGACGGGGCTGGAATCGCCGATCGAAGACGCGACGCACGGCATTCGCGCCTCGTTCAGCGAGACACCGACACTGTCGCTCGGCGCGCAGAGCGCGAAATTCTTCATCACCCAGGGCAGCGTGGCCTACTATTTCGACCTGCAGAACCTCGGGCTGAGCCCGGACCCCGGCCGTAAAGTCATCGCGCTGCGCGCACTGGCCGGCCTCGCTCAAGGCGCGGGCCAGTACAGCCTCCCGCCCGACCAGCGCTTCTACGCGGGCGGCAGCGGCACGATCCGCGGCTACCGCTACCAGTCGGTCGGTCCCCTGTTCCCGGATTACAACCCCATCGGCGGCACGGCCATCAACGCCGGCACGGTGGAATACCGCCAGCGGGTGGGCCGCAACCTCGGCTTCGCGGTGTTCGTCGACGCGGGCCAGGTGAGCCGCAATGTCAATCCTCTGGACGCCACACTTCGCTTCGGGGCCGGCGCCGGGGTACGTTATTACACACCGATCGGTCCGATACGCCTGGATCTCGCCGGACCGATCCAGCGTCTGCCGGGAGGCGATGCGTTCGAGATCTATATTGGCTTGGGGCAGGCTTTCTGATGCGCCGTGCGCTGAGAATCACGGCCTGGTTACTGGGGTCGCTGCTGGCCCTCGTATTTCTGGTGGGCGGGGCCTTGCTGATCATCGGGAACACCGAGAGCGGCCGCGCCCTCGTTGTGCGCACCACTCGCCAACTCACCGGCGGCAAGGTGCAGCTGGCGGGGATCCACGGGTCTTTTCCGGCTGCGCTGGATCTCGACCGCCTGGAGCTGAGCGATGACCGCGGCGTGTGGCTGCACGCCGAGCACATCTCGTTGCGATGGTCCCCGGCGGCGATTCTGACACGGCACGTACTCGTTGACTCGCTGCGCATCGGCCTCCTCCACATCGAGCGCGCCCCCGTCACCCAACCCACCAACACTCCCAGCGGTGAATTTTCGTTCCCTCATACGGACATCAGCCGCCTCGCGATCGATGCGCTCGAGCTGGGCCCATCGCTGGCCGGTGTCGCGACTTCCCTGGTGGTCAACGGCAGCGCGCATTGGCGATCATTGCGCGACGCGATGGCGAGTGTTGTCGCACAGCGCACGGGCGGCATCGGGCACTACGAGGTGCAGCTACGCTTCAACGCCGACCGCATGGACGCGACGGTCAAGCTGCAAGAGCCGGCGCACGGACCGTTGGAGAACCTGTTGCAAGTGCCCGGACTCGGCGCTCTGTCGGTCCTGGCGCAACTGAGCGGCCCCCGAACGGCGGAGCACCTCCAGCTGACACTCGACGCCGGCGAGTTACGCGGGCGCGCGCAAGGTGACATCAACCTGATGGAGAGCTCGGCCGACCTCGAATACTCTCTCACGGCGCCTGCAATGACCCCGTACGCAGGGCTCTCCTGGGAAAGCGTAGACCTCCAAGGGCGTTGGCACGGAACCCTGACCACGCCTGCGGCGGACGGACATTTGCGCGCCAGGCGGCTGCAGATACCCGGCGGAACGCAACTCGCCGCGCTGGCTGCCGACTTTCAAGCACGTGACGGGGGACTGACATTCCATGGGATCGTCGACGGTCTCATCGTCCCGGGGCCGCAGCCGAAGCTCTTCCAGGACTCCCCCCTGACGGTAGACGCCTCAGCGCGGCTGAGCGACGCCAAGCGGCCGGTTGAGCTCACTGCGACACATCGACTTTTCGCTCTGAAAGCACACGTCACGACCGCCGGAGAGCAAAGCGCACAACTGAGCCTCCGTCTCCCGGACGTCGCTCCCTTTGCGGCGCTGGGCGGAGAAACGATAAGAGGCGACGCAACGATCCAAGCCCAAATCGTCCACGACTCCACGGCCACACGCCTGACGGCCGACGCTGATGGTCGCATCGACGGCGGTGCCGCAGCGTGGGCCGGGATGGTTCGAGGCGGCAACACCCGGCTGCAAATAACCGGTGCCCTGTCGAACGACAAAATCACGATCGATCGACTGCAGCTCAACGGCCGTACCCTGTCGCTGGCGGCGAGCGGAAGTGTAGCGCGCTCGGCGACGCAGGATCTCGATGCACGGCTGGACGTGAGTCTGACAGACCTGGCGGCGCTGTCCCCCGCACTCGCCGGGACCTTGAAGTTATCGGGCAAGGTGAAAGGCCCCGCTCATGCGCTGAGCACGACCGCGGATCTGACGACCACGGTATCCATCCACGGATCGCCTCAGGGAACGATCGCAGCTTCGATCCGCGCCGACGGCCTGCCCAACACTCCTCGAGGCACTGTCGCGGCCCACGGCGCTCTCGACGGTGCGCCGCTGCGCCTCGACTTGGATCTCGAGCAGAACAAGGGCAATCTGTTTCACGCGGTGATCCGGCAGGCCGACTGGAAGAGCGCGCACGCCGACGGTGATTTCACGAGCGGCACGGATATCGCGCGGGCACGCGGCAAACTCCAGTTCCGCATGACCGAGCTGAGCGACCTCGACAGACTGCTCGGCAGCGCGCTGCGCGGCAGCATCGCCGGCCATATCGAGCTGACACCCGGCGGGCGCCAGTCACGCGCCCAGATCGACGTCGAGGCTCACAACGTCGTGGCCGGCGGCATCGCAGCTGACGCAAAGCTCACCGCCAATGGCCCGGTGGACGCCTTGGACCTGCACCTCGACGCTCAATCGCCCGCCATCGGCGGAGAGCCCGCCAGCGTAGCGACGACGGCGCAATTGAATGTAAGCGGCAAGGAAGTGCGCCTGGCAACCCTGGACGCGCAGTATCATGGCCAGACGGTCAAGCTGCTGGCCCCCGCTACCGTGGCCTTGGCGGACGGGCTGTCGATCACGAACTTAAAGCTCAGCGCGCAGCAAGCCGAGCTCGACGTCGATGGGCGGATATCTCCGGAATTGGACCTCCGCGCGTCACTGCAACAGGTGAAGCCGGAGTTGGTCAACGCCTTCGTGCCAGGCCTGCTCGCCAGCGGCACGATCCAGGCTACGGCGCAACTGCACGGCACCACGGCCGCGCCCTCGGGAAAAATTCATGTCGAGGCGACGGGAGTTCGCGGCGCGAACGACGCGGCTCGCGGGCTCCCCTCAGTGGAGCTGCACGCCGACGCCGATCTCATGGAAAGCACGGCGCTCGTCAACGCGAAGCTCACCGCCGGAACCGCCTCTCACTTGACTCTCCAGGGTAACGCGCCCCTGGCTGCCGCCGGAAAGCTGGACTTGAAGTTGGCAGGCAACCTCGACATGGGGCTCCTCAACCCGTTACTGGAAGCCAGCGGCAAACACGTCACGGGCGCGCTCACGGTTGACACGACGATCACCGGCGCCGCGGCGGATCCCGAAATCGAGGGCACCGTGCGGCTCGCCAACGGCAGCATGAAAGATTACACGCAGGGCATCAACCTCACGGAGATCGCGGGCGAATTCGTCGGCGACCACGGCACGCTGCTCATCAAGAGCCTCACGGCCCGTGCCGCGCCGGGCAATGTCTCGATCAGCGGCACCATCGGCGTTCTCCAGCCGCGCATGCCGGTGGACATCAAACTCACCGCAAAGAATGCACAGCCCATCGCCAGCAACATCCTGACCGCAAATATGGACGCCGATGTTCATGTCACCGGTACTGCCCGAGAGAAACTCGACGTCAGCGGAACCGTGCACGTCAACCGCGCCAACGTGGAGATCCCGGGCAGCTTCCCTCCCAATGTCGCCGTGCTCGACGTGCGCCGGCCCGGCAAGCCGAAGCCGCCGCCACCGGAAAAGCCGCTGATCATCAACCTCAGCCTTACCCTCGACGCGCCCCGCCAGATTCTCGTCAAGGGCCGCGGCTTGGACTCCGAGTTGGGAGGCCAGATCCGCATCCGTGGCACCGCCGCTGCGCCGCTGGTGAGCGGCAGCTTTGACCTGCAACGAGGTACTTTCTCGCTCGCCAGCAATCCACTCACGTTCAGCCAGGGCACCGTGACCTTCAATGGGGAGGGGTTGAAGCACAAGATCGACCCGACCCTGGACTTCGTCGCGCAAACGCAGGTCGTCGACGTCACGGTGACCGTCAGGATCACGGGCTTCGCCGACGCGCCGAAAATCGAACTCAGCAGCACACCTGACCTGCCACAGGACGAGATCATGGCGCGCCTCTTGTTCGGCGAGAGCGCATCGCAGCTGACGGCGGCGCAGGTCGTCCAGATCGGCGCCGCGCTCGCGACCCTGAGCGGCGGCGGGGGCAGCAGCCTGAACCCGCTGGCGAAGATCCAGAAAACGCTGGGGCTGGACCGGCTGACCGTGGGCAGCGGCCCCAACACCGGCACGAGCACGACAAACCAAGCGAACACCGGCTACAGCGTCGAGGCGGGACGCTATGTGTCGAGCCGGGTATTCGTGGCGGTGAAGGAGAGCACCACGGGAACGAGCCAGCTGGCGGTCGACGTCGACCTGACCAAACACTTGAAGCTGCAGACGCGGCTGGGGAACGGCTCGACGACAGCGCAAGGCACTACGCCCGAGAACGACCCGGGCAGCAGCGTGGGACTGGCCTACCAGTTCGAGTATTGAGTCGTGAAAATGACGTGCAAAGCCTCATCGAACGCGCCGTCCGGCGCCCCCTGGCACCGTAGCGAGCAAAAACCACGCTTTTTGCTCGCGGCCGACGTGTAGGGTCTCGCTGAAAGCGCCGCCAGGCGTCTTTCAGCCAATCAACTAACAGGTACTCGCACGCGGATGTGCAACTCACGCAGCTGCGCTTCGCTGGCTTCCGTCGGCGCATCCGTCATGGGATCCGCCGCCGTCTGGGTCTTCGGGAAGGCGATCACTTCGCGAATGCTGTCGGCTCCGGCCATCAACATCGACAAGCGGTCCAGGCCGAAGGCAATGCCGCCGTGCGGAGGGGCGCCGAACCTGAGCGCATCCAGCAGGAAGCCGAACTTGCGCTGCGCCTCATCCGGCTCGATGCCGAGCAGATCGAACACCGTCGACTGCATCTCCTGCCGGTGGATACGCACCGAGCCGCCGCCGATTTCCGAGCCGTTCAACACCATGTCGTAAGCTTTCGCGAGCGCCTTCTCCGGGTCGGCGCGCAAGGCCGCCGGATCATCGTTCGCGGGCGAGGTGAACGGGTGGTGCATGGCCGCCCAGCGCTTGCTGTCGGGGTCCCACTCGAACATCGGGAAGTCCACGACCCACAACGGCCGCCAGCCCTCCTGCACCAGCTTCGAGTCCTGGCCGACTTTCAGGCGCAGGGCGCCGATCGCGTCATTGACCACCTTCGCGGTGTCGGCGCCGAAGAACACGAGATCGCCATCCTGTGCGCCCGTCCGTTCCAACACGCCAGCCACGGCAGCATCACTCAGGAACTTCACGATCGGCGACTGGAGCCCGTCACGCCCCTTCGCACGCTCGTTGACCTTGATGTAGGCGAGACCTTTCGCGCCGTAGCGGCCGACGAACGCGGTGTATTCGTCGATCTGCGACCGCGGCATCGCGCTTCCACCCGGGACACGCAGCGCCGCGACACGGCCCCGCGGATCCTGCGCCGGTCCGGCGAACACCTTGAAATCGCAATCCTTGACGAGATCGGCCACGTCGACGAGCTCGAGCGGAATGCGCAGGTCCGGCTTGTCGGACCCATAGCGTCGCATCGCCTCCGCGTACGTCATGCGCGGCAGCGGGTTCGGCAGCTCGACATTCAACACTGCTTTGAAGAAGTGCCGCACCAGGCCTTCCATGAGCCCCATGATGTCGTTCTGGGTGAGGAAGGACGTCTCGATATCGAGCTGCGTGAACTCCGGCTGGCGATCGGCGCGTAAATCCTCATCACGGAAACAGCGCACGATCTGGTAGTACCGATCGAAACCGGACACCATGAGCAGCTGCTTATAAATCTGTGGCGACTGCGGAAGCGCGAAGAACTTGCCAGGGTGCGTCCGGCTCGGCACGAGATAGTCGCGCGCGCCCTCCGGCGTGGTCTTACCGAGCATCGGCGTCTCGAGATCGATGAAACCGTTCGCGTCGAGGTAGTCGCGCATGGAGCGGGTAATGCGATGACGCAAACGCAGACGCTGGTTCATCACTTCACGCCGCAGATCGAGGTAGCGGTACTTCAACCGCACCTCCTCGCCGACGTTCTCGTCCAGCTGGAACGGCAGGGGCTCCGAGCGGTTCAGGAGCTCCAGCTCCCGTGCCAGAAGCTCAACCCGCCCGGACGCCAGATTCGTGTTCACCGTTCCTTCGGGACGCGCCCGCACCACGCCCTTCACCCGGACGACGAACTCGTTGCGGAGCTTCTCGGCCTCCTTGAACATGACCGCGGCATCGGGATCGAAAACGATCTGCAGCAACCCTTCCCGGTCGCGCAAGTCGACAAAAATGACGCCGCCGTGATCGCGACGCCGATGGACCCAGCCGGCCACCGTGACTTCCGTCCCGGTGAGCTTCTCGTTTACCTGACCGCAGTAATGTGAGCGCATAGGGCGCGGGATGTTACGGGGGACGCCGGGGCACCACAACCGCCAGGCCGTCATAGAATCATCCCCAGCAGCCGGCGCCCCGGCAGCGGAAGGCCGGGCCGCCTAGGAGCCTGTCCAACTAAGGCTCCCTAGGCCGCGGCGCGGACCTTGCGCGTCAGGCGGCCTGTTCCGGAACCTGGGGAAGCTTCTCAGGAGCAGGTGCGTGCGGCACCACCACCCCGCAAGTGATGATCATCTTCATGGCCGCGTCCACTGTCATATCCAGCTCGACCACCTCCCTCTTCGGCACGACGACCAGATAACCGGCCGTGGCGTTCAAGGCGGCGGACAGGTAGACGCAGACGTGCGGCTCGCCGGTTCGCTCGGAGATTTCCGGGACGTTCTCGGCGGTCATGAACCCGATGCTCCAGACCCCAATGCGGGGGTACTGGATCATCACGACCTTGCGGAACGAGTTCGACTGTGAAAAAACGCTCTCGGCAAAGCTCTTGACCCCGCCGTAGACCGACCGCACGACCGGAATGCGGTTCAGCAGCTCCTCCCCCCAGATCACCAGGCGCCGGCCGATCAGGTTCGTGACCAGCACGCCGGTCACCAGCAGCACGACCAGGGCGAACACGGCGCCGAGACCCGGCAGAGCAAAGCCCCATACGGCCTCCGGCCGGTAGGCTGCCGGCAGCAGGAGCAGCGTCCGGTCCATGATGCGCAGCATGAAGCTGACCACCCAGATCGTTGCCAGGATGGGCAGCCAGACCAGCACGCCGGCGACCAGGTAGCGCCGCAGCGCCCATTTCTTGCCGCCCGCAACCGTGCCGTTCGTGGGGCTCATGGTGCCGGCGCCGCCGCTCAACGACGGCCTTTGCCGGCCTTCGCCTTGGCCTTGGATTTCGATTTCGCAGCCGGCCGGACAGCCGGGCGCGCCGGGCTCGGCTTGGCCCCCGCCTTGCCGTGCCCCTTGGCCGCAGCGGTTCGGGTTGGCGAGCGGGCGGCTGAGGACGTGCTGGGGCGCTT
>DASZVD010000144.1:0-14025 GCA_035547375.1 Steroidobacteraceae bacterium
CTTCGCGACTCATGGCGCCGTGGCTGACCAGGGCGCCTCCTTCGGCGAGGCAGGAAGCCAGCACCGCGGTGGCCTGCCCGCCAACCGCATCGAGCGCGAGACGGATGGGAGCCCCCTGGGTCGTCGTCCTGACACGCGAGGCCAGGTCGTTGTCGTCCAACAGGATGTTGCTCGTGCCGATCTCGCTCAGCTCCGCGGCGACTTCCTGGCTCTTGACGACGTTGATGACCCGCAGGCGCAGCTCGGTCGCAATCTGTTGGATGATGCGTCCAATGGCCGAGTTCGCCGCGTTTTGCACGATCCAGTCGCCTTCCGAGAGCGTGGCGTAGTCCTGCAGCATGAGCAGGGCGGAGGCAGGGTTCAGCGCGAGCAACGCGAGCTGTTCGGCGTCGCCTTCCGGGGCGTGCGTCAATCGTTGCGCGTCGACGGTGATCTGTTCGCGGTGCGTCCCCGATCCCAGCGGACAGAAGACGCGGTCGCCGACATCGAGGCTCTCGACCTTGTGGCCCACGGACAATACGCGGCCGACACCCTCATAGCCCGGTGTGCGGGGCAGGGATTTACGGAATCCTTCGCGGCCGGAGACGGTGTGCAGGTCGGCCATCTGCAGGACGGCGGCCTCCACCCCGATGACGACTTCGTCGCTGTCAGGCTGTTGATCCGGCTCATCACGCAGCTCCAATACCTGCGCGGGCTCGCCGTATGCAGTTTGGACCAGTGTCTTCATTCGCATGGACCGGTGACGGGCCGGTCATTTGAATTATCCATGCGCGCCCGCGCAAAAGCGTGATGGAGTGCCTATTTCCCTATGCGGACGCGCCCTATGCGGACGCGACGCTCTGGTACCAGGCCACGCCCGCCGAGTCCGTACGCCGTACGATGCGGCCGCGGCGTATCAAACAGTTCAGGTGCGCGAGGCTTTCACCACTGGCCATGGGCAGGAGGTCGCCGCCGACCTGGCGGCGGAACAGCAGTCCGAAAACGTCGATGGCGCGCTTCGGCTCGGCCAACGCCTCCACCAGCCGCGCCAGGGCCCGCTCGTGGCCCTGGATCAATTGGTCGAGCCGCAGCCACAGGCCTGTAAACGGCAGATTGTGCGCGGGCAGCACCAGGACATCGTCCGGTACCCGCGCTTTGATCGATGCGAGCGATTGCAGCCAATCGCTCAAGGGGTCGGCTTCCGGTTCCGTGGGAAACACCGATACGTTGGAAGTGATCCGCGGCAGCACCTGGTCGCCGGAGATCAACAGGCGCGCCTGCGGGCAGTGCAGGCTCAGGTGCTCCGGCGAGTGACCGCTCCCGACTACCGCGCGCCACGGCCGGCCGCCGATCAGCAGCTCCTCGCCGTCGACCACGCGGCGATAGCTGTCGGGGAGCGGATAGACGTGCTTGCCGAAACCGCCGAAGCGCGCCTTGTAATCCTCCAGCGCGGCTTCGTCCCAGCCGCTGGCGCGATAGAACCGGATCGCGTCCGGGGGCGCTTCCCGTGCCATGTCGGCGACCAACACGCGGCACGTGAGGTATTCCAACCGTGTGATCCACAGCGGACAGTCGAACTTGCGCGTGAGCCAGCCCGCCATGCCGATGTGGTCAGGATGCATGTGCGTGCAGATGACGCGTTTTACCGGGCGGTCGCCGACCAAGCGCGGCAGCAGCGTGCGCCAGGCGGCCGCGATGTCCGCTGTCTGCATGCCGGTGTCGACGAGAGTCCAGCCGTCGCCGTCCTCCAATGCCCACAGGTTGATGTGATCGAGTGCCAGCGGCAGGTGCATCCGCAGCCAATGCACTCCCGGCGCAACCTCGAGCCACTCGCCGGGCGCGGGCGGCTCCGGCAGGGGATAGGAGAGGCTTTCTGGTGTGCTGGGGTCCTGCGACGGATCGGCCATGGGCGACTCAGCTCTTCTGCCGCACTTTCATGTTGGAAACGTGCGGGCCCGACAGCCAATAGGAACCGAGGTGCCTCTCGATCGTCACGGTGTCTCCGGGGCGCAGGCTCAGGTCGCCGGACACGCCCTGCACCTGTTGCCAGATCTGGCCGTTATCCAGGTGCAGCACCATCTCGCCCGGGGCGGGATCGATGCTGACGATATGCGCGGAGACATGTTGAGAGTTTTTCGCTGCGGTAGCGGCGGTGTTGGTCTGAGCAGCGGTGGAAGGCGGCGTTGTCGCTGCGGGCGCTGCCGCAGTGGGTACCGTCGAGGCTGCCGTTACCGCAGATGTTGCCGCCGGAGACGCAACGGCTGCCTGGCCTGCGGTCGCGCCGCCAGTTGTGCTGAGGGCCGTTGCACTGACGGCCGTTGCCGGCGCACCCGTGTCGCGCTTTGCCACCGGCTTGGGCGCCGGGGCCGGATAGCGTGCCAGCTCGCGATCGAAGCAGGCGAGTCGTTGCCCGGGGTCCGTTTCGGCGCCACAGGCCCGCAGGCCCGCGGGGACGGGATCCGCTGCTCGGGCGGGCACGAAAGCTCCCATCGACGCGGCACACAGTGCCAGGACCTGCCAGCGCGCCAGAGCCCGCCAGTGCGCCGGTGCCTGCCGGCTCGTCAGAGTTTGCCACCACGCCAGAGCCTGCCAGCGCGCCGGAATTGGCCACCGCGCCGGGTGCGGCGATCGCGTGCGCTTGCACAGGAGCTCAGGCATGATTTTTCTCCGCCAGGCTTGGGAGCCGCAGGTCCAGCAGTGTAGCCAATCGTCCGCCTGAATGGTCGGCAATTGCGGGCGCGGTCGCGACTGGCGGGCGGTTTGCGGGCAAAATAGGCACCGCCGAAGTCGGGAGCGACGGAATCAGCGGGTATGGGCACGGGTCGTGGCAGACACAACTCTCGCCTGCAGCAATTGATGCTTGCGGCATTCGACGCCGTGCTCGTGGGCGGGGTTGCGGCGCGCTGGAGTTACGCGTGCGGGCTCCACGGCCGGTTTGGCGTTACCGTCCACGATGTGCGGCTCGTGCCCGGAAAGTTACTTCCCCGTCCGCTGGTCGTGGCTTTTGTCTCGGACTTGCACGCCGGGCTCACGACCCATCCAAAGATCTTTTCCGTCATGGCTGAAGAGCTCGTTGCGCGGCAGCCGGACGTCATTCTCCTTGGCGGCGACTACGTCTCCTCGCGCGCCGAGCACGTGCATCCGTTGGCAGAAGCTCTGGCGCGTTGCAAACCGCGGCTGGGCATGTACGGCGTGCTCGGAAACCACGATCTTTGGACGGATGATGCTTATATCGTGCGCTCACTGAACGATGCGGGGGTGGCCGTGCTCGTCAACAGCAATTGCGCGCTTCCGGCGCCATTCGAAGCCGTATCGATCTGCGGCATCGACGACCCTTGGACGGGAGTCCCCGACGCCGCACGTGCATTCGCGGGCGCGGGGCCGATCCGCGTCTTCCTCACTCACTCGCCGGACGGACTGCTCGTTCCCGACAAACCGCAGTTCGATGTCGGATTCGCAGGCCACACGCACGGCGGCCAGATCGCTTTCAGCGATGGAACGCCGATCGTCAGCGCGGGCGGCCCGCTGTCACGTGCGTATTCACGCGACCGCTTCGAGATTCCCGGGAATGGCCCTTTGATCGTCGGGCGTGGTATCGGCTGCAGCAACGTGCCCGTCCGGGTCAATGCGCACCCGGAGTTGGTGATATGCACGCTGCGCCCGGCGAGCTAGGCGCCTGGTTGATTGGCTGAAAGACGCCTGCGGCGCTTTCAGCCAAATAGACTAGGCCAGCGCCGGATAGTCGGTATAGCCGCCGCTCCCCTGCGAGTAGAACGTGTCCTGGTTCCACGCAGCGAGCCTGCTGCCGGACTTGAAGCGACGGGGCAGGTCCGGGTTGGCAATGAAGAGCTTGCCGAATGCGACCGCATCCGCTTCTCCGGCGGCGATCACTTTCGCCGCGGTCTCGTACGTGAAGCTCTCGTTCGCGATGTAGACTCCGCCGAAGGCTGCCTTCAACTGCGGTCCCAGGCGCCGCTCACCCAGCGACTCGCGCGCGCAGATGAAAGCGATGCGACGCTTGCCCAACTCTCTTGCTACGTAGGTGAATGTTCCAGCGGGGTCGCTGTCACCCATGTCGTGAGCATCCGCGCGCGGCGCGAGGTGCATGCCCACTCGACCCGCTCCCCAAACCGACACCACCGCGTCGGTTACCTCCAACATCAGGCGGGCGCGGTTCTCGAGCGAGCCGCCGTAGCGGTCGGTGCGGTGATTCGTGCTGTCTTGGAGGAACTGGTCGAGGAGATAGCCGTTGGCGCCGTGGATTTCCACGCCGTCGAAGCCCGCCGCCTTGGCGTGCAGCGCGCCGAGCCGGAATGCCTCGATCACGTCCGCAATCTCTTCCGTGAGCAGTGGGCGAGGCACCACGTAGGGACGGCTCGGTCGCAGCAGGCTGACATTGCCTTTCGGTGCGATGGCGCTGGGCCCCACCGGCGGCGCGCCATTGTGGTAGCTGGGGTCGGAAATACGGCCCACGTGCCAGAGCTGCAGCAAGATGCGACCGCCCGCCGCGTGCACTCCTTCGGTGACCGCGCGCCAGCCTTCGATCTGTGCGTCGCTCCAGATGCCGGGAGTGTGCGGGTAACCCACGCCCTGGGGTGTGATCGAGGTGGCCTCCGACAGGATCATCCCCGCGGAGGCTCGTTGCACGTAGTAGTCGCGCATCAGGGCATTCGGCACCCGTCCCTCGCCGCTCGAGCGATTGCGCGTGAGGGGCGCCATGACGATGCGATTCGGCAGCTCTAAATCACCAACGGTTATAGGGTCGAAAAGATTTGGCATGACTGTCCAGGCGTGGTTGACCACGCTCCACCGTAGTGGCGGGCAGTCATTCATTCAAGGCCGGCTACCGTAAATATTCGAGCTGCGGATACCAGTCCGTGCCGCGCCCTTCCGGCGTGCAATCCAGCACCGTCCACAGCGGCATCAGGTCGGGCGCGCCGCGCGGATCCTGGCCCGGATCGGCTGAGTCGAAACCCATCTCTGCGCTCCAGAAGTGACGAATCCTGCCGTCCCGCCGCGTGAACACACTGAGGTTGGGCTCGTCGCCCCCGGTGGGACCGATGGCGTGGTAGTCGCGACTGAAGTCGCCAGTCAGGTCCGTGTAGAGCCGCAGTGAGCGCCAGCCGCGCTCCTTCTTGAATGCCGTCAGCCGTTCGATCGGCGAGCGCGCGACGATCGCGAGGGCGATACGCTGCTCCATGTCACGTGCCTCACCGTCCCAGGCGCTCAGGAGAGACGTGCACATGGGGCAGGGGCGTGTCCGTTGCGGACCGAACATGTAGGTGTAAATGACCAGAGTTGTCTTGTCGCCGAACAGGTCGGCGAAGGTCGCCGGACCCTGCTCGCCCTGGAAGCGATAGCTTGGACTTACCTCGCCTCCTGGCGGAAGCGCGCGCCGCAGCTCGGCCACACGCTCGATATGCCGCCGTAGCTCGATCTCCGCCGCCAGGAGGGCCGTTCGGGCTCGACGGTACTCCGTGCTCTCATTCGGATAGCGCACGGCGCTGCGGACGGCGAGCTCGGTCGCCGGGGTCAGGTTGGAAGCGGGCATCGGAAGCTCCTCATTGCGCAGGTTGTTTGCAGGAACGTTGTCACGAGGACGCCGGCAAGGGCTCGCGATCGACATTTCACGTGCTTTTTTGTTGACCGCCTGGCGGATGCCGGGTACCCCCGGGGCGGCGGCGGGGCGACTCCCTTATAGTATCGATGCGGCCCAAAGGATAACGACGAGGAGCGTGCACATGACGACCGAAGACAAGTCCTTCCAGGCCGGCCTGCAGATCCGCCGTGACATGTTCGGGCCCGCGGGCGCCGACGAGCGCATCGCCGCGGCGACCGACTTCAACCGGCCTTTCGAGGAAGCCGTGACGCGCTATTGTTTTGGCGACACGTGGGCGCGTCCCGGTCTCGACCGGCGCACGCGCAGCATGATCACGCTCGCGGCGCTCGCCGCCCTGGTGCGCCCCAATCAGTTGAAGGCCCATGTCCGCGGGGCGCTGCAGAACGGTGTGACGCGCGATGAGATCCGTGAGATCTTGTTGCACACGGCCGTGTATGCCGGAATTCCCGCCGGCGTGGAAGCGTTCACCGCCGCTGCCGAGGTTCTGCCGCCTGCCTGACCGCCAGGAGTGCCCCATGCGAGTTGGATTCATCGGCATTGGCAACATGGGCTGGCCGATGGCCTGCAATCTCGTCAAGCACGGCCACGAGGTTCTGGTCTGGGATACGGATGAGGCCCGTCGTGTCGCTTTTGCACGGGAGCACGGTGCGATTCCCGCGCGCGAGGTGGCGGAGCTCGCCACCGGCGCGGCGATCGTCTCCATGTTGCCGACCGGGAAGATCGTTCGGGATGTGTACCTCGCGCCGCCGCACGCGCTGCTGCCGCACCTGCGTCCTGGAACTCTCGTGATCGATATGAGCTCGTCCGAGCCGGAAGGGACGCGTGCGCTCGGCAAGGAGCTCGCAGCGCGCAAAGTGGCATTCATCGATGCTCCGGTCTCGGGAGCCGTGCCGCGCGCGCAATCCGGCACGCTCACCATCATGATCGGGGGAGACGATCCGGAAGCTATCGAGCGTGCCAAGCCGGTACTGTCGTGCATGGGAAACCGGCTGATGGAGACCGGCAGCCTGGGAACCGGGCATGCCATGAAGGCCCTCAACAACTACGTGTCAGCCGCCGCATTCTGCGCTTCGGTGGAGGCGCTCCAGGTCGGTAAGCGCTTTGGGCTCGATCCCCGGCGGATGATCGAGATCCTCAACGTCTCCACCGGCCGGAACTTCAACACTGAGATGACACTGCAGGAGCATGTCGTTGACGGGCGGTTTGCGACGGGATTCGCTCTGGGGCTGATGGCAAAGGATGTGCGTGCGGCGGCCGACCTTGCGGCGGCCATGAAGCTGGAAGCACCGGTGGCCGAGCTCATGCGCGCACGCTGGGACTTTGCCTGCGAGCGGATGGGGGCGGGAGGCGACTTTACGACGGCGGTGAAGGCATGGTTCGACGAGGGCTGATCGTTGGAACCGTGCTGCTGTCGAGAGCCCTGACGGCTCTCCAGGGTGCTTGAGCGGCTCTCCAGGTGCTCAAGCGCCGGACGTCCACAGATGTTGCGCGGCATAGGCCCGCCACGGCCGCCATTTCTCGGCCAGCTCCAACAGCTCGCTGGCCGCCGGTCGGTGGCCGGTGCCGCCGGCAAAGGCGCGCAACAGGCCGATATCGGCGGCGGGGAAAGCGTCCGGCTCCCTCAGTTGGCGCAGAGCGATGTACTGCGCCGTCCACTCACCAACACCGCGGATGGAGCGCAGGCGCTCGATGGCCTCTTCGAGTCCAACATGGGCACCGAGGAGATCCGGATCCGCGATGACCGCCGCAGCGACCGCCGACAGGGTGGCGGCTCGACTGGCCGGCATGCCGATCGAAGCCAGGCTCGCCTCGGCCAGGCGCGCCGGGAGTGGGAATACGTGTGTCAGGTCTCCAGCGGGAACCGTGAGCGGCTCGCCGTAGCGAGCAACCAGCTTGCCGGCCAGCCGGACCGCGGCGGCGACCGTGATCTGTTGCCCCAGAACGGCGCGGATGGCCAGCTCGAACCCGTCCCAGGCGCCCGGAACCCGTAGCCCGGGGCGCTTGGCGACCAAGGGGGCCAGCGAAGGGTCCGTGGCCAGATGAGCCGCAATCGCGAGCGGGTCGGCCGCCAGATCGAAGACCCGGCGCAGCCGCGCAATGATTTGCGGGAGGATCGTGAGCTTCGGGATCCTGATGCGCGCCTCGAGCGCATGGCCCGCATGGTTTGGCGCGCGCCGTACGGTGACCATCCCCTGGATGCCGTCCAAACTGAACGTACGGGAGTAGCTGTCGTCGCCGACACGCTCGATGCCCGGGATGGCACGCGCTCGCAGAAACTCGAGCATCGCCGGCCAGTCATAGGGTGGTTGATAGCGCAATAGCAGGGAAAGCTCTCCCTGCCTGGCGACCGGGATGTCCGGCCCTCCCAGGCGCCGTATATCGCTCGGCGGCCGGCGGTAAAGCGTCTGAAAGGTCTCGTTGAAGCGGCGGATGCTGCCGAAGCCGGCGGCGAAGGCGATCTCGGTCATCGGCAGGCGCGTCTCGTGCAACAGCTGCTTCGCGAGCAGGACGCGGCGCGTTTGCGCAACGGCAACGGGCGAGGCGCCCAGATGCTCGCGAAACAGTCGCCGCAGTTGGCGCTCCCCCAGCCCCAGTCGCATCGCCAAAGCTTCGACGTTCGAATCGTCCAACGCGCCGAGCTCGATGAGGGCGATCCCGCGGCTCACTGTGTTGGAGGTGCCGCGCCAGGCACCCATGTCGGGGGCCGTTTCCGGCCTGCAGCGCAGGCAGGGCCTGAAGCCGGCTTCCTGGGCCGCGGCGGCGGTCGGATAGAACACAACGTTCTTCGCAAGCGGCGTGCGCGCGGGGCAGATGGGGCGGCAATAGACACCGGTCGTCTTGACGGCGGTGAAAAAACGCCCGTCGAAGCGCGCATCGCGCAGCTTCACGGCCCGGTAGCAAGCGTCGTGATCGAGATCCATGCGATGATGCTGGCATCCCGGGCCGGGCGGGGTCTAGCGGTTTTCGGACATGGACGTCGTGTCCGTATCGACGTCCGAATTCCGCTAGCGGAATTCGTAGCCAGGCGCAGAGTGCCCCCTTGGACAGCAGGAGTCGAGCATGAGCGAGCGGTTCTATTCAGAGCGATTCGACACTCCCACGGGATGGATGATCGTGATCACTGACGATCAGCAACGGCTGCGCGCGGCAGAGTGGGAGGACAAAGAAACGCGGCTGGAGCGGTTGCTGCGGCTCCGCTACGGCGAGACGCTGCAGCTGCAGGAGGCGCGTCGCGACTCGGAGGCGAAGCAGGCGATCGAGGCCTACTTCTCCGGGGACCTGACGGCCATCGAGCGCCTGCGCACCAGAACTTACGGCACGGACTTTCAGCGCGCGGTCTGGGCGGCGCTGCGTACGATCCCGGCGGGTACGACAGTGAGCTACGGCGAGCTGGCTGTCCGTATCGGACGCCCGACGGCGGTGCGCGCCGTGGGAGCGGCCAATGGAGCGAACCCCATTCCGGTGGTCGTCCCCTGCCACCGGGTCATCGGGGCGGACTCTTCATTGACCGGCTTCGGCGGCGGCCTGGAGCGCAAACAATGGCTGCTCACGCACGAGCGGCGGCACACCACCGCAAGCGTTCCCTACAACCTGGAGCTACGCATTTAGAAGCCGACAGGCCCCTAGCCGACCCCCCTAGCCGTGCTTCGGGTTGGAGCGCACGATGACGGTACACGTCATGCCCGAGGCCAGCCCATCGATGGGCGGCGAATCCAACTTGATGGTGACCGGGATGCGTTGCGCCAGCCGCACCCAGTGAAAGGTCGGGTTGACGTTCGACAGTAACCCGGCCACCTCGGGCTCGGAGATCGCCCGGGCGACTCCCTCGACGTGCCCGTCGAAGCGGCTGTCGCTGCCGAGCATGCGGATCTCGGCCGCATCGCCCCGGTGGACCCGCGGCAGCTTCGTTTCCTCGAAGTACGCTTCGACACGGAACGAGTGTTCGTCGACGATGGCAATGGCGGCCTTGCCCACCACGGCGTAGTCACCCGGGTGCAGGTTGAGATTGACCACGAAACCGTCCGTCGGGGCCCGTACTTCGGTGCGCTGCAGATTCAACGCCGCGGCAGCCACCGCGCTCTGGGCTTCCCGTACCTTGTCTTCGGCCATTACCGCCGCCGACTTGGAGATGGATTGGTTCTCACTCGAGACCACGACGGCCTCGAGTGTCGCGCGACGCTGCGCCTGGTCGCGCTTGAGCGCGGCTTCCGTGCGGCTCTCGGCCAATGAGGCGGCGGCATGATCCAGGGCGAGCCGGTAGCGTGCGGGATCCACAACGAAAAGCACGTCGCCTTTGTGGACCTCCTGGTTGTCGACGACTTTCACGTCCGTGATGATTCCGGCCACGTCGGGAGCGACGCTGATGATGTCCGCACGGACCCGGCCGTCTCGTGTCCAGGGCGCATCCATATAACGCTGCCACAAGGCGTAGCCGACCCACGACGCCACGACCAGCAGTGACAGGGTGACCCCCATTCTCAATAGCCGCTGTAACATAACAATCCCAGCATTCCAAAAATGAGCGCGAACAGAGCCACCCGAAACAGGTCGATGTGCCAGACCCAGCGGTAGGCGCCGACGCGCGCCAGCACCCCATCGAGCAGCAGGTACACGACGGTCGCGACCGGAAACGCCGCGAGCAGGGTGGGGACGTAGATCCCGAACAACGACAGCTCACGCGGCACGTGGATCTCCCAAGGCCTGCAAGGCGAGTCTGAGAACCGGAGCGCCTGGCTCGCGCAGCGCCGCAAGCCGTGTCTCGAGCGAAGCGAACGCCCTGGTGTCTTCCGCCTTCGCGGCGGCGACCACGTCGTCGAGGCAGCGTTCCAACTCGGGCGAGCCCGGCTCATGGCGCAGGCGGATGATGGCGTCACCGATCTCCATGACGTTGCTGGCGAGCTTCTCATCCTGCGCCGATTGCGTGTTGGTCGCGCGCACGGCGATCAATTGTGTGGTCAGGTCCTGGACTTCGTGATGGAATCGCGTACGCAGGTGTTCGAGCTCACCCGAGCGCGCGAGCCTCAGCGTGCCCAGCAGACGGCGCATGATCCGACGGGCGCGCCATGCTGGATCGCTGGGTCCGATGACCGCCAGGCTCACCATGGCCACCAATTGTCCGGCGAGCGCCGCGACCCCGGAGTTCAGTATGGCGACCACGTCGTAGTGCATGACGCCGGTCAGGTTCGAGCACATCAGGAAGATCAGCAGGCAGCTGCCGCCCTGGAGCACCAGAGCCGGGCGCGTCATCTGCCAGGCCGCGACGGCCATGAAGGGAACGAGGGCCAGCGCCAAGGTGACGAAGTCGTTCGCGGCGGGCAGGATATACAGGTCGCAGACAAGGGTCTCCAGGACACCGAGAGCCGCTCCGATCCCCATCTGCCACGCGGCTCGCACCGGGTTTGGGGTGGCGGCGAGCACCGCACAGCCGACTGTGGCAAATACGGTCGCGAGGAGCCCGTCCGGCCACTCGCTCAGAATCCAGAAGGCAGTGCACAGCAACACCGTCAAAGCCGCTCGGGTACCGGCCACGAGAGCTTGGACTGCGTCTACTGCGATAGTGGCGCGCGTGAAGACCGGTCTGAGGTCGCTCGTATCGAGGGAGTCGATTTTGGCGTAGACATCGAGGACGGCCTGCACTTCCTCGTCAGCCTCGCGGCTAAGGAGTGTCGCGACAGGGTCGTTCGCTGTGCGCTGCAGTTGCCGATGGAGCACATCCAGCCGGCCGCGGGCGACCATGAGGTGTTCGACGAGCAGGCGGATGCGCCGGCTGCGGATGCGGGTGACCGGATCTTCAAATACTCCCGACGAGCGCGCCGACTCCAGCTCCACGAGCCCGAGAGAGAGGCGCTGCAGTTGTTGTTCGACGGTGGTTGTATCCGCCCGCGCGCCGATGAGGTCGCGCGCCCGCACAAGGGTTTCGACACTGTTACGGATCGATGTGTCCAATGACGCTGTGGAGCGCGATGGATTGAAGATCGCGTTCACGATGCCCGCGCTGAGGATTCCGACGCTCACGATCGTCACGCGGTCCACCGCGATATCGAATGCATGATTGGCGTCGAGGAAGGCGGGGACTCCGACGAGCGCCGTGGTGTAGCCGCACAACAACCAGCCGTAGGCGCGGAATCCCGGAAACCGCGCGGACGCGGCGGTACAAAGACCGATCCAGGCGGCGACCGCGGCGATGAACGCGTACTGGTGTTGGGCCAACACCGCGACCAGGCAGAGTGTCACGATGGCGCCGAGCAGCGTTCCGAGAAAGCGGTAGAAGCTCTTTTCCAGCACCATGCCTGTCTGCGGCAGGGCGATGATGGCGACAGTCACCGCGGCACTCCCAGGCGAGCTCAGGTCGAGACGCAACGCGATGGCCAACGCCAGCAGGGCGCCCGCAAGCGTCCGTACGACGAAGAGCCAGTCGAGCGCCGTGCGCCGCACCCACTGTTTCCACGGGAGCACCGCCGTGGTCATGGCGCGGGCCCGGCCGGGCTGTCCAGATTGAGGATCTGCCGTTTCAACAATTGCGGCAGCAAGGCCAGCTCCTTGCTGCTGAACCCGGCGAAGCGCCGGTGCCACGCGGCCCAGATGAGCGGTTGTGCCTTGCCCAACAGTCGGCGTCCCGCGGCGGTCAGGGAGACTTCCACGCGGCGCCGGTCCACCGGGTTGTGCGTACGTGTGATGTAGCCTTGCTTCTCGAGATGGTTGCAGATGTGCGTGACGTTGTTCGGCCGCTCACCCGTGAGCTCGGCGATCTCGGTGGGGGCGATCACGCCGTTCTCGCCGCCATGGATGATCATCATCGACTGATACAGCACGTAGGTCAGTTGCAGCGGTCGCAGCACCTCGTTCGCCGTTTCGGCCATGCGCTTCTCCAGCTGCGCGCACAAGCGCGCGGTCAAGGCGAGCTGGTAGGGATACTCCGGGATGCGGTCCGCGAGCCGCCGGATGAGCCTCTCCAATTGCTCGACCTCGCGATTCGCCAGGACGTCCTGGGGGGGTACGCTCATTGCACGAGTCCTCCGCCGAGCGCCTGGTTCAGGGCGGCCAGGCTGATGAGCTGCTGCAGGCCCACCTGGGCCAGTTGGTTCTGGGCGCGATTCAGGTCGTTCTGGGTCGTCAGCACATTGAGATAGTCGGTCAGCCCGGCACGGAACGCGATGCGCGCCAACTCGTGAGCCCGCCTGGCATACGCCAGTCGTTCCGCGCGCCGCTTCTGTAACGCCTCCAGCGAGTCATGACGGCTGAGCTCGTCCGCGACCTCGCGCAACGCCTGCAGCACGGTGGCGTTGTAAGCATCCACGGCCGCGTCATATTGCGCGCGCCGCACATCGAGGGCACCCTCGAGCTTGCCGCCCTCGAAGATCGGCAAGGTGACGGCCGGGCCGGCGTCGGCGTTGATTGCCTTCAGGCTCACCAGCTGGCCGAATCCGATACCCAGCAGCCCGACCGTGGCCTTCAGGTCCACGTTGGGATAGAAGGCCGCCTTGGCCACCTCGATCTGTTTCCCGGCGCTTTCGACGCGATAGCGCTCGGCCAGGACGTCCGGCCGCCGTCCGATCAGCTCCGCGGGTATCCGCGAGGGCAGGGTGGCGGGCTCGTGGCTGACCGTGAGGGCCGGCCTCGCCAGGCCTTCCGCCGAGCCGGGGCCGTCGCCGCAGAGCGCCGCAATCTGATGCTGCAGCAAGGCCATCCTGTCCTCGATCTGCGTGAGCTCACCCTGCGTGGCCGCCACCGCGCTCTTGGCCTCCTCGATCTCGAGCTCGGTACCCAGGCCGGCCTTCAAGCGGCGGTTCGCCAGATCGAGCGTCTGTTGCTCGTCCGAGAGAATGCCTCGTTCGTTGTCCTGGATCTCGTAGGCGTAGCTCAACTGCGCATAGCTGCGCAGCAGGGCGTCTTCGAGGGCGAGCCGGGCGTCCTGCGCCTCGTACTCCGCCACTTTCACGCGATCCAGCGAGGCCTCGAGCGCCGCGCGGTCCCGTCCCCAGAAATCGAGGTGATACGCCGCCGAGACGCCGATGTCGCTCACCCAGACCGGGCGATCGAACAGGTCGTGTCCGTTGATCTCGGGCGGGATGTAGGAATCGTGCGTGAAGCGAGTGAGCGCCGAGCCCGCTTCCGCCTCGACCGACGGCAATGTCGCGGACCCGCTGACCTTGGCCAGGCCGCGCGCTTCGTCGATACGCGCCTGCGCGGTGGCGAGGCGCGGGTTGCCCGCAAGGGCGCGCTGCATGAGCCGGTCGAGTTGCGGATCCCGGAATCGGGTCCACCAGAGCTGCTCGGGCCAGTGGCCGGTGGCCGCCGCCGTCATGGCGGCGCTCGGCGCCAGGGTATCGGGTGCCAGCGCTGCGGCCGGCGGCTTGCCGGGCGGAATGGCCGCGCAACCGGCCAGCGCCAGTGTTCCCGCCAGTGCCACCCTCAGGGGGCTCGAC
>DASZVD010000145.1:0-10334 GCA_035547375.1 Steroidobacteraceae bacterium
CCAGGACTCACAGGCGCTGCTGGAGGAGACGACCCGCAACCTGCGTAATGTCATGATGGAGCTGCGGCCGGCCGGGCTCGACGAGTTGGGTTTGCTGGCGGCGCTCAAGGAGCACGCCAGCCAGGTCGCGCGGCGCTCCGAGCTGGAGGTGACGGTCACGGGTGTGGAGCCGCGGCCGCGTCTCACGCCGACCGAGGAGATCGCATTGTTTCGTATCGCTCAGGAGGCGCTGAACAATATCGTCAAGCACGCGCGCGCCACTGAGTGCTCCGTCACTCTCCGGCAGGATCCGCGAGCCGTGGTTTTGAGCATCGCCGACGATGGCGTCGGCTTCGATACCGGCAGCAAGCCTGTCATGGGCGGTTATGGCATGGGTACGACGACGATGCGCGAGCGCGCCGAGGCTGTTGGCGCACGGCTGCAGCTGGAGTCCGGTTTGGGGGAGGGCACTTCCGTTACCGTCGAGTTGACCTGGCCGCCGCAGGAGCCGCGGCTGCAGCACCCCCCGGGATAAGCCATGCTCACCACTGTGTTCGTTGCCGATGACCATGCCATCGTGCGCGATGGCTTGACCACGCTGCTGGCGGCACAGCAGGACATGCAGGTGGTTGGCGCCGCCGCCAACGGCCGTGAGGCCGTAGTGGAGGTGCTGAGACTCGCGCCCCGCGTCGCCATTCTCGATATCTCCATGCCGGAGTTGGACGGCATCGAGGCGACTCGACAGATTCTGGCCGCCAACGAGGCCGTTCACGTCATGATCCTGTCCATGCACGCGGGAGCGCAGCACGTTTTCCACGCCCTGGAGGCCGGAGTGCGCGGGTACCTCCTCAAGGAATCGGCCAGCCGTGAGGTGATCGAAGCGGTGCGCATCGTGCAGTCGGGGCGTCGCTACTTGAGTCCGAGGGTCGCCGAGATCGTGGCCCAGGGCGTCGGTGATCGTAGGGGGGTGAGCCCGCTCAACAGCCTGAGCCGTCGGGAGCGGGAGATTCTCAAGCTGGTGGCCGACGGCCACTCCAGTGCCAAGATCGGTGCGTTACTTCACCTGTCACCCAAGACGGTGGACACCTACCGGAGCCGGATGATGCAAAAGCTTCACGTGTCCGACCTGGCAGGTGTCATCAAGTTAGCCATCCAGCACGGGCTGACGACTCTCGAATAGCGGACGTCGAGAATTCCCTGCAGGCGGTCGTCCGTGCGGAACGCTACGTTCCGGTCATCGCCGGCCTTGTGACCGGGTCACTTGCCCGGGTTGATGAGGCTCTCGATATGGCTCAGGTAGTCCTGCTTGCCGAGGGCGACGCCGCTGTTGCGGAGAATGCCGTACGCCGTGACGACGTGAAAGTAAAAGTGCGGTAGCGCCCAGTCGCGCAGGAACTGCAGCCCGTTCATCCGGATGACAGCGCCGGCCGGCGTGGGAATGCTGCAATCCGCCGTCTCGCGGCCTTCGAGAGCCGTGGGCTCTGTCGCCTTCAGGCGCTTCACCGTGGCGGCGATCAGCTCTTGCAGCTCCTCGAGGCTGCGCGTTTTCTCCTCTGCCGGCCGTGCGGGCTTGCCCAGGAGGCGCTGCACGCCGTCCTCCGCGAAATGGCAGGCCAGCTCGACCTGCTTGCCCAAGCCGTACATGTCGGGGGCCAGCCGGGCGTTCACCAGATCGATCTTGCTCTGCGCGGCGCAGGCCGCGCCCTTGCCGAGCATGGCGGCCAGGCTTTCCAACATCGGCACGAAGCTGTCGACGGCCATGGTGTGTACGGAGATCTTCATTCGTCGCGGAGTCCTGCTTCGGGAGGGGCGGCGCGTCAGTCTAGCAGCCCGACAGGCTGCTAGGGTGTGTTGACATTTGCGATGCACCGAACGCCCGGCGCGGTAGCCGGCAAAAACCACGCTTTTTGCCGGCGGCCGATCGTGTAGGGTCTCGCCGAAAGCGCCGCCAGGCGACTTTCGGCCAAATAGACTAGTAGCCTCGTGACGGGTCGACCAGGCCCGTGAGCGCCGCGCCCGCCCGGAAAGCGGCGACATTGCGCATCACTATCGGTGCCGCGGTGGCGGGGTCGGTCGAGGCCGCGACGTGGGGCAGCACGGTGATCCGCGGGTGCGACCAGAAAGGATGGCCCACCGGGAGCGGCTCCTCGTCGAAGACATCCAACACGGCATGACCGAGCTGTCCGGCCGCGAGCGCCTCGAGCAACTCGGCTTCCCGCAGGTGGCCGCCGCGCCCGAGATTGATCAATGCCGCTCCGCGCGGCAGCCGCGCGAACAGCTGCGCGTTCAGAATGCCGCTCGTCGCCGCGGTGAGCGGCAGCAGATTGATGAGGATCCGGGTGTCGGCAAGGATTGTCGCCAAAGCGTCCGGACCCCAGGCGTAGTCGCAGCTCGTCCCGGAGCGGGCGTGGAGTCCCCAGGCCGTGACCGGAAAGCCCAGGGAGGTCAGTGCTCGCGCAACCGGTGCGCCCATCGCGCCGAAGCCCAGCACCGCCACCTTGCGTTGCGCCGCCGGCGGCTGCGGCAATTGACGCCACTGCGCGTTGCGTTGCTGTTGCAGGTAGCTGGGAAACTGGCGGTGCAGATACAGGACCGCGGCGACCGTCCCCTCGACCATGGTCGCGGCCATCGCGGGATCGATGAGGCGGGCGAGCGGAATGTTCCGCGGCAGGGCCGGATCGCGCAGCAGCCGCTCGACGCCGGCCCACAGGCTCTGGATGAAGCGCAGGCGCGGATAGCCCATCAGGGCCCCGGGCTCGGGGTTGGCGACGAGCGCGATATCCACGGCGGCTTTGTCGTGCTCTTGTGTTGCCAACACGAGAGTCTCTCCCACAGGCAAAAGAGGCGTGAGCCGTGCACGCCACGATTCGTATTCCGATTCCTCGATGTCGCCTAGCAACACAATGCTCATGGACGCGGCGGGCAACGGTGACAATCTCATAGTATAGTGCGAAATCGAGCGCGGTCCGCGCGCGGCCGCAAAGGAAAACCCAGTACATGATCCGCATTCCGGCCGGCGCGGCGCTCGCGCTGCTGTATCTTGCAGTCCCGGGATTTGGCGCCGCTGCGGCGGCCGGCGGCAAGCCGGCCCGCGAGACTCTGCCCGATACCGTCATCCCGTCACACTACGACCTGGCGCTCACGCCCGATGCCGAGGCGCTCACGTTCAGCGGCAAGGTGACCATCGATGTCACCGTGCGAGCGGCAACACCCGATGTCGTCCTCAATGCGGTGGGCTTGCACTTCGTGCACGCAACCGCCGACGGCGGCCGCGATGCTGCCGTGACGTTCGACCGGGAGACGGGCCGGGCCGCTTTGCGTTTCGGCGCTCCGCTGAAGCGCGGCAAGCACAAGATCGCGATCGAGTATGACGGGACGATCGCCCGCGGCACGCTCGGTTTCTTTGCCATGGACTACTCGAGTCCGGAGGGCCCGCGCCGAACGCTGGCAACCAACTTCGAGCCCGCGGAGGCGCGGCGGCTGTTGCCGTGTTGGGACGAGCCTGCGCGCAAGGCGACGTTCACTGTCTCGATCGACGAGCCGCGGGATCGTATGGCACTATCCAACATGCCGGTGGCTTCGATCACACCCCTCTCGGGCACGTTGCAGAGAGTGCGCTTCGCGGAGACTCCGCGGATGTCGACCTATCTGTTGTTCGTGGGGGTAGGCGACTTCGAACGGATTCACCGCTCCATCGATGGCGTCGATGTCGGCGTGGTCGTCAAGCGGGGCGATACGCCGAAGGCGGCTTACGCGCTCGAACAGGCTGTCGAGCTTCTCCACTACTACAACGGCTACTTCGGCGTCCGCTATCCCTTGCCGAAACTGGACCTGATTGCCTCGCCAGGGGCCATTCAAGGCGGGTCCATGGAGAACTGGGGCGCCATCTTTTATTCGCAGAACCACGTGTTGTTCGATCCCGCGACGTCGACCGAAGCCGACCGGCAGGTCGTCTTCCAGGTCGTCAGTCACGAGATGGCGCATCAGTGGTTCGGCGATCTCGTCACCATGTCATGGTGGAGCGATCTATGGCTGAACGAGGGCTTCGCGCGCTGGATGCAGACGTTCGCCGCCGACGCCCTGCACCCGGAATGGGAGACAGGCCTGCAGGCTTCCTCCATTTTCGAGGCTGGCAAGCAGGCTGATGCCGTGCCTTCGACTCACGCTGTCGTGCAGGAGATCCTGACGCCGGCCCAGGCCGATCAGGCGTTCGACTCGATCACGTATGCGAAGGGCGCCGCCATCATCAGCATGCTGAACGCGTACGTCGGGCAGGATCGCTTTCGCGAAGGCGTACGGCAGTACATGCGGGCGCACGAGTACGGCAACACGACCGACAGCGACCTGTGGACCGTCATGCAGCGTGTGGTCGGCAAGCCGATTCTGGCGATCGAGCACGATTTCACTCGGCAGGAAGGGGTGCCTCTCGTTCGGGTGACGCAGACGGGGAGCGGCGTGCGCCTCGCCGAGGGACGCTTCGCGCAGGACCCGGAGACGATTCGCGCTTTGCCGCGGCAACATTGGCGATTGCCGCTGGTCGTTGGGCCGGTCGTGGGTGAGAAGAGAACCGTGCTCCTGGAAGACGCGCTCGATGTGCGAAGCCAGGGCGCGATGCTCGTCAACGCCGGACAATTAGGTTACGCGCGCGTCCTCTATGACGATGCGACTTTTGCCGCACTGGTTCCGCAAGTAGGCACACTGGCGCCGATGGATCAGGTCGGCCTGCTGAATGACGCCTACGCTCTCGGCGTCGCGGGCTACTCCCCGCTGTCGCGGCTGCTGCAGCTTCCTGCGACGTTGCCTCCCGATGCCAATCCGATCGTCTGGGGGCGCCTCATCCGCCTGCTCACCCAGCTGGAGAGCCATTATTCCGAGGGCCCCGCCCGGACCGCGTTCAGACACTTTGCGCTCGAGTTGCTGGCGCCGCTGGCATCACACCTGGGGACCGTCCGGTCGCCGGCCGAGGCCGCGAATCTCTCGGTGCTGCGCGGCGTCCTGCTGCAGGCCCAAGCCGACTTCGGTGATGCTGACGTGATTGCCGCCGCACGGCGTAACTTTGCCGGCGGCTCCGGGACTCCCGAGGAGCGCCGGATAGACCTGGCGATCGTGGCCGCGCACGCGGATCCGGCTACTTTCGCTTCCCTGTTGGAGCGCGCGCGCAGTGCCGACGATCCGCTCGACAAGTTACATCTCTTCACGGCGCTGGGTGGAGTGATGGACGCGGGTCTGGCACGGCGCATGACCGACATTGCGTTGAGCGATGAGGTGCCGGCCGGTGTGGGCCCCTCCATTCTGGCGGTGTTGGCGCGCCGGCACGCGGATGTCGTGTGGCAGGCGGTTGCCCCGCAGCTGGACGACCCGGCGATCCGGCTCGATCCGCAGGAGCGCTGGGGAATCGCCGTGGCCATTGCGGGTCAGTCGGCCGACCCGCGGCGGATCGCCGATCTCGAGGCTTACGAAGCTCGTTCCGTGCCGCCCGAGGCCCGCAAGCCTTCCCTGGGCGCGGTGGCCTCCATTCGTCAGAACGTGCGGTTCGCGACCCAACTGCTACCGCAGATCGACAGTTGGATCGCTCACGGGGGGTGAGTCAGGGAGTTGAAGCCTGCGAGCACGTCGAAGAGCTCTGTGTCGATGCTGGTCTGGCGCAGCCGGTTCGACGACCGCTGCAGATCGGTCGAGACAGACTCGATGTTTCTCTCGGCGCGCTGCATCGCTTCCAGCCGGCTGCCGTTTTCGCTGGCCAACGATTCGGCGCAGGCGCGGTAGAGACTGATGAAGAGCTGCTCGCGCACCAGTCCGGCGAGAGTGGCTGACGTGTCACCGAGCACCTCGGCGGCCCGAGGCGTCGGCCAGGCACATGCGGCGAGCCGGCTCCGCCATTCCCTGTCCAGGGGTAGCAAGCGTCGTTTGTCGCCGACGTAGCGTGCTCCTTCTTCCGGGTGATTGCAGAACACGAGGACCTCAGAGCAGTGTCCCGCGGCCACGAGGCCTTCTATTTCGAGCTGCACCTCGGTAACGAAACCGGCGATCGCGGCCACGGAACCCGGGGTCGAGAATTGTCGCCTGACGGTCAGGCCGCCCAGCTCGAGGTAGGACGTGATGCGCTCGCCGACGGTCCACAGCCACTTCGGTCCCGGCAGGTCACGCAAGGTCCGCAGCGCCAGATCGCCGATGTTTTCGTTGAAGCGCCCCACCAGTCCCTGATCGGAGCCGAAAACGAGAGCCCCCAGCGGGGCGTCCCGCGCGGCTGCAGGGCTCGATGGCGGACCGGGGCCGTCGCGACGCAGGCAAGCCCCCAGGCTGACCTCCACCGCGCGTTGGTAATGCGCCAACGCAGCAACCGCCGCTTCGTATTCCGTTATCGATGCGGCCGCGACCGCCTTCATCGCGCGCACGACCGAAGCGAGCTGGCGGGCCTCGGCAAGCTTGTGGCGCAGCGCAACCAGTGTATCGGTCATGCGGGTGGGTGCGCGAGCGCGGAGCGCAACATCCGATCGAGAGCCGCCAGGTCATCCGCGTGCCACTCGCGGTCCGTGGGATACCTTTCCGGGGCCGCCCCAAGGACCGCGCTGCGCACCTGTTGCTCGGCGGCCGCGATGGCTGCGAGGGGCAGCTCATCCAGGAGGCCGCTCGTCAGCGCGCGCAGCAGTGCAATCTGCTCCAGGACCGGCACGGGGCTCGCTTGCGGCTGCTTCAAGCACTCCCGGACGCGCTCGCCGCGATTGAGGACCTGGCGCGTGTTCGCGTCCAGGCGGGTCCCGAAACGGGAGAAGGCCGCCAACTCCTCGAACTGCGCGTAGGCGAGCTTCAAGTCTCCGGCGATCGTCCGGTACGCGGGCAGCTGCGCGGCGCTGCCGACACGGGAGACGGATTTGCCCACGTCTATGGCAGGCAGCACTCCCAACTCGAACAGTGTCGGAGCAACGTACAGCTGGCCGTCCGTGATGGAGATGAGATTGGTGGGAATGTAGGCGGCGATGTCTTCGGCTTCGGTCTCGATGATCGGCAGGGCGGTCAACGATCCGCCGCCTTCTTCCTTGCGCAAATGAGTCGCGCGCTCCAGGAGCCGGGAGTGGACGTAGAAAATGTCGCCGGGGAAGGCTTCGCGGCCCGGCGGCCTTTGCAGCAGCAGGGAGATCTCCCGATAGGCACGGGCGTGCTGAGTCAGGTCGTCGTAGACGATCAGGACATCCCGGCCCGACTCCATGAAGTGCTCGGCGATGCTGGTCGCTGCGTAGGGGGCGATATAGTTCAAGCCCGGCGCGTCGCTGGCTTCACTTACCATGACGAGGGTGTAGGGCAGGGCGTCGTGCTCGCGCAGGTCCGCGATCACCTGGGCGACCGCGGAGGCGCGCTGCCCGATGGCGACATAGACGCAGATCACGTTCTGGTCACGTTGATTGATGATCGTGTCGATCGCAATGGCCGTCTTGCCGGTCTGGCGGTCGCCGAGAATCAATTCCCGCTGGCCCCGGCCGATCGGCACGAGGGCGTCGATGACCTTGATTCCCGTCTGCAGCGGCGCGACGACCGGTTCCCGGCTCATGATGGGCTTCGCCGGCCGCTCGATGGGCAGGCGGCGCGGGCAGACGAGCGGCCCCCGCTCAGCGAGCGGCCGGCCGAGCGGATCGATCACGCGCCCGAGGAGTGAGTCACCCACTCCGACATCCATCACACGGCCGGTGCGCGTGACTTCGTTGCCCACGCCCAGATGAGCGTAATCCCCCAACAGGACCACGCCGACGTGGCTCTCGTCGATATCGAAGGCAATGCCGAACAGGTTCTGCGGAAATTCCAGCAGCTCGTCGAGGCCCACGCCGCGCAGGCCGGCCACGGTGGCCACGCCGGTCGATATGGATGTGATGATGCCAACTTCCCTGGGTATCAGGCGCGGCTCGAAACTTTCCCGGGCCCGGCGCAGATCCGACAGAGCGTGCTCGAGCTCGGCGAGCGTGGCGTCAGGAGGCATTCGCGGTTACCGTAGGCGCCGCGGCCGTGGCCCCTGGGCCGGCTGTCGCGGCGGTGAGCCGCGCCAGCGAGTCCAGATAGTCCGCGATGCTCCAGGCCAGCTTGACGCCGTCGGCCGTCAGCTCGATTCCGCAAAGGACCGCCGTGGCTCTTTCGAAGCGGACGGCGGTGGCTGCGCCGAAATGCGCGCGTACTGCCGCTTGCAGCGCGGCCTGCTGCGCGGTGGACAGCTCGAACCCGCTGCGGACGAGCGCCTCGACTGCGCCGCTCGCTGGACTCCCGGGCGTGTCGGCGGCATGGGGCTGAAGGCGGCGGAGCCGGTCGATGAACGCTTCGATGATGCGCTCCTCGAGCTCGACTCCCGCGAGGTCGTGAAGCGTCTTGCGCGCTATCGCCAGCACTTCCTCCTGCGCCTGCTCGCGCAAGCGCCGGCTGAGCTCGTCCTGCTCCTCCGCGACTGCGTGGGTGAGACGGGTGCGCAGGGCGTCGGCATCGTGATGGGCCGCTTCCAACAGACGCTGACGCTCGGCGGTGGCGGCCTCGGCCGCCGCTCGCAGGAGGCCTTCTTTTTGTGACTCGATTTCTTCGTTGCGGCCGTGATAGCGGTCGCGCTCCTGTTGCGCCTGCGTTTCACGCTCGGTCGCGCGCGTCAGCTGCTCGGCGATCCGCTTCTCGCGGGCATCGATGGCCGCCAGTACCGGCTTGTAGAGGAAGCGTTGCAACAACCACACCAGGAGCAGGAAATTGACGATCTGGGCGGCGACGGTGAACCAGTCGATGAGCACGGCTTACTTCCCGGCGAGCGGTGCGATGACGTGGTTCCAGAAGGGGTTGGCGAACAGCAGGATCATCGATACCACGAAGCTGTAAATGGCCATCGACTCGATCATGGCCAGGCCGACGAACAGGGTGCGGGTGATGGTGTTCGCCGCGTCAGGCTGTTGAGCCAGCGCGCTCAAGGCGGTCGCGACGGCCCGGCCCTGACCCATGGCCGGGCCGAGGCAACCGATGCAGATGGTGATCCCGGCGGTCACCGTGGAGGCCATCGCAATGAGTGTCATGCTGTCCATTCCAATATTCCCCGTCTGTCAGAAGATTCAACTCGCGCCCGCGCCGGTGCCGGCGGCGATGTAGACCGTCGCCAGGGTGCTGAAGATGTACGCCTGCACCATTCCGGTAAGGAGGCCCAACGCGCTCATCGCCGCGGGAAAGACGAACGGCGTGATGGTCAGCAGAATCGCTATGATCATCGTCCCGCTCATCATGTTACCGAACAGGCGCACCGCCAGCGCGAGGGTGCGCGACAGCTCGCCGATGAGATTGAACGGCAGCATCAGCGCCGTGGGCTGCAGGTAGGCCTCGAGATAGCGTCGCCAGCCGCGCTGGCCGATTCCAAACAGTGGCACGGCGATGAACACGCACAGCGCCAGCGCCGCGGTCGTCGACAGGGAGCCGGTCGGCGGCTCGTAGGCGGGCACTATCGTCAGGAGGTTCGCGGTCGCGATGAACAGGAACAAAGTCCCGATGAACGCGATATAGCGGCGGGGCTGGGCCAGGCCCGTGCTCTCGATCTGCGACCCGATGGCGGTGACCATGATTTCGAGCGCGGCCTGCCAACGGGACGGCTCGACATCGGTCGTGAGCTTGCGGGTCGCCAGGCGTGCGCCCAACGCGAGCAGCAGAATGATCAGCCAGGTCGTCAGGATCGTGGCATTGAGCTTGATGAAGCCATACTGCCAGATGACGAGTTGATCGGGAGTCAGACGCATATCCGGCCTACGCCGCCGTGCGCGCGGCACGTGTTACCCAGGCACGGGCGATCAGTATGCCGCCGAGCATCAGGACGAGACTCGGCCAGCCGGCACGGCCTATGAAATAGAGGCCCGTCAGCAAGGCGCCCAGCCGCAGGAGCGCGCTGATGCCGAACCAGAGCGCGGGATTCGCCGCGGTGAGGCCCCGACGGACCGTCCACCACAGGCCCCAGAAGTAAGCCGCGCCGAGCGCCAGGCCGGCGGCCAGTGCGATGGCCGCGCCGCTCACTTCTCGTCCTCCTCGTGAATGGCCTGCTGCTCCCGGGCGACCCAGTGCCAGGCCGTTGCGCAACCTACCGTCAGGCCCGCTACCAGGAGCGGGAGCGTCCAGGAATGGGCTCCCGGGTGTTTCCGGTCGATCCAGAGGCCGAGCAGCCCTCCCAGGGCCGTCGGGGCGGCCACGGACCAACCGATCAAGCCGAACAGGCCGAACCCGGACCACAGGTGCGAGTGAGCCGCGTTCAGCTTGCGACGCTCCTGGGCCGCAACCCGATTGCTGTAGCGGCCGGTCGTACCGGGCTCCCCTCCTGGAGTGGAATCAGGCACGGCGCAACTCCAGAAAGCGTCGAATGAACG